>JBDTAX010000188.1:0-33352 GCA_039924425.1 Pseudonocardiaceae bacterium
AGAGATGACTTCTCGTTCCTCGGCAACGATTTCCGCACCCTGCACTGACGATGACTCCTTCTGTTTGCTAACCGGGCGAGCGATAGGGTATCATTCCCGGTGGTGCGTTCACCCTATGACACCAAGCCCATATCGATCACTTAGATGCCATAACGCATACGCGAGCGCTTCGGCGTCACTGTCGAAGGCCAAGCGATCGCAGTCGGTCAACGTTGGCCCGAGCTGCTCGATCACCGAGCGCGCATCTGTCCCGCGATCGAGCTGCCAGTGGAGTAGATCTTGAACAGCTTCCGCGAATCCTGCGAGTTGGCGATCATGCAGGGAATTCTCAATCGAGGTCCACGATTGCCAGTCAGTCCAGACTGCTTGCTGCCACTCGCCCGCCCGTGGAGCTTGCGGTTGATCTTTTGACTCGCTCGACATCTCACTATCCCTCTCTTGCGGCAGCTCAAGCAGGTCCTCTGTGCTCTTGCCAATGTTTCTCAAGAAGAATGCACTGCCGAGTCTCTGTCCCAAAGAACCAGAACGTGACCTTCCGAAGACCATCTCGGTTAGGGACCGTGCTGTCCCAGCTGTAATATCTTGCGGGATCATCGTCGTAACCATCGTTACTATTGCGCTTTCGCGGTCCAGATGATCAACATTGTGCGTCATACACTGCCACACAGCGTGGCTGATGGGAGCCCGCGGATAAACGCGGTCATCAGCTGCAAGGCTGCTACCTTCCTCCACGGGCCGGAACACCTTGGTCCACTCTCGCCACGAGGCAGCCTGGACAGCTGCCCATTTGAGCCGTTCCTCGGTGCTCGGTACCCGGATCTGCACGTTGGAGAGACTAGGCGCAACGCGTTACACCCACCTGCCGCAGATGGCATAAGACGGCACCAGGCGACCGCACCCGTGCCGCGAAATCCCACTCAGGTCGGTCCTTAAGCGAGGCAGACCTAGAAGCCGCGTAGACTGCAGCGGTAGTAATAACGGTAGTAAGGACACCTCGGGCCAGGTCGCGAGAGCTGGACCCCGTGGGACTCGATCACCTCGAGCCGCAGGTCAGCGTGCGTCAGCCGGGACTCCCAGGGACCGGTGAGACGGTTCCCGTTCGCCTCATAACCCAGAGGTGGATCGATCAGCGACACGCTTCCCCGGTGTCACGGCGCTCGCGGCCGTTGCCCGTACATACGCGGATGCGTGGCCGCACAGACGGGTGAGCGCCTCGTAGGCGACAAGGCTGCGGGTAGACGTCTTCGCAAGGGTAGTCACAACGCTCCTGGGTACTGCGGTCCCTGGGTCGCGGAGGCAGCGCTGCAAACTGTTCACAGCAATGGCGCTGCCACACTCAGCCGCGACCAGGAACGCTAGTCCCCCAGCGGCTGCGGCTCGGACTGCGGGTTCTAGGTCCTGTGACAGGGCCACAAGAACTCCTATGGTCTCTGGCCGATTGAGGCGACAGGCGAGCCGGGCTGCCCATTTTCGGTGGGCTAAGTCCTGGGCAAGAAAGGCAACGAGCTGGTGGGCGATCGTATCTTCGTCAAGTGCGCCTAGTGCCACGGCGAGCTCGGTCGCTGCCCCCGTTGCGTCGCGTTCATCGACAAGCGATACAAGGTGTACAGACGGGGGCTGGCCGGCGATGGCCAACGCAATTGTCTTCAGTCGTGACCGTACATCGCCGTGGAGGTGTTCGGTCACGGACGCGAGGAGTAGCAGAGCGCCTACCTTGTGGCCCCCGGCGACGGACTCTTCCTCTAGAAGGCTGAATAGGGGGTCCCAGCTAGCAACGCCGGGATGCCAAGTGTTGAGTAGAGCGAGATTGCGACCGACGTCGCACCCGCCGAGTCTGTACGACCCCGCCTGCGCATCGCGGACTTGTTGGTCGACGCGCGTGGTCAACTTGTTGATTAAGTTGGTCACTACCCCAGTGGATAGCGTCCGCACGTCGCCTAGTGCGGCGAGCGCGTCCAGCGAGCCGCAATTAGCCTTTTCGACGAGCCGCGCCCTGGCTTGTGCGTCATACCGGGCTACCACTTCGAGCAGCGACAGGTGTAGGTCTTCATGGTGGGCGTCAGCTGCCTGCACGAGGCTCAATGCTGCCTCCTCATCCCACGTATCGCCGGGCATCGCGCGCACAACTCGTGACCACCGACTCGCGAGGAACTGATCTTCCTGGCCGGGGAGAACCGCCAGATAATCAACAACGGCACGCCTGCTGATGGAGGAGGCGGCAGGCACAACGGCGGCGAGCGTCTCCACTAGCCGGGCGTCGAGCAGATAGGACGGGCTCGTCCTCGCGACGAACGCCGATGGATCGTTCAGTGTGGCGAGTAACCACATTACGGAGCGGTTCGCCGTTACCTCGTCGAGGACATCTCCACCATATTGCAACAGAGTAAGATCCGATAGCGCAGTAGTTCGGGTGGACTCGTCAAGGCGGACATCGGCAGCCGCGAGGGTGACCGCAATCGTAGGGCCGTTGGCGACTAGCTGTCGCACTGCGAGCTTGAGTACATCCTCGTCGCCGGCCAGACGCAGCGTATTCAGTCCGTGGCGTAGTTCGATTCGATCGGCGTTGCGGCCGAGCCGCAACAGCATGTCCTGGCCAAGTAGACCGGACAGCTGGCACCAGGCACTTTGGTCGCCGAGGTAATTCGCGGTCTGCGACGCTGCGAACAGCCGATCGTTCACCCCCTCGTCCCCGCCCCTGGCTATGATCCCAGCGGTATTCCGTGACCAAGCCTCAAACGTGCGCCTCGTTAGAGCCGCTAGCCCTGACGACATCGTCTGCGTGCGCCACCAGGCTGCGGCGGTGTCCATGCCCGTGATCACGTCTGCCACGTCCCGTTGTCCCCACGCCGAGGTGTTGAATAGCAGCACCGCAGCGACTCCGGCGATCGCAGTTGCTGTCACGTCGCCAGGACTGGTCACTCGAATTGCCTGGACTTTGGCTGCCTCAGCGCGTGCCTCGGGCATACGCCCTACCTCGGCGCATGCCCGAGCGTGCTGCACCGTCAGCCAGGCATGATCAACTGGTTCGGCCTCGTCGCAGGCCAGCGCCGCTTCAAGCAGGAGGATAGCCTCGTCCGTTCTGCCTACTTCTAACAGCGCGGCGGCTCCGGTCACGGTTGAGGCGGCACGCTCGGCCGGGGCAGGCGCTTCGTCTCTCAGCGAAAGCAGCTCGTCAATTTCTCCAGTGGTAAGGCGGTGGGCCAGCGCGCCAACGAAGCGCCAAGACCAACGCGGTGACTCCATCGCCTCGGTAAGCGACGGCACGTCGGCATGCGCGGCTGCGAACTCGGCGAGGTCGCGCACCCGACCCTGCACGAGAAGTGCGACTGCCTGCTCCGGGGTTAGGGCCATACCGCGACCGGCGTTTGGATGCGGCGCGAGAAGCCGGGGGACCACAAGCGCGTGGCGCAACATGTTTCGTGGGAGCAGGGAAGCCGCACCTGTCCAGGCGCTGCCCTCCCATTCCTGCTTCGGCAGGGCAGTCGCCGCTACGCTGAGCAAAGCCTCGCGGTGGCCAGCGTCCACCGTGTTCGCAATTGGCACGAACACTTTTGCACCCTTGCCCGTAGATGTGACGACGTCTGCCGTCACATGCCTCCAGTAGGACGTGCGGGTGTTCAGGTCATGTAGCACGATCAGGTGAGGCGAGCCGTGCGACACCCAGGCGTCGATGTGGGAACGATCGTCGTCACGGAACCACCAGCCATCCAGCCCACCGTCCAGGTTGCGCACGGGTTCCCCAAAGTAGCTTTCCCCGGCCTTCACCTGAACGCCAACGACAAGCCCCAGGTCGAACAACCGCTCATCGCGTGCTAGGACGAACAAGTCCGTACCAAGATCGTGGCGAGCGTTCTCCGCAACGCCCCAACCGAGCCGCTCAAACGCCGCCGATACTTCGCTAACTCCGGCACCACCGACTTGCCCCTGCCTTGACGCCCGCATGCCAGTGATCAACTCCATCGACGTAGTGGTTCGCAGGATACAGCTGCGGCTTCAGCAGGGTGTGCCCTCCGCGTGCCCCTTCTCACGGTCACCAATGGTCAACAATGGCCACTTGTGTCACCTGCAGCCGGGTACCCGCAGATCAGCATCAACCCAGGTCAATGCCTTGATCGCTGGCCCGATCTTCCAAACTGGCGATCCGCAGCGGATCTCTGGGCCGTCGTGGGGCCGTCGAACGTCGGGGAGCACTGAGAACCACGAAGAACCACCGAGAGCATTTCCCCTGCTCAATGCCAGTTCCTCTCTCTTCCGGCGCTGGTGCCGGGTTGCGGGGCGGACGAGCTGGCCTGTAAGCCGGATCAAGTTCGTGTCGTCCTCAGACCACAGGACCGAGGTCGGAAGCCGTGTGATCAGCAACGGAGGTTGCCTACGCTTGTATGCATGTGCCGCGCAGAGCAGTCTGACCGGGTGCGCCAGCGCGCCAACGAAGATCCAGTTACCACCACGGGCACGACGGTGCGGACATGGTCCAACGGGCGCGAACCGCAGGGCGTCAACCCCGCTCAGCCGCCCGTTTGATGGCCTCCAGCGTCGCGGTCATGTTCCGTTGATGCTCCGTGAGGCGGTGGGCGATGATGCTCTCTTCACAGTCGGGCATCTCCGCGATCACAGCCGTCAGACCGGAGGAGCCGGGGCCCATGACAAGCCGGTAGCGCACGACCGTACCACCGCCTCCGTCGGAAGCCAGCTGATACCGCCAGGTGGCGGAAGCGCTCGCCGGATCCCCCACCGCCCAGGCGAAGCTGACACCAAGCTCCGACTCAATAACCACCGAGATGGTCTGCCACTCCCGGCCCTCCCGGACCTGGTGACCGACGAAACGGGCCCCGACCGCAGGGCCCTCAACCCCATCCACCCACTCGGCCCCCACACACTCAGCACCCCAATCACCCACACGAGTGACGTCACTGGCCAGCACCCAGACCCGCTCCGGCGGGGCGGCCACAGTGAGGGAAACCTCCACGGAGGGAACGTCGGCCATGCGCATCCTCACCACCTTACCGACAACCCAAGGCGCGAACCGGCTGCTCTCCGACCACTTCCACACTCGCCGCCCGCAAGACGGCCACCATGATCACCTCCACCCTTTATCTACCCCGAACAGGCGCCAATATCCAGCACCAGCACACACCAACCGGAGGCGTCTACGCTGGCCAAGGAGAATCTCCAGTCATAACCAGCACTGCCCGGTGATAGCTTCTGGTAATCGCTAGGCCACAGGTTGAGTCCTGCGCCGACCTGAAACCCCGCGGAGCGCGCGTCCCAGCGGGCCGTGGTTGGTCGCAGCGTGCTCGTATGGCCAACAGGGGACCACGGTCCTGATGCCGAGCCGGACACTGGTCGGAGCCAGTCGTAGGCGCTCGCCGCCCCGCACCCCGACAGACATCTCCGGGATCGCCTCACTTGAAGGGAAAAGCGTTGGTCCTCACGTGGGGTCGCCGAGCTTGTTGTGGTCGGGCCGAACAGACGCGCGGTTGGGTCGGCGCGGAACCAACCGTTACGAGGAAAGGCCCTCGCCTTAATCGCCTGGTTCGTCGGACGGAGTGATCAGGGCGAGGTAGACGTGTTCCGTGGTGACCTCCGCCGAACACGTCGCGGCCAGCAGGGCGTAGGCGAGTTCCTCGCCACCGTTGGGTTCCGAGAGCCACCATGCGGCGGCGTCGACCAGGGCCAGGCGCTGCACCGCCGACAACTGCGCCTCACGCTCGCCGAGAACCGCCACAGCGGCCAAGCGCTGCCGGTTGGGAATGGCGCGGGTGCCGCGAGGGGACCGCAGGATCGGCTCGTCGCCATCACCCAGCGCGGACGCGGCCAGTTCCAGCGTCCGCGACAGGTACAGCTCATCCAGGGGCGGCCGGCCCGGGCGGTGGAAGATCCGCGACACCGACGACCACTCCTCTAACGCCCTGGCCACCGACCGGGCGCGCCAGGGCGCAAGCCGGAGCACCACGCTCGGGGATTCCCGCCCGTCGAGGACCAGCGTGCCGCCATCCAGCTCCACCACTTCACCGTGGTCCAGAGCCACCCGCAGGCGGTCCGGGTCGAACTGCGTAGGGTCTGCCATCGGGTTTCCACCCCTTCTAACCAGGGTTGGCGATCAAGGCCGTGGGCAGGTGCTCGCAACACCAGCCCTCGGCCGTCCACTCAGGAGGCGGGTGCGCCTCCTGATCCCACTTCCTCAGACAGCACGACACCAGGTCCCGCGCCTGGTCCGCGCCGTCTACGCACGGCTAGCCTCGCCCAGCAGGTAGTCCGTAGCCGTAGACATCGCCGCGATCGACCGTGTAGCAGCCGTGTAGCAACGACTGACCACGGCAGCCATCCAAGGCAACCTCCGTCACCGCGTCGGTCCAGGTGAGCTAACTTCCTCACACGACTGCACACGGCCTGCCGTGGCTTTGGGAGCGAGGGGCCGTGGGTTCGAATCCCGCCACCCCGACATGGCGCCACGCGACAGGGCGCAATGCATCGCGACGGCTCTGGTCGGGCACCGCAGGGGGACGCCCTCGCCCGCTGCGGCGCCGCCAGCGGGCTGATCCGCGAACTCGCCTACACTCGGCTCGCATCTTGTGTCCCGCGGCGACGGCTCAGCCGGCGCGTTCCCCCCTTTCCTCGAGGAGTACTCCGTGAAGAGCACCGTCGAACAGCTCAGCCCGACGCGGGTGAAGATCAATGTTGAGGTGCCGTTCGACGAGTTGAAGCCGGACTTCGACCGCGCTTACCAGAAGATCGGTCAGCAGGTGCAGATCAAGGGATTCCGGCCGGGCAAAGCGCCGGCCCGCATCTTGGAGATGCGGGTGGGCCGCAGCGCGGTGCTCGAGGAGGTGGTCAACGGGGCGGTGTCGGCGAAGTGGGCCGAGATTGTCTCCGCTGGCGAGGTTCACCCGCTCGGCCGTCCGGAGATCGAGATCACGAAGATCGAGGACGGGGACCACCTCGCGTTCACCGCCGAGGTTGACGTCCGGCCGGAGATCGAGATGCCGTCGTTCGCCGAGATTGCGGTGTCCGTCGAGGGTGTTGAGGTGACCGACACCGACGTGGACCAGACGCTTGACGGACTGCGCGGACGCTTCGGCACTGTCACCGTGGTCGAGCGCCCCGCGGCGCAGGGTGACATCGTCGCGATTGACCTGTCGGCCACCGTCGACGGCGAAGAAGTCGCGGAGCTGGCGACCACCGACTTCTCGTACCAGATCGGCTCCGGCGGTTTCATTGAGGGCATCGACGACGCGCTGCTGGGGGCCGCGCAGGGTGACGAGCGTGTGGTCACCACCGTGGTCGCCGCCGGGGAGCATGCCGGGCGCCCGGCCGAGGTGACGGTGACGATCCAGGCGGTGAAGGAGCGAGAGCTGCCCGAGGTCGATGACGAGTTCGCCCAGATCGCCAGCGAATTCGACACGGTTGAGGAATTCCGCGCCGATCTGCGCACCCGGCTGCGCCGGGACAAGGTGCTGCGGCAGAGCACCCAGGCCCGGGACCAGGTACTCCAGGCGTTGCTTGCCGCCACCGAGGTCCCGCTGCCGGAGTCGATCGTCGATTCCGAGTTCGAGTCGCGCCTGCATGACGCCTTGCGCACCTTCGAGCACGACAAGAACCGCCTTGGCCAGTGGCTGGAGCAGCGGGGCCAGACCGAGGAGGAGTTCGAGGCCGACCTGCGCACGGGTGCCCGGGAGACGGTCAAGACCAATCTCCTGCTCGACGCGATCGCCGACGCGCAGCAGCTCTCGGTCAGTTCCGACGAACTCAGCGAGCGCATCATGTACCAGGCGCAGCGCCACGGCATCAGCCCCGCCGAGTACCTCCAGCGGGCTCAGGAATCGGGCGAGCTGCGTGTCATGTCGGCCAACGTGCGTCGCGTCAAGGCGCTGGACACCGTGGTGCGCCAGGCCACGGTCACCGACGGCTCCGGCAACACCGTCGACCTCGACGCCTTGGACGACTCGGCGACCCCGGAGTAGTCCGGGGGTGTCCCGGCGCGGCGGCTGGCGTAACGCTCTGAGCGAACTGGGGGCGCGGCAGGAAGTAGTCGGCCCCCGCCTTCGTTAGGGTCGGCAGTACCCACAGCGTCGTCAGTCCGGGTCTCTAGTCCGGATCACAGAAGGCAGGCACACGTGAGCACCGACCACATCGCTTCGGCCGTGCCGCCGCGGGACGCCCCCGCGATGCGGGCCGCCACGGCTGGTCTCAACCTGGGCGACTCGGTTTATGAGCGACTGCTGCGCGAGCGCATCATCGTGCTCGGATCCCAGGTCGAGGAGAACATCGCCAACCAGATCTGCGCTCAGCTCTTGTTGCTGTCCGCGGAGGCTCCCGAGCAGGACATCCGGCTCTACATCAACTCGCCGGGCGGCTCGGTGACTGCTGGAATGGCCATCTACGACACCATGCAGCTGGTCGAACCCGACGTGGCGACCTATGCGATGGGCCTGGCCGCCTCGATGGGGCAGTTCCTGCTCTCTGCGGGTGCGCGGGGCAAGCGCTACGCTCTGCCGCACGCCAGGATCCTCATGCACCAGCCGTCCTCCGGCATCAGCGGTACCGCGGCCGATATCGCCATCCAGGCGGACATGCTGGTCAAGCACAAGCGCGAAATGGCCGAGCTCACCGCTGAGCAGACCGGCCAGTCGGTGGAGCGCATCATGATCGATGCCGACCGCGACCGCTGGTTCACCGCGGAAGAGGCCCGTGATTACGGCTTCGTTGACCACGTCCTGACCCGCGCCAACTCGCTGCCCAACTCGAGTCGCTGAGCTTCGAGGAGCCCCGATGAATCACCTGCTGGGAGGCGCTGTGCCGCACGACCGGATGCCCCACGACCGGATGCCACAGGCGCGATATGTCCTGCCCTCGTTCGTTGAACGCACCAGTTATGGGGTCAAGGAGTCCAACCCCTACACCAAGCTGTTCGAGGAGCGCATCATCTTCCTCGGCGTGCAGATCGATGACGTGTCCGCCAACGATGTGATGGCGCAGCTGCTCGTGCTGGAGTCGACGGACCCCGACCGTGACATCATCATGTACATCAATTCACCGGGCGGGTCGTTCACCGCGATGACGGCGATCTATGACACGATGCAGTTCGTCCGGCCGGAAATCCAGACGGTCTGTCTCGGCCAGGCAGCCTCGGCTGCTGCGGTGCTGCTCGCTGCGGGCACAGCGGGCAAGCGGATGGCGGTGCCCAACGCCCAAATTCTCATCCACCAGCCGGCTATGGAAGGTTCCTACGGTCAGGTCTCGGACCTGGAGATTCAGGCCGCCGAGATCCAGCGCATGCGCCGCATGATGGAGGCGACGCTGGCGCACCACACCGGTCAGACCGTGGAGCGCATCCGCTCCGACATCGACCGGGACAAGTTCTTGACCGCCGCTGAGGCCAAGGCGTACGGGATCGTTGACGACATCACCCAGATCCGGAAGCTCTCCGCAGTCAGACTCTGACCGTGGGTTGGCTGACACGCCGAGCGAGCAGCGTGGGCGCGTCAGCCGGTCAATGTCAGGGAAACTAATCCTCCCGCGCGGCGGGGTCGGACGGGTACCGTCAAGCACACAGGCAGCCAGGCGCCTGCACACCACGCGCCGGGAAGGACGAGAGGCCAGCGCCCATGGCACGGATCGGTGATGGCGGCGACCTGTTGAAGTGTTCCTTCTGCGGGAAGAGTCAAAAGCAGGTCAAGAAGCTCATCGCCGGACCCGGCGTGTACATCTGTGACGAGTGCATCGACCTCTGCAACGAGATCATTGAGGAAGAGCTGGTCGAAGCGGGTGACGTCAAACTCGACGAACTTCCCAAGCCCAGCGAGATTCACGACTTCCTTGAGGCGTACGTCATCGGCCAGGACGACGCCAAACGCACGTTGTCGGTTGCTGTCTACAATCATTACAAACGTATTCAGGCCGGCGAGAAGGGTCGCGACGACGATATCGAACTCGCCAAGTCGAACATCCTGATGCTCGGTCCCACCGGGTGCGGGAAGACCTACCTGGCACAGACCTTGGCGAAGCTGCTCAATGTCCCGTTCGCCATCGCTGACGCGACCGCCCTCACCGAAGCCGGCTACGTCGGCGAGGACGTGGAGAACATCCTGCTCAAGCTCATTCAGGCCGCGGATTATGACGTCAAACGCGCCGAGACCGGCATCATCTACATCGATGAGGTTGACAAGATCGCTCGCAAGTCGGAGAACCCGTCGATCACCAGGGATGTCTCCGGCGAAGGTGTCCAGCAGGCCCTGCTGAAGATCCTGGAAGGCACCACCGCCAGCGTTCCGCCGCAGGGCGGCCGCAAGCACCCGCACCAGGAGTTCATCCAGATTGACACGACGAACGTCCTGTTCATCGTGGCCGGCGCGTTCGCCGGCCTGGACAAGATCATCGATGATCGGATCGGCAGGCGGGGGCTGGGCTTCGGCGCTGAGTTGCGGTCGAAGACCGAGATCGACAATTCCGACGTGTTCAGTCACGTCATGCCGGAAGATCTCATCAAATTTGGGCTGATCCCGGAATTCATCGGTCGGCTTCCAGTGATCGCCAGTGTGACGAATCTGGACAAGTGTTCGCTGGTGCAGATCCTCACCGCGCCCCGCAACGCTTTGTCGAAGCAATACTGCAAGCTCTTCGAGATGGACGGAGTGGAACTGGAGTTCACTGGTACCGCGTTGGAGGCGATCGCCGATCAGGCCGTCCTCCGCGGTACCGGCGCCCGGGGGCTGCGCGCCATCATGGAGGAGGTGCTGCTGCCGGTGATGTACGACATCCCCAGCCGAACCGATGTGGCGAAGGTGGTCATCACGGAGCAGACCGTGCGGGAAAATGTGAACCCGACCATTGTGACCCGCCAACCAACCCGCCGAGAACGCCGCGAGAAGTCGGCCTGAGCGTGACTCAGCCCTCGGTTCGTAGCGGGGGCGCCGAGCTGGCCGCGTTCCAGGCAGTCGAGGCCCAGCTGGACCTCCGGTGGCCGGAGAGCCGGATCGAGCCGTCGCTGACCCGGATCGCGGCTCTGGTCGATCTGCTCGGCTCGCCGCAGCATGCCTACCCGGTGGTGCACGTCGCTGGCACCAACGGCAAGACCTCGGTGGCCCGGATGCTGGATGCTCTGCTCTCCCGGATCGGCCTGCGGGTGGGCCGTTACACCAGCCCGCACCTGCAGTGCGTCACCGAGCGGATCAGCCTGGACGGGGTGCCGATCGGCCCAGAGCACTACGCCGAGGCCTACCACGACATTGAGCCGTACGTGACCCTGGTCGACGGCGGATCGCCGGTGCCCATGAGCAAGTTCGAGGTGCTGACCGGGATGGCGCTCGCGGCCTTCGCGGACGCTCCGGTGGAGGCCGCTGTTGTGGAGGTTGGCCTCGGTGGGAGCTGGGATGCCACCAATGTCGTCGACGGCGCGGTGGCGGCGATCACTCCCATCGCCGTCGATCACGTCGAGTACCTGGGCAGTGACATCGCCGGCATCGCCGCGGAAAAGGCCGGGATCATCAAGCCCGGCTCAGTGGTGGTGCTCGCGAAGCAACCGCCGGAGGTGGCCCGGGTGATCGCGGCTCGCAGCGTTGAGATGGACGCGACCGTGGCGCGTGAGGGCATGGAGTTCGGTGTGCTGCACCGTGCGGCCACCGGTGATGGGCAGTGGCTGAGATTGCAGGGTCTCGGTGGGGTGTACGACGAGGTCTTCCTTCCGCTGCATGGTTCCCACCAGTCGCGCAACGCCGCGCTTGCGCTGGCCGCCGCCGAGGCGTTCTTCGGCGCGGGTGCTAGCCGGTCGCTGGACATCGACGCGGTGCGCGACGCCTTTGCCGCGGTGACCGCCCCCGGACGGTTGGAGCGGGTCCGCACGGGGCCCTCGGTCATTCTTGACGGTGCGCACAATCCGCACGGCGCGCGCGCCCTGGCCAGCGCCCTGCGTGCGGATTTCAGTTTCCGCAGGCTGATCGCGGTGGTCGGGGTGATGCGCGACAAGGACGCGCACGGCATCCTCGCGGAGCTGGAGCCGGTGGTTGACGACGTCGTGGTCACCGCCAGCAGCTCGCCGCGCGCGATGGACAGTGCAGACCTCGCCGTGGTGGCCCGGCAGGTTTTCGGCGAGTCTCGGCTGCGGGTGCGACGCTGTTTGTCCGACGCGATCGACACAGCTCTGGCGTCGGCCGCGGAACTCGATCCGGACTCCGAGCACGTTGCGGATGCCGCGGTTGTGATCACTGGGTCGATGGCGATGGTCGGCGAGGCGCGCACCGTGTTCGGCCGGGAATCGGGGTGAGCGAGCCGCTGGCCCCGGTGGATCCGCTGCGCGGCTTGTCCGGCATCTTTGCCGGAACCCTGGTGATGGAGGCGATCGTCGTCGGGCTGGCCCTGCTCGTCATCAGTCGGCTCGGCGGCGGCGGTCTGGGTGGGCTGGCCGGCTGGTACACCGCCGCGCTGGCGCTGGCGATGGTCGCCGCCGCCTGCGTGCAGCGCCGCCCGTGGGGTTGGGGGTTGGGCGTGGCGCTGCAGGTAGCGATGGTTGTCGGCTGGTTTGCCCACCCCGCGCTGGGCGTGCTGGGCTTGCTGTTTATGCTCGTCTGGGGCTACCTACTGTACGTGCGATGGGCCGTGGCGGGTGCGCGCGGACTGCGCTAGTCGCGGACGTGATCGTCAGGAACGTGATCGGAAGGAAGACAATGGTTAACTTGCCCGACGTGGGTGTCGAGCGCACTCTTGTTCTGTTGAAACCCGACGCCGTCGCCCGGGGACTCATGGGACGGATTGTCGCTCGATTCGAGGACGCACTCCTCAAAGTAGTTGGCGTGAAGATGAAGCATCTGGACGCGGAGTTCACCCGTCAGCACTATTTCGATCTTGAAGAGCGTTTGGGTGCGGACATTTACCGCACCACCGCGGAATTCATGCAGACCGGCCCGGTGATCGCGCTCGCGCTCGAAGGCGTGGACGCCGTGCGCAAGGTGCGCACCATCATCGGCGGCACGTATCCCAACGAGGCGCTCCCGGGAACCATCCGAGGTGACTTCGCGCATCAGACCAAAGCGTCGTCCCAGCTCAGCGGCAAAGCGATCATCAACCTGGTTCATGCCTCGGGGAACTCCGTGGAAGCAAAATATGAAGTCGCACTGTGGTTCGGCGATGACGAGCAATTCGATTACGAGACGCTCGCCGAGAAGCTCGCTTATTGAACCTGGGGCATCGGGCTGTGTCTGATTCGCTCGTGCGGGCGCGTGCCTTGTGCAAGCGCTTCGGTGTGCACGAGGCAGTCCGGGGCATCGACCTCGACGTTCGGGCTGGCGAGGTGTTCGGTTTCCTGGGACCCAACGGAGCCGGCAAGTCCTCCACCATGCGCATGATCGGGTGCGTGTCCCCGCGCAGTGCCGGTGAGCTTCAGGTGCTCGGGATGGACCCGGATGCCGATGGCCCTCGGATTCGCGCCCGGCTCGGGGTGGTGCCGCAGCAGGACAACCTGGACGTCGAGCTCTCGGTGCGGGACAACCTGCACGTCTACGGCCGCTACTTCGGTATGTCCCGGGCCGCTGTGCGGGCCAAAGTCGTCGAGCTGCTGGACTTCGTGCAGCTCACCGAGCGGGCCGCCGGCCCGGTTGAGCAGCTGTCCGGCGGCATGAAGCGGCGACTGACCATTGCGCGGTCGCTGGTCAACTCACCGGAGCTGATGCTGCTCGACGAGCCGACCACCGGTCTGGACCCGCAGGCCCGTCACCTGCTGTGGGACCGGCTGTTCCGGCTCAAGCAGCAAGGCGTCACGCTGATCATCACCACGCATTACATGGACGAGGCTGAGCAGCTGTGCGACCGCCTCGTCGTGATGGACCACGGGCTGATTGTCGCCGAGGGCTCACCGCGCGAGCTCATCGCCCGGTACTCCACCCGCGACGTCCTTGAACTGCGGTGTACGCCCGGCGCGCAGCGAGGCTGGCGTGCGAAGCTGGATGGCCTGGCTGAGCGCGTCGAGGAGTTGCCTGACCGGTTTCTGCTCTACGCCGCGGACGGCGAGGCCGCGCTGGCCGCCGCGCACCAGCGCGGAATGCGGCCGGTGTCCAGCCTGGTCCGGCGATCCACCCTGGAGGACGTGTTCCTCCGGCTCACCGGCCGACCCCTGGTGGACTGAGTGATGTGGGGCTGATGATCGCTCAATCCTGTGGCCGGGCGCTGACCGGGTGGGGAGCTTCGTGGCGCGTGGTCGAGGCGCTGTGGACCTGGTATCGGCGCAACTGGCGGGCCACGGTCGTCTCCAGCGTGGTGCAGCCGCTGCTGTTTCTGGTGGCCTTCGGCGTCGGGCTCGGGCGGCTGATCGGCACCAGCGCCAGCGCGATGCAGGCCACCGGCGGGGTGCCTTATCTGGTGTATCTCGCGCCCGCTCTGCTGGCGACCGGTGCGATACAGACCGCGGCTTTCGAGTCGAGCTATCCGATCCTCGCGTCCTTCGCCTGGCAGCGCACTTATGAAGGCGTCACGGCCACCCCGATCACGCCCGGCCAGCTGGCCGCTGGGCAGCTCACCTGGATCGCCCTGCGGCTGACACTGTCCGGTGCCGTTTACCTGCTGGTGATCGCGCTGTTCGGCGTGCTCCGGGGGCCCGGCGCGGTGCTCGCGTTGGTCTTCGCGGTGCTGTGCGGCATGGCGTTCAGTGCGCCGCTGGTGACCTTCTCGGCGTCGCGGGAGCGAGAAGGGGGCGCATTCTCGGCCGTCTTCCGATTCGTGGTGCTGCCGATGACCCTGTTCTCCGGGACCTTCTTCCCGATCTCGCGGCTGCCCTGGGAGGTCCAGCCGTTCGCCTGGATCAGCCCGCTGTGGCACGGCACCGAGCTCGCCCGCGGCGCCGCGCTCGGCACGCTGCGGTGGTGGCCCGCGGCCGGACACTTCGCTTATCTGATCGTGTTGCTGGTGGTGGGGGTGCGGCTGTCCCGTTGGCGGTTCCGGGTGCGGCTCACCCGATGAGCGCGCTTCCGGGGTTGCCGACGCCGGTGCGCACGCCGCGCGCCGGGCTGTTGTTGCGGGTGGTGCCGCCGGGACTGTACGCCGGCCGGGCCCGGATGCTCGTCGCGCGCTCGGCACTGGCGTCGCGAAGCGTCTGGCTGGTCCTCGTCTCCGGGTTCTTCGAGCCGCTGTTCTACCTGATCGCGATGGGCCAGGGGCTGGGCAGCCTGGTCGGCACCGTGGTGGGGCCGGCCGGGCAGCAACTGAGCTACGCGGCGTTCATCGCCCCCGGGCTGCTGGCCGCCTCGGCGATGAACGGGGCAGTGTACGACACCACGTTCGCCGTCTTCATGAAGATCAAATACGCGAAGCTCTACGAGGGGATGCTCGCCACCCCACTGGGCCCGGTGGACATCGCGCTGGGGGAAATCGGTTGGGCGCTGGTCCGGACCGGGATGTACTCGGCCGGCTTCCTCGCGATCATGCTCGCCGCCGGGTTGATCTCCTCACCGTGGGCGTTGCTGGTGCTGCCCGCAACGCTGTTCGTGGCGTTCGGGTTCGCGTCGGTCGGGATGGCCGCCACCACGTTCCTGCGCTCCTGGCAGGACTTCGACCTGGCCATACTGATCGTCCTGCCGATGTTCCTGTTCTCCGCGACGTTCTTCCCCCTGTCGGTGTACCCGGCGGCGCTGCAGTGGCTGGTACGGGTCTTCCCGCTCTATCACGCGGTGGCTCTGCTGCGCGGTCTGACGACTGGTGTCCTCGGTTGGTCAATGCTCGGGAACGTGGCGTACTTCGTGGTGCTGGCCGCCGTGGGCGTCGTGGTGGCCTCCCGCCGCCTGGCGGTCCTCCTCCTGCGGTAGCGGGACCCTGCGCCACTATTCTGGGCGCCATGGCGGTCACATCGGTGTTCGAGCAGCTTGAGCCACTGCTGCCCCGGGTCTCCAAGCCGGTGCAGTACGTCGGAGGCGAGCTCAACGCCACCGTGAAGGACTGGGACACCACCGCGGTGCGCTGGGCGTTGATGTACCCGGACGCCTACGAGGTCGGGCTGCCCAACCAGGGAATCATGATCCTTTACGAGGTGCTCAACGAGCAGCCCGACGTGCTCGCTGAGCGGACCTACGCGGTGTGGCCCGACCTGGAAGCGCTGATGCGCGTCCACGGTGTCCCGCAGTTCACCGTGGACGCCCACCGGCCGGTCGGAGCCTTCGACCTGCTCGGGGTGTCCTTCGCCACTGAGCTCGGCTACACCAACCTGCTCACCGCGCTGGACCTCGCCGGGATCCCGCTGCTCGCCAGCGCCCGCACCGACGGCCATCCCATCGTCATCGCCGGGGGCCACGCCGCGTTCAACCCGGAGCCGATCGCCGACTTCATCGACGCCGCGGTTCTGGGGGACGGCGAGCAGGTGGTCCTCGAGATCACCGGGGTCGTGCGGGACTGGAAGGCCCGCGGTTGCCCCGGCGGGCGCCCGGAACTGCTGGACCGGTTGGCTCAGCTCGACGGCGTCTACCTACCGGGCCACTATGACGTCAGTTACCTTCCCGACGGCCGGATCGCCGAGGTCGTTCGCAACACCGAACGAGCCCCGCTGCGGGTGGCCAAGCGCACCACGATGGACCTCGACGAGTGGCCCTACCCGAAGCGGCCACTGGTGCCGATCGCGGAGAGCGTGCACGAGCGGATGAGTGTGGAGATCTTCCGCGGCTGCACTCGCGGCTGCCGGTTCTGCCAAGCTGGGATGATCACCCGGCCGGTCCGGGAACGGTCGGCGCGGGGGATCGGGGAGATGGTCGAGAGTGGTCTGGCGGCCAGTGGGTTCAGCGAGGTCGGGTTGCTGTCGCTGTCCAGCGCGGACCACTCGGAAATCCGTGAGCTCACCAAGGGCTTGGCCGATCGCTACGAGGGCAGTGGCATCGGCCTGAGCCTGCCGTCGACCCGAGTGGACGCTTTCAACATCGACCTCGCCAACGAGATCTCCCGCAACGGCCGCCGCTCCGGCCTGACGTTCGCTCCGGAGGGCGGTTCCGAGCGAATCCGCCGAGTGATCAACAAGATGGTGTCCGAGGAGGACCTCATCCGCACCGTTTCCACCGCGTTCGGCGCGGGCTGGCGGCAGGTGAAGCTGTACTTCATGTGCGGGCTGCCCACCGAGACTGACGACGATGTGCTGCAGATCGCCCAACTGGCGCATCGGGTGATCCGCGCCGGCCGGCAAGCCAGCGGGAGCAACGAGATCCGGTGCACGATCTCGATCGGCGCCTTCGTGCCCAAGCCGCACACCCCGTTTCAATGGGTTGCCCAAGAGCATCCCGACGTCGTTGACCAGCGGTTGAAGCTGCTCCGCGCGAAGATCAACAGTGACCGCAAGATCGGCCGCAATGTCGGCATGCGCTACCACGACGGGAAGCCCTCGCTGATTGAGGGGCTGCTGTCGCGGGGGGACCGGCGGGTCGGCCGGGTGATCGAGCGAGTGTGGCGCGAGGGCGGGCGGTTCGACGGTTGGGGCGAACACTTCCGCTACGACCGGTGGGTCGCGGCCTGCGCGGCCGAGCTGGAGCCTCAGGGAGTGTCGCTGGAGTGGTTCACCACCCGCGAGCGCGGGCGTGAGGAGATCCTGCCCTGGGATCACCTGGACTCCGGCTTGGATGCCGACTGGCTCTGGGACGACTGGCAGGACGCGCTGGCAGGCCGCGAGCAGGACGACTGCCGGTGGACCCCCTGCTTCGATTGCGGGGTCTGCCCGTCGCTGGGCACCGACATCCAAATCGGACCCGTCGACATCGGACCCATCCACGTCGGACCCAGATGAGCCCCAACCCCTCCGCCGCCCCCGTCTGCAAGGTGCGGTTACGCTATGCCAAGCGGGGAAAGCTGCGGTTCACCTCGCACCGTGACGTCGCCAGAGCCTTCGAGCGGGCGTTTCGGCGGGCTGGTCTGCCGATGGCGTACTCACAGGGTTACAGCCCGCATCCGTTGGTCTCCTGGGTGGGTGCCGCACCCACCGGAGTGGCCAGCGAGGCGGAATACGCCGAGATCGCGCTCGTGCGCCGTGTCGATCCCCGGGTGGTCTGTGCCGAGCTTGACGCGGCGTTGCCCGATGGGCTCGCCGTGCTCGAGGGGGTGCTGGCTGGCCCCGGCGGACTCGCCGAGCGGATCGAGGCCAGTGCCTGGCGCATCGAGGTCCGGGGGGTGGGTGGTGAACAGCTGCGACAGGCTGCCCATACGCTGCTCGCCACCTCAACCCTGCTGGTCGAACGGGTCACCAAGGACGGCCGGCGATCCCTCGACGCGAGAGCGGCAATCGTCTCGCTGGAAGTCGATGATTGCGCCACGGCGGCGCCTGCGCCCGATCCGCTCGGCCGGTGTGGGATACTAACGGCGGTCGTGCGACAGGTCAGCCCTGCGGTACGGCCCGACGATGTGCTGAGTGCGCTTGGCGCCGTCGCCGGACTTCCGTCGTCGGTGCTCGTGAAAGCGATCCGGACTGCTCAAGGCCGGCTTGACGACGACGGGGGTCTCGTCGATCCGCTCGATGCGGACCGGGTGTTCGCCCGAACGGCCATGACCCTGGATGAGGTGGCGCAGTCCGACGATCGGTCGGCTCAGCACGGCGTCGCGGGACACACCGGTCGACCACTCCGGACCACGGAGCTGCCGGAGCTAGACAGGATTTCCGTCGCCGGACTCGGCGGCGGATAACGCACAGGGCCCCTGCGCGGCCGCGTTCTGACAGGTCAGGACGCGCCCGGGGGCTGGAGGAGTTGAATGGCGAACATGACAACGCCCGCCGGGGGTATCGGCGGGGACACAGACGCACCCGAGATCACCGCGTCCGACTGGCCTGACCTGGCATTCTCGTTGCCGGACAAATTGCGCGTGCATGCCTTGGCCAAGCTCCTCGCGGTGAGCAGCAAGGACGTCATGGCCGCGCTGGCCGAACTCGACATCGTGGTACGCAGCGCGCAGTCCAGCATCGACCGCGAGACGGCGTTGCGGGTGCTGCGGATGCTGCTGCCAGATCCCGACCCGGACCCACTGGGAATCGACGAGGTGGCGGGGCTAGTCGCGCCAGAGACACCCCTGCTGCCGGTGGTGGATGCGCCGGCTCGGTCGGCGGTGTGGAATTCGCCGGCGCCACTGTTCCTCCCACCAGCCCCGTTCCTCCCGCCAGCCCCGCCGCACGAGACGGTCGACGAGCCTGATGACCCCAATGCCGCGCATGAACTGGGTGAGGATGACGCGGGTACGGACGAGGCGGAGATCGACGGGGCCATTCGCCGCCGCCGTCGGCGGGGCCGCCGTGGCCGTGGCCGCAGCAAGGTCGGCGGAGACGGCGAGGATGTCCCGATCGCCCAAGGTGACATCGCACGGGGTGATATCACGCAGGGTGATTTCACGCACGGTGACAGTGACGAACAAGACGAAGCGGATGAACAGGACTCGTCGGGCGGGTTGACTGAGGATCAGGTGCCCGAGGAGCCCAACGGGGGCGTGGCTCGGCGCCGCCGCCGCAGGCGCCGCCGGGATGGCGGCGCCGATGATGCCGTGGTCGGTGAGGACGACCCGCCAGACACCGTGGTGCATGTCCGGGAGAGCACCGTCCGCCCGCTGGTTGAGGACGAGGTGCAGTCCATCCGCGGCTCGACTCGCCTGGAGGCCAAGCGGCAGCGCCGACGTGACGGCCGGGAGGCCGGCAGGCGGCGGGTGGCCATCCTGTCTGAATCGGAGTTTCTCGCCCGGCGCGAGGCTGTCGAGCGCACCATGGTCGTGTGCGAAGGGCCCGAGAGCACCCAGATCGGGGTGCTCGAGGACGACATCCTGGTGGAGCACTTCGTCACCGCGTCGGGTTCCGGGTCGCTGGTCGGCAACGTCTATCTCGGCCGGGTGCAGAACGTGCTGCCCTCCATGGAGGCCGCGTTTGTGGACATCGGCCGGGGCCGCAACGCGGTGCTCTACGCCGGTGAGGTCGACTGGGATGCCGCCGGGCTCGAAGGCAAAGCACGCCGCATCGAGCAGGCGCTGTCCAGCGGCGACAGTATTCTTGTGCAGGTCACGAAGGACCCAGTGGGCCACAAGGGCGCCCGGTTGACCACCCAGATCAGCCTGCCCGGCCGGTTCCTGGTGTACGTGCCGGACGGACGGGCGACGGGGATCAGCCGCAAGCTTCCCGACACCGAGCGCAAGCGCCTCAAAGAACTGCTCAAGCGGATCGTTCCCGAGGATGCCGGGGTGATCATCCGGACCGCCTCCGAAGGAGTCAGCGAGGAGGAACTGGCCCGCGATGTCCGCCGGTTGCAGGCGCAATGGGAGGTCATCCAGAATCGCTCAGGTGTCGCCGCGGACAGTTCTGGGGGCAGGGCCAAGGGCAAGGGCACCGCGCCGGAGCTGCTTTACGAGGAGCCCGACCTGCTGGTGAAGGTGGTGCGGGACC
The DNA here is from genome assembly GCA_039924425.1 of Pseudonocardiaceae bacterium. Lineage (GTDB taxonomy): Bacteria > Actinomycetota > Actinomycetes > Mycobacteriales > Pseudonocardiaceae. Next base: position 20,360 of record JBDTAX010000188.1, read on the forward strand.
TGTTCACCGAAGACTTCCGCGAGTTGGTCGTCCAAGGCGACGGGGCATGGGACACCGTGGAGGGTTACGTCGGCCACGTTGCCCCGGACCTGATGACCAGGGTGCGCAGGCATGCCGGTGTAGATGACGTGTTCGCCGAGTTCCGGATCAACGAGCAGATCACCAAGGCGCTGGACCGCAAGGTGTGGCTGCCCTCCGGCGGATATCTGATCATCGACCGTACCGAGGCGATGACCGTGATCGACGTCAACACCGGCAAGTTCACCGGGTCGGGCGGCAACCTGGAGGAGACCGTCACCCGCAACAACCTCGAAGCCGCGGAGGAGATCATCCGGCAACTTCGGTTGCGGGATATCGGCGGGATCATCGTCATTGACTTCATCGACATGGTGCTCGAGTCGAATCGGGACCTGGTGCTGCGCCGGTTGACCGAATGCCTGGGCCGGGACCGCACCCGTCACCAGGTCGCCGAGGTCACGTCCTTGGGCCTGGTCCAAATGACCCGGAAGAAGGTGGGCACCGGGCTGTTGGAGGCGTATTCCAGCAACTGCGAGCACTGCAAGGGACGCGGCGTGGTGGTGGCCTCGGAACCTGTGAACGTCCGAAGCCAGGAGACTGTTTCGCCTTCTGGGATGCCTGCTGGGGTGTCTTCTAGTTCGTGTGCTGGGGCGCAGTCGGTGGCCAGGGACGCCGGTAGGGACGCCGGCACGGTGAACGGCCGTCGCTCCAAATCCCGTGGTCGTGGGGCGGGAACCGCCCTTGCGGCACCGGAGCAGGCGCAGGACTTGTCCGCCGCGGGAGTAGCGCCGTTGCCAGCAGCAGCGGATGGCCCGTCGGCGCCGGACGCTGCCGCACCGGTTGAGTCCGGCGCTGAAGCACCCCAGGTGGCGCCGGTTGCCGGCGCGCCGAGCGTGCCCACGCAGCCAACAACGCGCGCGATGACGCGGCGTCGCCGGTCTGCCTCGCGGCCAGCCGGACCGCCCGCTACAGAGCTGCCGGACGGCATCGACTCGGCGGCTCCAAGCCTTCGCGGTGGTGCACTTGAGGTGGGCACCCCGGTGTGACTGGGCCGGGCGGTGGGCCGTACCCTCGTTGAGGCGGCCCGCCTGCCTGGGGGGGTCTAGCTTTGCCTGAAATCCGTTCCATGCCAACCCGACAACCAGGAGTACCACCCGATGTACGCGATCGTGAAGACCGGCGGCAAGCAGTACACAGTGGCCGTCGGGGACGTCGTCGAGGTGGAAAAGCTTGACGGCGATCCCGGAAGCGAAGTCAGCTTGCCCGCCGTGCTGCTCGTCAACGGCCCCACCGTCACCACCGAAGCGGCTGCCCTTGCCGCCGCTTCGGTCCGCGGGAAGGTTGTCGCGCAGGTCAAGGGCCCCAAGATCCGGATTCACAAGTTCAAGAACAAGACCGGTTATCACAAGCGCCAGGGTCACCGGCAGCAGCTGACCCGCATCGAAGTGACCAGCATCTCCCAGTGACCATAGATCTCAGTAACCGTTGACCGTGAGCAAACTCCTGACGAGGGCGTGAACACCGATGGCACACAAGAAGGGCGCGTCCAGTTCCCGGAACGGCCGTGACTCCAACGCCCAGCGGCTTGGGGTGAAACGATTCGGCGGACAGGAAGTCAACGCGGGAGAGATCCTCATCCGCCAGCGCGGTACCAAGTTCCATCCGGGAGTGCACGTTGGTCGAGGCAGGGATGACACCCTTTTCGCCCTTGAGGCTGGTGCGGTGCAGTTCGGCATCAAGCGAGGGCGCAAAACCGTCAACATCGTCCCGGCCCAGGGCTGAACCAGCCAGGTGTCCCGTTTCGTGGATCGGGTGGTGATGCAGGTCGCCGCTGGTGATGGTGGCCACGGGTGTGCGTCGGTGCACCGGGAGAAGTTCACCCCGCTGGGAGGCCCCGATGGGGGCAACGGTGGTCGTGGTGGCGATGTGGTGCTGGTGGTCGACGATGGTGTGCACACTCTGCTCGACTTCCACTACCGCTCCCAGGCGAAAGCCTCGAGCGGTAAGTCCGGGCAAGGCGGTCACCGCAACGGCGCCATGGGCGAAGACCTTGAGCTGCGGGTGCCGGACGGCACGATGGTGCTCACCGCTGACGGTGCGGTGCTGGCTGACCTGATGGGCGGTGGAACCCGGTTCGTCGCCGCGGCCGGTGGCCATGGCGGTCTGGGCAACGCGGCGTTGGTTTCCCGGACCCGCAAGGCACCGGGTTTCGCGCTGCTCGGTGAGCCGGGACAGGCCCGGGAGTTGGTGCTGGAGCTGAAGTCGGTGGCTGATGTCGGGCTGATCGGGTTTCCCTCGGCGGGCAAATCCTCCCTGGTGTCGGTGCTATCAGCGGCTCGACCCAAGATCGCTGACTACCCGTTCACCACCCTGGTACCCAACCTCGGTGTGGTCACCGCGGGCGAGACGGTGTTCACTGTGGCCGATGTCCCTGGCCTGATCCCCGGTGCCAGCCAGGGCAAGGGACTCGGGCTGGAGTTCCTGCGGCACATCGAACGGTGCGCGGTGCTGGTGCACGTCGTGGATTGCGCGACCCTCGAGCCCGGCCGTGACCCACTGTCCGATGTGGACGCCCTGGAACGTGAGCTGGCCGCCTACACTCCGTCGCTGGGTGGTGAGCTCGCCTGCCGTCCCCGGTTGGTGGTGCTCAACAAGATTGACGTCCCGGACGCCCGGGAACTGGCTGACCTCGCGGCACCCGAGCTCGCGGCTCGCGGCCTGCCGGTGCACGCCGTGTCCACGGTGAGCACGGAGGGTCTGCGGGAACTGCGCTTCGCGCTCGGCGCGGCCGTACGCCAATACCGTGAGTCACTGCCCGTTGCCCAACCGACTCGGGTGGTGCTGCGGCCCACCGCGGTCGAGGAGTCTGGGTTCGACGTCACGGCGGACCCCGATCGGCCCAGTGGGTTCCTCATCCGCGGTGAACGCCCACAGCGGTGGGTGCGGCAGACGAACTTCGACAACGCCGAGGCCATCGGCTACCTCGCCGACCGGCTGGCCCGGCTCGGCGTCGAGGATGCCCTGGCCGTCGCGGGTGCCCGGGCCGGTTGCCCGGTCACCATCGGTCACGTCACCTTCGACTGGGAACCCGCCACACCAGCCGGAGCGACCGCGATTCGCCTCGGCGGGCGGGGGAGCGACTGGCGGTTGGACACCGACGAGCGCCCTGGAGCTCCAGCGCGTAAGGCCGCGCGCCGGGTGCGGCGCGAGCCACTCGCCGACGGTGCGGTGGAGCGGGAGTGAGTCCGGCCAGGCAGGCCGTGGCGCAGGCCCGGCACCTGGTGGTCAAGATCGGCTCGTCTTCACTCACCACGGAAGCCGGCGGGCTGGACCGGGTCCGGTTGGACACCCTGGTTGACGCCCTCGCCGCCCGGGTCGCGGCTGGCACCCACGTGGTCACGGTGTCCTCGGGTGCGATCGCCGCCGGGCTGGCGCCGCTGGGGCTGCGCCGCAGGCCCAGCGATCTGGCCACCCAGCAGGCTGCGGCCAGCGTCGGGCAGCTGGCCCTCGGGTACGCCTACGTGCAATCCTGGGCGAGGTATGGCCACACCGTCGGGCAGGTGCTGCTGACGTCAGATGACTTGGTCCGCCGTGCGCACTACCGCAACGCGCAGCGCACATTCGCCCGGTTGCGTGGTCTCGGCGTGGTTCCGGTGGTCAATGAGAACGACACGGTCGCCACCGACGAGATCCGGTTCGGCGATAATGACCGGCTCGCCGCTCTGGTCGCGCACCTGGTGGGCGCCGACGCGCTGGTGTTGCTCTCCGACGTCGGCGGGCTCTACGACAGTGACCCCCGGCTCGGCGGCGCCCGGCTGGTTCCGGAGGTGACTGGGCCGGCTGACATCCACAGTGTGCGGGCCGGTGACGGTGGTGCGCTGGGCACCGGGGGGATGGCCTCCAAGCTTGCGGCCGCGACGGTGGCCGCTCAAGCCGGGGTGCCAGTGCTGTTGGCCGCCGCGGCGCAGGTCGGCCGAGCCCTGGGCGCGGCTGACGTCGGCACCGCGTTCGTGGCCACCGGGGCGCGCCTGTCGGCTCGCCGGTTCTGGCTGCGCCACGCCGCGGGCGCGGCCGGCCGGTTACGGCTCGACGACGGTGCGGTCCGCGCGGTGGTGCACCGTCGGCGTTCGCTGCTCGCGGCCGGCATCACCGGTGTCGAGGGTGACTTCGAGGCTGGCGACGTGGTGGAGCTGGTCGACGAGCGCGACGTCGTCATCGCCCGGGGGATGGTCGGGTTCGACGCGGCCGAACTACCCGAGTTGATCGGCCGCTCCACCCGCGAGCTGCCCGCTGAGCTGCGCCGCGAAGTCGTGCACGCCGACGATTTGGTGCCGGTGTAACCGGTCGTAGACTCGGGAGTTGTGCAGCTGCCAACCGATGTCGAGGTGCCCACCGAGTCTGAGATCGTCGCCTCGCGCATCGTCGCCCAGTGCGCGGAGGCGGCGCGGCGCGCCGCGCCTACCCTGGCCAACGCGTCCGACGAGGCGATCGACGCCGCGCTGGAGGCCATGGCGCGGCAACTGACCGTTTCCGCGTCGTTGCTGCTTGCCGCGAATTCCGCCGACATCGCCGCCGCTGAGCGGTCCGGGATGACCCAGGCGCTGATCGACCGCCTGCGCCTGGGCCAGCCGCGACTGGCCGAGATGGCCGAGCAGCTCGCGCTGCTCGCGCGGATCCCGTTCCCGCCCCGGGACCAGGTGCTGGAAGATCGTCCGGACGGGCTGCGACTGATCGAGCGCCGCCGCCCGATCGGTGTGGTGGGCGCCACCTTCGAGGCCCGTCCCAACGTCACCGTCGATGTCGCCTCGCAGCTGGTGAAATCCCGCAACGCGGGGGTGCTGCGAACCGGGGCGGCGGCACTGCGCTCCGCGTTGGCGCTGCGCGAGCAGGTGATCGCGCCCGCACTGGCCGACGCCGGGCTGGATCCCGACGCGATGCAACTGGTGCCCGACCCGCATCGCGACAGCGCCGTCGCTCTCATGCGGCACCCCGAGTTGATTCCGCTGGTCATCGTGCGGGGCAGTGGCGAGACAACCCGGATGCTGGCGGCCGAGGGCGCCCGCCATGGGGTGCGGGTGCTGGCCCACGCCGACGGCGGTGGTGTGCTCTACATCGATACCGCCGCCGATCCCGCGTTGGCGATCGAGCTGCTGCTGGCCGGGCTGGATCGGCTGGGTGTCTGTAACCGGGTCAACCTGCTGCTGGTGGACCACGGCGTCCCAGACCAGGTGTACGACGCGCTGCTCGCGGCGACCCGCCAGCGGGGGATCGCGCTGTCCCTGCCGCCGCATCCCCACCCGCTGGGGCATGAGTGGGCGTTGGACACCGGCCGGGAGGCAACCCTGACTGTGAGTCGGGTGTCCGGTCCGGCGCATGCCGCGAGCGTCGCGAATCAGGAGACCTCAGGACTGGCCGCCACGATCGTCACCAGTGACGAGTCCGCCGCCCGCGAGTTTCTGGACGGCTACACCGGCACCGGGGCGTTCTGGAACGCCAGTACCCGCCTGCTCGATGGCTTCGCGCTGCGCCGGGCTCCCGAGACCGGGATCAACGTCGACCGGGTGCCCGGGCCGCGCGGGCCAGTCACCTTCACTGACCTGTACCTGCGGCAGTTCGTGGTCATCCCGGCGCGTTGGTCTCCCGGATGAGACCGAGGTAACCGGCGATGGCCAACGCGGCCAGCGTCCAGAACAGGGCCTGAAGCATCCAGGTGAAGGCGATGAACGCTTGGCCAATACGGCTGGCGGTGTCGAAATCGCAGCGGTCGCCGATACCCGCTGGGGCCAGCGGCACACTGCGGTCGATGCCCGCACCGATCTGCTCGACCAGGGAGCACGGCGAGCGGGGGTCGGGAGCGTGGCTGGTGCGCGCGGTGACGTAGCGGCCTGGGCCCAGGGCAGTGTGTCCGGCGGCGACCCCCAGCCCGGCCCCCAGCACCACCACCAGCCCGAGAGCGAGGACGGCGCGGCCGCCGCGATAGCCGTATCCGGCGAGTGCTCCCCAGAGCCAGTGCGCGACTGTGGCCAGCGGGCCGCCGAGCTCACCGCGTTGGTGGCGGTCCCGCTGCTGGGCGATGAGGACTTCCCGCGCGGTGGACTCGTGGCCACTGGCCCGCAGTGCGGCGGCAAGCTGCTGGTAGGGCTGCGGCCGATAGCTTCGGGTGTGGTGGGTGATCAGGTGCAGCCACTCGCGCCAGTCGACCGCATGCAGCGACGTGTAGGTGAGACCGGACAGCGCGAGCCGATGCTCCGGCGCGCCGCAGCTCGTCGGTTTGTCGACACCGCGGGGGTTGTCGGCACCGTGGGGGTTGACCGCACCGTGTGCGCAGAACACGTGGGCGGGCAGGAACAGGTGCCTGGCCGCGGCGTCCTCCAGGTCGAGGACTGGACCGGCCGGGTTGGTCAGCTTCGCGTGGCTGAGGTTGAGTTGGCCGCTGATGTGGGCGTCGGCCAGGCGCACGGCGCCGTCTGGGCTGTGCCCGGTGGCGGTGAGTCCCTCGGCGAACATGTCGCTGTCGACCCGGAGGTGATCGCCGATGAGGGCGGGCCCGGCGGGGTTGGTCAGCTCCGCGCGGTCGAGGTTGAGTTGGCCGCTGATGTGCGCATCCGGCAGCCGCACCACACCGTCCTCGCCGTATCCGGTGGCGCTGAACCCGTCGAGGAACACACCGCCGTTGACGTCGAGGTGATCACCGATGAGGGCTGGCCCGGCCGCGTTGATCAGCACCGCGCTGTCCAGGTTGAGTTGGCCGCTGATCTGGGCACCGGGCAGCCGCACCGCGCCGCGCTCATAGTGCCCGGTCGCGGTGAACCCCTCGGCGAGCACCAGACCGCCGTCGACGTGCAGCCCGTCGCCGATGAGGGCGGGCCCGGCGGGGTTGACCAGCTCCGCGCCATTGAGGTTGAGTTGCCCGACGATGTGAGCGCCCGGTAGCCGGACCGCGCCGAGCTCGCCGTGCCCGGTGGCGATGAACCCCCCGCCGAACACATCGCCGCCGACGTGCAGCCCGTCGCCGATGAGGGCCGGCCCGGTCTCGTTGGTCAGCCTCGCGCCATTGACGTTGAGCTGGCCTCGGATGTGGGCGCCGAGCAGCCGCACCGCACCGTAGTCGCCGTGCCCGGTGGCGGTGAATCCCTCACCCAACAGAACGTCGCCGTCGACGTGGAGGCCATCGCAATCCAGACCGAGCAGATGCGAGCCCGCCAAGGTCAACCACGGTAGGCGAGCGCTGACCAGCAGCACGGCGCGCTCGAAGAAGCAACCCCGCAGCTCGATCCCCACCGCGGCCGGGACATGGGTGAGATCAAGCGTTCCAGTGATCCGCGCCCCATGGACCCGCACCCCCAGTGGATCAAGACGCGCACCGCCGCGCCCCAGCACCAGCTCCCGCAGGAGCTCGGCGCGGAGGGTGTACCGGGGGTTGTCCGTGGTGCCCAACTGCTTGGTGCTCAGAGTGCTGCACTCCAGCACGCAGCCCGACGTCACGGCGTCGACGAGTGCCAGCTCCCGCGCTGAGACCTCGCTGAGACTCTTGCTCGCCACCACTGCCCCACCGCCGGTTGCTTGCTGGGGTCTCAGCGTATCGCCGCCGGAGCCGCTCTTGAATGGTTCACCTAGGCTGCGCGCATGTCCGGCCGGCGACTCGGGGTCATGGGCGGGACCTTCGACCCGATCCACCATGGCCACCTCGTCGCCGCCAGCGAGGTGGCGGCCCTGTTCGAGTTGGACGAGGTGGTGTTCGTGCCCACCGGGATCCCGTGGCAGAAGGATGCCCACGCGGTCAGCCCGGCTGAGGACCGTTACCTCATGACGGTCATCGCCACCGCGTCCAACCCGCGGTTTTCCACCAGCCGGGTGGACATCGACCGCCAGGCTCCCACGTTCACCGTCGACACCCTCACCGACCTGCGCACCCAGTTCCCCGACCACGAGATGTTCTTCATCACCGGCGCTGACGCGCTGGCGCAGATACTGTCCTGGCAGCGGGTCGAGGAGCTGTTCGAGCTGGCCCACCTGGTCGGGGTGACCCGCCCGGGGTTCCCGCTGGACAGCAAGCACCTGCCTGAGCGCGCGGTGAGCCTGGTCGAGGTGCCCGCCATGGCGATCTCCTCGACCGACTGCCGTCAGCGCGTCGGGCGCGGCCAGCCAGTCTGGTACCTGGTGCCCGACGGCGTGGTGCAGTACATCAGCAAACGCGGCCTGTACCGGTGCGCGACGTAGCCTTGGGTGCTCTCCGTGCGCTGAGTTCGACAGCAGGTCCGCTCGAGCCGTCCCCCGAAGCTCCACTGTCGAACTCAGCGACATTAGAGTTGATCACTAACGACGAGATCCGCGGGACATGCACCGGAGGGGGAGCGGGCCGGGGACAGTGGTCGAGGCCCGATCCGCCTCCGGTGCGCCACCTGGCCCCGGTCCGCTCCGAGACAAACGTGCCGATCGACGGGTGCCCGCTTCCGTCCCATCGGCCCCACGGGTGCCCAGCCACGCGGGGACACAGCGGGAATCACCGGTAATGGCGGCCAGAATCTCGTCTACCGTCGAGCGGAACGTCTCCCCAGCTCACGCTGCGTTGCGGTCCGCTCCGGTGGGCGACAATACTCCCGAACTTCCGCCGTGCTCAGTGAAGGAGAGAGCTGTTGCTGCCACCAATGCCACCGAGCAGACCACCGCCATTGTTACCGCCACCGGTGCCGGTGCCCGGGTTCTGACTCGGGTCCTGCCCGTTTGCGCTCGGGTTCGAACCGTCACCCTGGCTGCTCGGGTCGGCCATCGCCGAGCTCGCGGTCAACACCTCCAGGCCCGCCACGCTCGAGGTGGTCGCCAGGACGAGAAAGGACAAGGCCGCTGCCCTGGTCAGCTTACGCACCGCGCCATGCTTCATAGTTGCTCCTTGTAGTCATGTGACCGTGTTTGGTCACCGCGGTTGATATCATCCCTGCCCCAGCGCCGCCCCGTCGGGGTGCGCCAAATCCCGATGTGAAGCGTCGCGGAGTGACCGTTGAGGATCTTCAGAGCACCGTGACCCCGGTCCGCAGTAGGTCGAGACCCCTTGACCGCGCGCCGGACACAGCCGTCCGAACTGGTGGCGCGATCGGCGGTCACTACGGTGCTGTGTATAGTCGGTTGCCCGCCATCATCCCGCCCGGACTCCGCGTTCTGTTGCTCCCGGCGCCGGTCGAGCGGTCATTTGAGCGTGGGCCGCCCACGGCCGCGGAGTCATTCCGTGACCCCCGCACCTCCTCGCATCATGCGAGAACTGTTCCGCGGAACAGCGCGGCAAAGCCGTCTGTGCCGACCGGACCAGTCGCTAGACCGGTCGCGCCTGGTGGGAGAGCTAGTGGATCCTCGGGGGTGGAACCGGGACGCCTGCGGGGAGGCCGGGTTGGGCTGGTGGGGTCCGTATCGCGCGGGGCGCGCCGGCTTCAGCTCGATCTGGCCAGTGCGCACCAGGCGGGCGAGAGCGGAAAGAACCTCCAGGGCACGTACGCTCACCTGTTGTCGGGCGCGGACAACCAGAGTTTCTGGGTGCCGCGCCATCGAGCGCCGGCTGGTGGAGCCGGGGGACAAGGAGTGATGTGGCAGCCTCTGAGCATGCGCGAGCGCTTGCGTTGACCGCGGCGAGCGCGGCGTCGAGCAAGAAGGCGCACAACGTCACCTTGCTCGACGTGTCTGACCAGCTGGTGATCACAGACTGTTTCGTCATCGCCTCGGCGCCCAACGAGCGTCAGGTCCAGGCCATCGTGGACGCCGTCGAGGAGCAGATGGCGGCGGCTGGGAGCAAACCGGTTCGCCGTGAGGGCGCCCGTGAGGGGCGTTGGGTGCTGCTGGATTTCATCGACGTTGTCGTGCACGTGCAGCACACCGAGGAACGTTCCTTCTACGGCCTTGAGCGACTGTGGAAGGACTGCCCAGTGATCCCGTTCGACGCTGGCGCCCCCGAGGTGGACGAGTCGGGGTGAGTCTGGAGCGACTCGTGCTGTGGCGGCACGGCGAGAGCGCCTACAACGCGGCGCGCCGGATGCAGGGTCAGTGTGACTCGCGGTTGACCGCGACTGGCCTCGGTCAGGCTCGTCGGGCGGCCCGTTTGCTCGCCGGACTGAAGCCAGAGGTGCTGATGGCCTCTGATCTGTCCCGCGCGGGGGACACTGCAGCGGTGCTGGCCGCCGAGACCGGGACGGCGCTGCGGGTCGACAAACGGCTTCGGGAAAGGCATCTCGGGACGTGGCAGGGGCTGACGCACGCTGAGGTGGAGGCGCTCTGGCCGGGTGGCATTCTGAAATGGCGGGGAAACCCGGAGTGGGCTCCGCCAGGTGGCGAGACCAAGCTGGAAGTGGCCGGACGGGCCGCGCACGTGGTCGCCGAGCTCGACGCGGCCGGTGAGCGGAGTGCGGTGTTGTGCACCCACGGTGGGCTGATCGCTGGTCTGACGCCTTTGTTGCTCGGTTTGCCGGTGTCGGGCTGGCCGGTGTTCGGCGGAATGACCAACTGCCACTGGACGGTGCTTGCCCGCGACGATTCCGGCTGGCGACTGCTCGCCTACAACACCGCCGCCGTCGTCTGAGCTCGGGCAACCGTCTAGGTTTGCACACACCCCCGACATACACCGGGGCGCAGCCGCGGATGACCCCGACTTGTCCCCACCCACCCTGTTGTCCACAGCGGAGGGGTTCGGGCATCAGACGCGTACGGACATCGTCCTAGCGTCGTCGGCGTGGCCCTACTTCCCAGTTTCCCGTCCCTTGACACCGGTGGAGGACGCACCCGGCTGGTGGCCCTGGGCGGTCAGCTCGGCCCGCCGCTGGATCCCGGTGATCCAGAAGCTGGACCGGGCATGCCCGCCGACACCCTGCCCACCAACACCATGCCCGCCGGGCCGTCCCAGACGACTTGGCCCGATGACACGCACAATTCCCACAAACCTCACACCACATCGCGTGTGGGCCGGCTGGTCCAGCACTGGGTACCCGGACCGCTGCGGCAGGCCCGGTGGGACCCCGGACGGCCGGGAGCGTTGCTGCTGTCGTTGGTCGCGGCACTGGCCGCCGTGGTGGCTGCGGTCGGGGTGTGGTGGGAGCGCCCGGTGCCCGAACCAGCTCCAGCTCTGCCACTGGTCACCGCCGCCGCGGCGAGGGCTCCGGCGATAGAGCCGCCGCCCGGAGCGGTCCATGAGGTAGTGGTCAGTGTGGCGGGTCGGGTGGCCCGCCCGGGGCTGGTCCGACTACCGGATGGCACCCGGGTGGCTGACGCGCTGGACGCGGTCGGTGGCGCGCTGCCCGGCACCGACCTGATGGGCCTCAACATCGCTCGGCGGCTGTCCGATGGTGAACAGCTGCTGGTCGGTGTGGCGCCGCCGCCGGGGCAGCCGGCCGACAGCGCCGCGGCAGGTACTTCCGGAGGCACTTCCGGCACGGTTGATCTCAACACGGCGACTCTTGAGCAGTTGTGCAAGATACCCGGCGTCGGCAAGGTCACCGCCCAGCGGATTCTCGACTGGCGCGCCGCGCACGGGCACTTCACGTCGGTGGATCAGCTCCACGAGGTGAGTGGCATCGGACAGGCGCGGTTGGCCCGCTTCAAGGACAAGGTACGGGTGTGAGCCAGGCCACGCTCTCACCTGAGGCCGCACGGCATGACCTGCGCCTGGTGCCGGCGGCGGTCGTCGGCTGGGGTGTGGCGCTGGCCGGGTTGTATCTCGGGCCCTTGGCCGCCGCCGCGCTGGGTGTGGGGGGCCTGGTGGTTGCCGTGGTTGCGGCGCTGCGCGCCCGCTCGGCAGCGGTTCTCGCGATGGGCGCGGTGGCCGCCGCTGTGGCGCTCGTGGTCGGCACGCAGGCCTGGCAGGTCGCGCATCATCCGCTGCGGGTGGCCGCCGAGCGGGGCTCGGTGGCGACAGTGGTGGCGCACCTGCGCGGTGACCCGACGGCGATCGCCTCCCCGGGCTACGGCGGCCAGCAACCGGACCCCCAGCGGGTGGTGGTACGAGCGGAACTCGAGGCTGCCGAGGTGGCGGGGCACCAGTGGCGGACCGGCGGTCGGGTGGTCCTGCTGGCACCGGCGCAGGGCTGGCTCGGGTTGTTGCCCGGTCAGCGCGTGCGGGCCACCGGGCTGCTCGCCGTACCCGACCGATCCGATCTGACGGTGGCTGTGCTGCGGGTGCGCGGTGCGCCGCAGGTGCTGGCGGCGCCCACCGCCGTCCAACGAGTTGCTGAGCGGTTTCGGTCCGGGCTGCGGGAGGCGTCACGGGTCCTCGATCCGGAGCCGGCCGGGCTTCTCCCCGCGCTGGTGGTGGGCGACACGTCGGCGATGGTGCCCACTGTCGACGCGGAGTTCCGCGTCGCCGGGCTCACCCACCTCATCGCGGTGTCCGGCGTCAATGTGTCCCGTAGAGTGTTTTCATGGAAACTCGCTGTGCGGTCATCTACACTCGGGTCTCGCGTGATCCTCATGGGCGTGGTCGGTCTGTCGCTGAGCAGGAGCGCGAGTGCCGTGTGGAGTGTCAACGTCACGGCTGGGACGTGGTGGAGGTTCTGCGGGACAACGACCGAGGCGCCAGTCGATGGTCCCGTAAGGATCGTCCCGCTTATCACAGGTTGTCCGAGTTGTTGGTCACCGGGGGAGTGGGTGTGTTGGTCACTTGGGAGGCCAGCCGGGCGCACCGGGACCTCGCCGCTTACGTGCAGCTGCGTGACTTGTGCGCTGAGCGCGGCGTGTTGTGGAGCTATTCGGGCCGTGTGTATGACCTGGCCCGTGGCGATGACCGGTTCTCTACCGGCCTCGATTCTCTGGTCGCGGAGAAATCAGCCGAGGAGACGAGAGAGCGGGTGTTGCGCGCGGTGCGAGCCAACGTTGAGGCTGGACGGCCACACGGCAAGGTCCCCTACGGGTATCGGCGTGAACACGACCCGGCGACGGGCGAGTCAGTGGCGCAGGTGCCGGACGAACAGACGGCACCGGTAGTGCGGGAGATCGCACGGCGGC
>JBDTAX010000189.1:0-7570 GCA_039924425.1 Pseudonocardiaceae bacterium
CCGAGCGCAACCTGCTCAGCGGCACATCACCGATCCTGCTCCAACCCGTGATCACCGAAATCGCCCACCAATTATTCACCTACCCCCTGCGCTAAACCCCCCACCCGCTCCCAAGCGGTCTCATGGATGCTTGAGCATCTTTCGAATCAGTGGTGGGTGGCGTGGCTAGCGTCAGGAAGGTGCGCGGGTCGTGCCGTTTCGGGGACGGCGGTAGCCTGAGGCGAGTCACAGGATGGAGATAACTAGGGAGGACGATGTGGCTGAGCACGACGACTGGGACATCGTGTCCGGGTGGGGATCACCGCATTGTGGGTCGCCGCCGCGCGGGCGATGGAGAGCAAGCGAGACGACGCGTTGATCGACGACCCGTACGCGGAGAGCTTCGTCAGGCGTTCTGGGGTCACGGTACCCATGCTTATCAATGGGGCCGGTATCAATGACTCCGAGAACCAGTCCGAGGCCGACAAGCGGTTGGCCAATTTTTGGGCGATGCTGGCGAGTTGCCTGGGAGTGCGCTCTCGTTTTTTCGACGAGTACTTCCTCGACGCGTCCACTACCAGCGTCCGGCAGGTCGTGATCCTCGCGGCCGGCCTGGATGCGCGCTCATTCCGGTTGCCCTGGCCCGCGCACGTCGAGCTATCGAGATCGACCTGCCAAAGGTGCTGGAGTTCAAGGACGTGGTGCTGGCCGAACAGGGCGCCCTCGCCGGCTGCGCACGCCACGTCGTGCCCATCGACCTGCGAGCGGACTGGCCCGGCGCCTTGCTCCGCGCGCGCTTCGACCCGCAGCGCCCTACCGCTTGGCGGGCCGAAGGGTTGCTCGGCTACCTGCCTGGCACCGTCGTGGAAGCATTGTTTGCACACGTGCACCGGCTCTCTGCCGCAGGCAGCTGGTTCGCGGCGGAGGAGGCCAACTCGGACCTACGCGACAGGATGGACAACCCCGCCTTCCGTGACTTCCAACGCAGGCTCAGGCTGAACATGGACACCCTATTACCCGACGACGACCGGCCAAATGCCGACCGGCCGAATGCCGAGCGGTGGTTCCGCGACCACGAATGGCGGGTAACAGCGAACAGTCGGGCCCAGGCGGCGAACCAGTACGGGCGTACGCTGAGCGAATCCGTTGGCGACATCGTCAACAAGGGCACGCTGCTCATCGCCCGGCTGAGCTAACGGCTGACCCGGATGGCCTACTGTCAATCGTGACTTCGCCGACGTCCTGATCGGCCACCTCCTGGACTCCCGGAAACAAGATCGGAACTGGAGGCGAAGACCACAAAAGTTGACCCGGAAGCGAAGCTCACTTACCCGTGAATGATTAAAAGGTGATAGACTCGGCTCGTGCTGGCGCGGTTCAGAATAACACCAACGCGCAGGAGGGGACATCATGTCGCAGAAGAAGCTGGCTCTCGCACCCGTGCCCGACGAAGTCGGCCACCTTTATGATCGTTTCGCTTTGACCGCCGCAACGAAGCCTGGCGACAATCTACACGTCGGCTACTGGGACGACCTCGACAGCGAGGTGCCTCCCGACGAAGCGGCTGACCGGCTGACCGATGTGATGGCTGAGAAGTTGAAGATTGGGAGCGGAAGCCACGTCCTTGATGTCGGTTGCGGGGTCGGCGGACCTGGTGTGCGGATAGCTCAACTTACCGGTGCCCGGGTGACTGGTATCTCGGTCAGCCGGGAGCAGGTGCGGCTCGCCAACTCCCTTGCGGAGTCGGCGGGACTCGCTGAACGAGTGGTGTTCCAACAGGCGAACGCTATGGAAATGCCGTTTCCGACGCAGTCCTTCGATGCGGCCATTGCCCTTGAGTCATTTCCCCACATACCGGACCGTGGACAGGCGCTCGCGCAGATCTGCCGGTCGCTCCGGCCGGGCGGCCGGTTGGTCCTGACCGACCTGTTCGAGCGTGCACCGATCCCCGCCGCGAAGCAGCCTACGGTGGACGGGTTTCACAACTACTTCATGTCGACCAGGGTGCAGGCCGAGGACTACCCACCCTTGCTCCGGCAGGCGGGACTGTGGTTCGAGGAGATTCTGGACGTCAGCGAACAGACGTTTCACAAGAGCCTCATCTGGTTTTCGGCACGAATGAGCCAAGCGCAGCCGGGCCTCGAGGCTATGTTTGGTGACGAGATGGCTGACTGGTTTGACGCTGCGAGCATGATCGGTGTCCCGGAATTCGGGTACCTTATGGTCGTGGCCAAGCGCCCGGATGAATAAAGTCCCTCAGTTGAGTCGAAACAGGGCAAGATCACTCGGGCGAGGACACCTTCTTGTGGAGTTGCAGCAGCTCGGGAATGGTGTCGGGCGGACGGCGGTCCCAGCCACATTCGGTGGCCACTCCGAACTTGCTGATGACCTGCCGCGCCGCTTCGACCTAGATCATTCACGCTGATCCACATCTGCTTGATCGTCCGCTGTGTGGATCTTCCCCGGGTGGATCGTGGGTTCGGGCGTGTTGGGATGGCTGATGGTGCTCGGGTGGGCGTCGAGTTCCACGCGCTCGGCCGGTGGTGTGGCTGCTGGTCGTTGGGTCGGTTGGGGGTTGTGGGTCAGGCCGGGTGCGGGGCGTGGAGGCGGTGCCAGGCGGTGGCCAGGTTCTGGGCCCAGGCCCAGCCGGGTGGGATCGTGAGGATGCGGCGTCTGGCGTGGGTGACCAGGCGGGCCGGGGCGGACAGGATCGGCGAAGCGCAGTGTCTTGGTGGAGGCCTTGGCCAGGTCGTCATCGAGTCCGATGTGGCGCAGCCAGGCGGTCAGCGAGGTGGCCAGGGCAGCCAGCCGCGGCCAGGCGGCGTTGCGACCGTAGTTGATCGAGGGCAGGTTGCGGGCGCCGCAGGCCTTGAACTGCTTCATCCGGTCTTCGACGTGGGCTTGGGTGCGGTGGCGAGCGTCGAGGAACTGGGCCTGCCCCGCGACGGTGTTGGTGACGAACGCGCCGTACTCGTAGTCCGGGTGCTCGCCGAGCTTGGCCGGTTTGGTCGCCGGGCGCGGGGTGCGCCGGGCGATCACCCGCGGGTCGGCGGGCCAGCCGGCCAGTCGGTCGCCGCCCGAGCCGTGCCGCGGGATCCCGGTCAGGTCCGCGACCTGAGCCTGTGGGTCGATCCCGCCGTCGGTGTCGAGCGCGGCGCCCCAGTCGGTCTGGCGCAGCCGCTCGATCCCGGCCAGGGTCCGCTGGTCGACCGGCCAGCCGATCGAGTACTCCACCCGCCGCCCCCGTTTCCCGTGCGCGGCGGCGGTGTTCAGGCCGGTGAGGTGGTCGATCACCTCGCGGAAGGCGCCGGCACCGTCGATGGTGACCAGCACGTCGGTCCGCCAGGCGGCGGGGATCTGCCCGAACGTCGCGTCAAGCACCGCGATGTGATCGGCGGTGGTGAACGAGCCGGCGTTGCCCGGGCGCGGCATCACCGCCATCGCCTCCCCGGTGTTGGTGCACCAGCTGCCCAACGGGTGGAAGCCATACCCGCCCTTGTCGTGACCCGCGGCCTGTGCTTTCGGGCTGGCCGCCTCGATCAGCGTGGCGTCCAGGCGGATCACCAGCACCGGCCGCGCGGCTGCTTCCGATGCGGTGACCGCGGGATGGACCGGACCCGACGAGACGGGGCGGGCCAGGTCTCGGCCGGCGACTTGCACCGCCGGCAGCTGCCCGTGCCGGGCCACGACCGCCGCCCAGGCCGCGGCCCGAGCCCGCGCCATCGCCCGGGCCAGCCGCCGTCCCGGCAGCCCGTCGCGGCCGAGTCGGTCGGCGAACTCGTCCAACACCCGCAGCAGGGTCGAGTCCGAGACCCCACCACCTGGGCCGAAGAGCTCCTCCCGCGCGGTCATCGCCTCCACATCGGACAGGCACGTCGCGCCGGCGGCCAGCGCGCAGGTCAGGTCCACCAGCGCCCGGCCACGGTGTCGCAGCGGGAAAAACCCCGCCCGCGCCATCACCTCAGCCAACTCCCCGGTCAGGCCGAGCCGATCAGCCAGCAGCTGAGGCAGCACCACCCCCGCCTGGGCCACCGTCCCGGCCCCACCGACCTCGACCTGAAGCCTGTTCGACCACCCCAGCGCGGGATCCACGACCTGACCGTGCCCACCTGTAGCCTTCACCTGAAAGGTGTCCCGTGAATACCTGGGGTCGACGCGCCGCTGAGCACCGGCGAGCCCGTCGGTGAGGTGAACGACACCCAGGTACAGCTCGGTAGCTGCGGGAAGCTGCAGGCCCGCGAGCGGCTCCAGGTAGGCGTTGCCGCTGTCCCGGGGTACCGGGATGTGGATGAAGTCCACCGGCCTGGAGATCTCAGCGCAGAGGGTCGAGGCGAGTTCGGTGACACCACGCGCGTCGACGGGGGGCCGGGCGCCGGGGCGGGTGGGCACGGTCGGGGGAAGATGCTCGTAGTCGCCATAGCACAGGTGGTAACCCAGCTCCACCGACCGTGGGACACGCTCGCCTAGGCGGACGAGGCGCTCCAGAATCTGGCGAGCATGCTCGGTGGGACTCGGTCTCCGACGTTGCCGGCCCAGGTCCGTACTTCATGCGGCGCATCCCACTGGATCGCCAGCTGATCGCTGGGTATCGCGGTCAGGATCTGCTCGAGCTCGCGGAGTAGCGCGGCCTCATACGGGGCAAGCAGGATCGGCCGCTGGCGTGGGGTGACGAACATCAACAGGGGATGTATCGGCGTCGGGAGGCTCACCTGAAACCGCACGCCAGCGGGGATGACACCTTCGGCTTTGAGCCGGGCGAATACTGTGTCGGTGTCGCTGACCGAACAGAACACCACCCGGATCCACGTGATCGCGGACCCGGAACTGATGGTCCGCATCCGCGGTCCACTCATGATCGCCACCGCTAATTCGGAGGCTGGCTCGAGGTCGGGGTGGTGGGCGAATACTGGTTGCTGCCAGGCGACCCAGTGGCGCCGATCCCCGGTTTCGCCGTCGGGGACCCGGCGCAGGCGATCGCCGAGTACCGCCGTGACCGTGCGAAACACCTCGTCGGCGTTGTTCAGGGGGACGCAGCCCACAAGGAGGACCCTGTCCGGGGTAGGTGCGAGAACCATGCGTCAGTCAGCGCCGGTGGGCTTCCAGCATTCCGCACCAGGTGGAGTACGGACCGGGTCGGGGTAGGATGACCCGCTCCAGCCGGTAGTCGGCAGCTTCCAACAGGGCTTGGTGCCGTTCGCGTCCCCCTACTTGGACGAGGAGGAACAGGTTGAGCAGGTGTAGCGGGGACGGTGTGGGCTCGGTCGGCACGATGCCCTCGACCACCAGCAGCGTGGACCCGGGCCGGGCGGCCCGGTGACAGTTGGCCAGGATCCGCAGCGCGTGGGCGTCGTCCCAGTCCTGCAGGACCGACTTGAGCACGTACAGGTCACCACCCCATGGTACCTCGGTGAAGAAGTTGCCGCCGACGAATTCAACCCGCTCGGCCAGCCCGCGGGTGGTGATCATCGAACGGGCCCCGGTGACTATCTCGGGCCGGTCGAAGAGAACCCCGGTGGCCTGCGGTGCTGCCTCCAGCAGGGCGGCGAGGAGGACTCCCTGACTGCCGCCGATGTCGACGATCCGGGTGAACCGGGTCACGTCGTAGCAGGCCGCGACCTCGGTGGAGATGCCGGCCGTCAGGTTCCCCACGCCTCTGGCGAAGGTCGCGTCTTCCTCGGGGTTTTCCTGGTAGTAGTCCCAGATTTCCATGCCCAGGGTGGTGGTGGTGCAACGGCCGGTCATCACCGCGTCGTACAGGTGCCCGCAGGGAAGCCATTGCCCTGGGGCGGCTAGCGCGATGGCGAAGTCGCGCAGGGATGTGGGCTGGGTGTTGGTGGCCAGGCAGGCCCCGAGGGGGGTGAGGACAAACCGGTCCGGTTCGGTCTCGGCTACCAACCCCACGGTGGTGGCGGCACGCACCAACCGGGTGAGCCCATCTAGATCAGCGCCGGTGGCGTCGGCCAGCTCGGCACTGGACTTCGGTTCCGCGGCGAGCTGGCCGGCCAGATCAAGTTGAGCGACGGTGCCCACAATCTGGGTGACCTGGCAGCCCTGAATCATCTGGATGAGCCGCATAGCGGGGGGACTTCGCCCGGTGCGGTGGCGGGCGGGCTGTCGTAGGTGCTGGACATGGGGGGCTCCTCAAGTCCACGCCGCTATCGTCGGGCGGACTACGTCAGTAAGGAATTGTTAGGAGGCGGCGTAGTTAACCAAGCTTGGCCAGTTGATTTTTGGCGGGTCGATATTGTGTTGCTGCAGGTAGTTGAGGGAGGTTTTTCGGGCCTGGTCCCGCCAGTCGTCGGGTGATAGGGGGGTCTCGGTCGAAGGTGCCGCCGCGGGGATGCGCTCGGGGGTGAACGCGAGCCGTTCTGGGCCTGTGGAGGCGGTGCCGACGACAAGGAGAGAGCTCATGAGCTGGTTGGCGCGTCCTCCGTGTCGGTGCCAGAGTAGGCTCGCTGGCCCGGACTTGGCTGGCACCGACTCGACGGGCTTAACAAGGTACGAATTGCCGTCGGTGGCTGCGGTGATAGTCGCGCGCGACGCGTAGGGCCAGCCGTGGTCGTCGCGGCCAGTGAATACGCTTGTGGGGTAGCGCCACAACGCATCGCGAACTTGCGCAGTCAACGGTGTGCTCGGCGCGGGCGGTGGTGGCTCGATGGCGCCACCGACCTCGCACTGTGGAAGCACGTGAACCTGCTCGGGGGTGACGTAGATCGGGATGCGCCAGTAGAACCAGTCCATCGTGCGTTGGAACTGTTCAGACTCCAATTTCTTGGCTGCCCATGGGAACTTGCCGAAGACCTCTCGCCAGTAGTCGGATAACTCGTCTAGCGGGGCGAACGCGTGCGGCGCTATGGCGCGGCCTTGGACCAGAACTGTCGGTGGGTCGGTCAGGCCGCTTCCCGTGGGATCGGAATACAGCAGCGCGACTCGGTGGTCGCGCCGGACGTTGAACGCTTTTTGTGGAAACGCGACTGGAGTGGTCAAGAGGATCTGGTCTCGCTCGGGCAGCCAGAGTGCCGACATCGGCCGCGTGGTCAGTGCACCCCTCGGGGTGATTGTCGCGAACTCGACGACCATCGTCCGCGCCAATACCTCAGATACCTGCTCGTCGATCGCGGTCGTTGTCATCATTGTCCTTCCATCAGTTGCGGATGTGTTCCGGGCGGGCGCCCAGTCCGATGAAACGGCCCATGGCGTGGCGCAGCGGCGGAAATATTCGGAACGCCGTGAAGATCGGTGGCGTATGACGGGCCGTGTCGTCGTGCAGATCCTTGGGGTAGAAGTCGCGCAGCACCGCGACTTGGAATTTCTGAGTGATCCTGGTGGGCAGTTCTCGGCGTGCCTGGACCAGTGGCAAGTCGCTGTCGCGCAGTGTGTTCCGGCGTAGCTTGGGTCCGAGGATGTTCGCGGTGGCCACCGCGTCTTGGACGGCCAGGTTGATCCCGACACCCCCGGCCGGGGACATGGCGTGCGCGGCGTCACCGATGCACAGCAGACCCGGCCGGTGCCAGGTCTTGAGCCGGTCCACGCGGACGGTGAGCTGGTGCACCTTGTCCCACGTATCGATCTCGTGCATGCGGTCGCGCAG
>JBDTAX010000190.1:0-9455 GCA_039924425.1 Pseudonocardiaceae bacterium
CGGTCTCTACGCGGCGACGGTGACGGTGATCGCTTGGGGGACGACCTTCTCCTCGGGGACGGGCTCGCCCGAATCGCGCAGGTCGTCAAGGTAGAGGCGGATCGCCTCCTCGGCGTTCTGGACGCACTCGACCACGGTCTCGCCTTCGGTAACGCACCCAGGCAGGGCGGGCACCGTGACGGTGTAGCCGCCGTCGTCGGGGTCTGGGTCGAGCAGGATCGTGTAGGTCGCCATCCCGCTCATTACAACAGACCCGGAAGCTCATCGCCAGCGATCTCCGCGGACTTGAGGATCGCCGCGAGCGTCTTCGGCTTGAGAATCCGGCCAGCGTGGACCGGGACCATGACTCGTGCTCCGGCCCGCTCGGAGTGAACCAGGATCACATGGGAACCGGATTGCCGGCTCGTGGTCCACCCGCGCGGTGCAGCGCGCGGAGCAGATCAGCGCTGGTGATCCGGGGCGCTCAGGGCATGTGGGCGCACGGTACCGAACCCCCGGGCTGTCTCACCGCCCGGACCGGACCGAGTGTGGCAACTGCGGGATGAGATGCCCGGTGAGCTGGTCACGGGCTGCTGTACAGCGAAGGGCTAACCCCTTGGCCAAGGCTCGACGGCGGCACGCTTGCGCTGATGCGCGCTGAACCGGTGTGGCGGGCGAGACTGGCAGCTACCGCTGGCTGAACTCTCCGTCTCTCGCCTCGGCGAGGAACGCGTGCCACTCACTGGGGGTGACGATGAGGATGGGGCCGTTGGCCTTGCCCTTGGAGTCGCGGAGCCCCACGATCGGACCCAGAAACGCCAGTTCCACGCACTGGCCCCCGTTGTCCCCGCTGTGGCTGCTCTTGCGCCACACCGCGCGGGTGAAGTCTGGGGTGCTCATGACCGTGCTTTCTTCCCGTCAGCCAGGCGGATGATCAGGTTACGCGACTCCACCTGACCCATCGCCGCTGCACTCAGGCGGTTCCACAGCCCAGTATACGCCTGGACCGCCTCCAGAGCATCGAGGTAGTCGGCGTCGGTGTAGTCCTCCAGATAGATCACGTCCGAGGTGGGGTCCTGGTCGAACCGGAGGATGGTGAAAGCAATCCAGGCCGCTCCAAAGGTCTGGGCATCGAAGGGCAGGACCTGGAGCTCGACGTTCGGCCGCTCGGCCGCCTCCGCCAGGTGGAGCAGCTGCTGATGCATGATCGTGGCGTCGCCGACGTTGCGCCGCAGCGCTGACTCGCTGAGGATGAAGTTCAGCGTGATGTCCGGCTGGTCGAGGATGGCTTGGCGCTCCAGGCGCACCTTGACGTGCCGGCTCACCTCGTCGTCGGTGATCCGCGGCTGGGCCGTGGCGTGTATCGCCTGGATATACTCCTCGGTCTGCAGGATGCCGGGGACAACTTCGGGCTGGTACCAGCGGATCTCGCTGGCGTCGGCTTCCAGGTCGACGTAGTCACGGAACCAGTCCGGGACGACGTTGCGGTAGCCCGACCAGCGGCCACGTTGCCGGCCGGCCCGGGCGAGACCACGCAACCCCTCGACCTGCTCGCCGCGCACGCCGTAGAAGTCGAGCAACAGCGTCAGGTCGGTCTGCTTGACTCCACTCTGACCCAGCTCGATCCGGCTGATCTTGCTGGACGCCCCGTCGACAACGGCCGCTGCCTCCTCCTGCGTCTTGCCCGCTTGATCACGAGCGCGTTTCAGCGCCTTGCCCAGCCTCCGGCGCTGGATCGTCGGGGTTGCCATCGGTCAGTGCCTCCTCCTCTGCCAGCCAGGGCGCTCATCCTGGACCACCGGGCGATGAGCGCGTGGAGTCAGGGTGGACCATCTAAAACAGGTTCCTAAAATAGTCATCCACGTGTATGCTCGGAAATCACACACGAGTTCAGATTAGGAGTCCACTTTAGGAGCTCGATCAGAGCGGCAGGTCGCTCCGATCAGGTACTCCCCCAAGCTGGCCGGACCGGCGACGCTGACCCCCCGAATCCGTCGCCGGTCTGGCCTTCCACTCAGGACGGAGGAACCAGCCGTGAACCCCCTGGTCTACGGCTACCCGCGTGACGCGCTCGGGTGCAGCCAACGCGCGGGTCTGGGTTGGTGACCAGTGATCGAGGCTGACCGCGAACTCCTGATGCTGCTCGGCGGCGTCGGCCTCCGCGTTGCCGAGATCGTCACAGGTCTGTTCGAAGACAGCCTGAGACACGACGACCAGATCGCCTTCGAGCACCAACTGGTAGGTCATGCCGAAGGTTTCCGCCAGCGAGCCCGAAGAACTCCCCTAATCATCGACGGAGACCCCACCTGAGCCCCCTCAAGGCCAGCCCTACAGCTCCCGAACTCAACAGCAGCGCTGCTCGAGATGATCGAAACAGCGCTGCTGTTGAGTTCGGGAGACTGAGACGGTCAGGAAAAGCTGGTTAGTCGGTGCCGGTGCCGGCGGTGGATTTGGAGACCTGCATGAGGAACTCGATGTTGGTGCGGGTCTTGCGGAGGCGGTCGAGCACCAGGTCGATGGCCTGCTGGGTCTCCAGGCCGGAGAGCACCCGGCGCAGCTTGTGGTGGATGGCCAGCTCGTCCGGGGACAGCAGCAGCTCTTCCTTGCGGGTACCGGACTGGTTGATGTCGACGGCCGGGAAGGTCCGCTTGTCGGCGATCTTGCGGTCCAGCTTGATCTCGGCGTTGCCGGTTCCCTTGAACTCCTCGAAGATAACGGTGTCCATCGTGGACCCGGTCTCCACCAGCGCGGTCGCGAAGATGGTCAGTGAACCGCCGTCTTCGATGTTGCGGGCCGCGCCCAGGAACCGCTTCGGCGGGTAGAGCGCGGTGGAGTCCACGCCACCAGACAGGATCCGGCCGGATGCCGGTGCCGCCAGGTTGTAGGCCCGGCCCAGTCGGGTGATGGAGTCCAGCAGCACGACCACGTCGTGCCCCATCTCCACCAGCCGCTTGGCCCGCTCGATGGCCAACTCGGAGATCGTGGTGTGGTCCGAGGGCGGGCGGTCGAAGGTGGAGGCGATGACCTCGCCCTTCACCGAACGCTGCATGTCGGTGACCTCCTCGGGCCGCTCGTCGACGAGCACGACCATGAGGTGGCATTCCGGGTTGTTGGTGGTGATCGCGTTGGCGATCGCCTGCAGGATCATCGTCTTGCCCGCCTTGGGTGGCGAGACGATCAGCGCCCGCTGGCCTTTCCCGATCGGCGCGATCAGGTCGATCACCCGGGTGGTCATGATGTTCTGTTCGGTTTCCAGCCGCAACCGGTCGTTGGGGTACAGCGGGGTGAGCTTGGTGAACTCCGGGCGGTTTCTGGCCTGCTCGACGTCCAGGCCATTGATGGTGTCGACCCGAACCAGAGGGTTGAACTTCTGCCGCTGCTGCTC
Organism: Pseudonocardiaceae bacterium; assembly: GCA_039924425.1. Classification (GTDB taxonomy): domain Bacteria; phylum Actinomycetota; class Actinomycetes; order Mycobacteriales; family Pseudonocardiaceae. Next base: position 3,365 of record JBDTAX010000190.1, read on the forward strand.
GCCGTCGCGAGACTGTCGCACCGCTCCGGTGATCGCGTCCCCCCGGCGCAGCGAGTACCTGCGGACCAGCGACAGCGACACGTACACGTCGTTGGGTCCGGAGAGGTAGCCCGATGTGCGGACGAACGCGTAGTTGTCCAGCACATCAAGGATTCCCGCGACCGGCAGCAACACGTCGTCCTCGCGGACTTCCAGCTCACCACCGTCTCGGCGGTCGCTGCCGCGGTCGGTACCGCCACGATCGGTGCTGGCGCGGTCCATGCCGCCACGGTCCATACCCCCGCGGTCCATGCCGCCACGGTCGGTTCGGGTGCGGCGGTTGCGGTCACGGAAGCGCCGGCCGCGACGGCGACTTTCATCGTCGTCCTCGCGTGAGCCGGGACTGGTCTGGCCGGGCGCGTTCTGACCACCGTTCTGGCTACTGTGCTGACTGCCGTTCTGGGCCGCCGGGGCCTGCTCAGCCTGCGTCTGATCGCTCCGAGTCTGATTATTCTGAGTCTGATCGTTTTGGGTCCGGGGGGCGTCACCGCCGCGGATCGGACGCCGCCGCCGGTTGCGGGAGCGGTCCGCGCTGTCAGCGTCCCCTTGCTGGTCCCGGTCCTGTGGCGCCCGATCCTGCTGAGCTGGATCTTGCTCCACCCGGTCCTGCGGCGCTCGATCCGGCTGAGCTCCGTCTTGCGCCACCCGGTCCTGCGGCGCTCGGTCTTGCTGCGCTCGGTCTTGCTGATCAGGGGCGGTCGCCGGCTCGACGCGAGCCGAATCGGCGACGGGGGCAACCGGCCGCTCTAGGGCCGGAACCTCCACCCGGGCCTCTGTTGGGATCGCCGACTGGGGCACCAATGGGCTGACAACGGCGTCCAGCGGGAGCTGCTCCGCAGCGGCGCGCCGCAGCGCGCGTGGGGGGCCCTCCCGCTCCTTGATCGCGGCGATCAGATCGTTCTTGCGCATGCCGGAGATGTTGGGGATGCCCATCTGACCAGCCAGTTTACGCAGGTCAACCATCACCATTGCGGACAGTCCATCACCACGGCGACGCGGCGGCGCCCCATTGTCCGACGACGGCACAGCCGCCCCGGCTCGCTCGACCGGGGGATGTTCCGGCGATGCCGCAGCGGGAACATCACTGTCCAACAGGTTGATGTCGCTCACACAGATCCTTCCTAACCGGCCCGAGACACAGCTCAAGCCAGCCCGCTCACCGTCCGGCGGTATGCGGACGGCGCCTGAATCCGGTGCGGGAGGCTCGCGTACCCAAAAGTTATCGGTGTCGAGCCGACCGGCACGGGACATGTTCAGCTGTGGCCAGGGTGTGGGTGCCAGGCTTCCCGCTACCACGAACTGGAGGGCGGGAGATAAATCGTCCGGGTGAGAGGGTCCCGAACACGGCACCGGTGCCCGTGCACACGATGTCTGAACTCCACCCAGCCTATCGGTATACAGCCAGCACGGCAACAGCTGGCCCGCGAATGGGTGGATCACACCGTGACAATCACCCCGTGACAGCGGCACCGTCGCGGGCGATGTCGAGGTGGTGTCGGGTGAAGCCAGCGGTATCCACCACTGTAGGCACGCCACCACTGGCCGGCAACGCGAGCACCGCCGGCCCGGCACCCGACACCGCGGCGGGCACCCCGGCCGCGCGCAACGCGTCCACCAACCGCCCCGTCGCCGGATAGGCGCTCCGGCGGTGGGGCTGGTGCAGCCGGTCCTCAGTGGCCGCCAGCAGCAGCTCGGGAGCGGCGGTCAACGCGTGGACGAGCAGCGCGGCCCGCCCGGCGGTGAATGCCGCGTCGGCGTGCGGCACCGCGGCGGGCAGCAGCCCCCGCGTGACCGCGGTGGCAGAGCGTTGCCGGGGCACGAACAGCACAGGCGCGAGGTCCGGATGCGGCTCCAGGCGGACGGCCCGGAACGTGCCGCCGTCCCGCACGCCCCCCTCCCGAACGCCCCCGTCCCGCCAGGAGATCACCAGGCCACCTAGCAGGCTGGCACCGGCGTTGTCGGCATGCCCGTCGAAACCAGCCGCCAAGTCCAACGCCGCGGCGTCCGGTTCCCTTCCCGCGAGGGCGTAACCGGCCAGCACCCCCGCGACAGCGGCCGCCGCCGAGGAGCCCAGCCCCCGGGCGTGCGGGATGCTGTTGTGACAGCGCAGCACCAGGCCCTCGGGCCGGTGCTCGAGCCGGGCGCACGCCGCGCGCAGCGCGCGGACCACCAGGTGATCTTCGTCGGTGGGCACCTGCCCGGCGCCCTCGCCGTGCACCTCGACTCGCAGGCCCGACGCCGCCAGCGTCACCTCGACCTCGTCATACAACGCCAGCGCCAGCCCGAGAGCATCGAAACCCGGCCCGAGGTTGGCCGTGGACGCGGGTACCCGAACCCGCACACGACCAGACCCCGTCATTAAAGACCCGGCACTAAAGTTGCAGCGCGGCCGCGACGGCGGCCGGGTTGACGGCGATGGGCTCGGGAACGGGCACGCCGCGCAGCGCGGTGTCGGGGTCCTTGAGCCCGTGCCCGGTGACCGTGCAGACCACCAGGCAGCCGCGGGGCAACCGGCCGTCGCCCGCGACCAGCAGCATCCCCGCCACGGCGGTGGCCGAGGACGGTTCGACGAACACCCCTTCCCGCCCGGCCAGCAGCCGATACGCGCTGAGGATCTGCTCGTCGGTAACCGCCTCGAACAGCCCACCGGACTCCTCCTTGGCCCGCATCGCCGCACCCCAGGACGCCGGGTTGCCGACCCGGATGGCGGTGGCGATGGTGTCCGGCTCCAGCACCGGCACGCCGTGCACCAGCGGTGCGGCGCCCGCGGCCTGGAAACCGAACATCCGCGGTCGGCCGGCCACCACCGCGTCGGCGTGATACTCGCTGTAGCCCATCCAGTACGCGGTGATGTTGCCGGCGTTGCCGACCGGCAGACAGTGCACGTCCGGGGCCCGTCCCAGCACGTCGCAGATCTCGAACGCGGCACTTTTCTGCCCCTGCAGCCGGACCGGGTTCACCGAGTTCACCAAGGCGGTCACCGGGTAGTCGGCGGCGGTCTTGCGCGCCAGCTCCAGGCAGTCGTCGAAGTTGCCATCCACGGCCAGGATCCGCGCGCCGTAGGCGGTGGCCTGCGCGAGCTTGCCCAGCGCGATCTTGCCTTGGGGCACCAGTACGGCACAGGGAATCCCGGCTCGGGCCGCGTAGGCGGCGGCTGAGGCCGCGGTGTTGCCGGTGGAGGCGCACAACACCGCCTCCGCGCCACGAGCCAGCGCCTCGGTCACCGCCACCGTCATCCCGCGGTCCTTGAAGGAGCCGGTGGGGTTGGCGCCTTCAACCTTGAGGAACACCTCGCAGCCGGTGCGCCGGGACAGCACGGGAGCGGGCAGCAACGGGGTGTCGCCCTCCTGCAGGGTCACCACCCGCCAGCCAGGATCGACCTGGATCCGCTTCGGGTAAGCCTCGATCACCCCGGGCCACGGCTGGCGCGCCGTCACCCGCGGCGCGGGCACGCTCACGTGAGCTCACCCTCCACCCGCATCACGCTGACCACGTCGTGGACCACGTCCAGACCGGCCAGCTTGTCCACTGTGGCGCGCAGTGCGGCGTCCGGCGCCGAGTGCGTGACAATCACCAGGGTCGCGCCGAGGCTGCCCACATCAGGATCGTCAGGCCCAGCGGTGCGGCCGGCCTGGCGCACCGCCATGATGGACACCTCCTGATCGGCGAAGACCTGCGCCACCCGGGCCAGCACGCCGGGGCGATCGAGTACCCCGAGACTGACGTGGTAACTGGTCGGAGTATCCCCCATCGGCCGGATCGGCAGGTCCGCGTAGGCGGACTCGCGCGGCCCGTAGCCACCCGCCAGCCGGTTGCGGGCCACGGCCACCAAGTCCCCGAGCACCGCGCTGGCGGTCGGTGCCCCACCGGCGCCCTGGCCGTAGAACATCAGCGCCCCGGCGGCGTCCGCCTCGACGAACACCGCGTTGTAGGCCCCGCTGACCGTCGCCAGCGGGTGCGAGCGAGGGATCATCGCCGGGTACACCCGGGCCGAGACCCACTCGATGCCGGCGGCGTCGAGCACTCGCTCACAGATCGCCAGCAGCTTCACCGTGCGACCGAGCTTGCGGGCCGCGGCGATGTCGGCGGCGGACACCTCAGCGATGCCCTCGCGGTAGACGTCGGCGCTGGTCACTCGGGTGTGAAAGGCCAGTGACGCCAGGATGGCGGCCTTGGCGGCGGCGTCGTAGCCCTCCACGTCGGCGGTCGGGTCGGCTTCGGCGTACCCCAGCCGGCCGGCCTCCTCCAGGGTCTCGGCGTAGCCGGCCCCGGAGGAGTCCATCGCGGACAGGACGAAGTTGGTCGTGCCGTTGACGATGCCGGTGACCCGGGTGATGCGGTCGCCGGCCAGCGACTCCCGCAGCGGGCGCAGCAGCGGGATCGCGCCGGCCACCGCCGCCTCGAAGTACAGGTCGGCACCGGCCGCGTCGGCCGCGGCGTACAACTCGGGCCCGCACTCGGCGAGCAGCGCCTTGTTCGCGGTGACCACGCCCCGCCCGGCGCGCAGCGCGGCCAGCAGCAGCGACCGGGCCGGTTCAATACCGCCGATCACCTCGATCACGACGTCCACGCCGTCGCGGCTGACCAGTTCGGCGGCATCGATGGTGAGCAGTTCGGCGGGCACCTCAGGATGGCGGCCCGGGCGGCGCACCGCCACGCCGACCAGCCGCACCGCCGCGCCGACCCGCGCGGCGAGCTCGGCGGACTGCTCGGTGAGCAGCCGCAGCACCTCGCGGCCGACCGTGCCGCAACCCAACAGCGCTACTCCGATGTGGGCCACTCCACTAGGGGATCTGCTCACGTGACCTCCAGGGACAGCAGATCAGCGAGCGTCTCCCGGCGCAACAGCGGCCGGTGCGCGCCCTCGCGCACCGCGACCACCGCCGGGCGGGGCAGCAGGTTGTACCGGCTGGACATCGAGTAGCAGTACGCGCCGGTGGCGGCGAGCGCCACCAGATCCCCCGGGGCCAGGTCCTCGGGCAGCCAGCAGTCCCGGACCAGCACGTCACCGGACTCGCAGTGCTTGCCGACCACCCGGGACAGCACGGGTGGCGCCTCGGAGCGGCGGGAGACCAACCGGCAGTCGTAACTCGCGTCGTAGAGCGCGGTGCGCACGTTGTCGCTCATCCCGCCGTCCACCGACACGTAACGTCGGCGCTGCGACGCCGTCACGGTGATGTCTTTGGTGGTGCCCACCTGGTACAGGGTCACGGTGCCGGGAGCGGCGATCGCCCGGCCCGGCTCGACGACCAGCTCCGGGACCGGCAGGCCGGCCCGCTGGCACTCGCCAGCCACGATGGCCCGCAGCCGAGCGGCCAGTTCCGGCAACCGCGGCGGGTCGTCCGCCGCGGTGTAGGCGACCCCGAAGCCACCTCCGAGGTCCAGAGTGGACACCCCGGCGATGGCCTCGGGACCGTGTTCGTCCCGCATCGCCGCGAGCAGACCGACCATCCGGTGCGCCGCGAGCTCGAAGCCGTCGACGTCGAAGATCTGCGAACCGATGTGGCTGTGCAGGCCCACCAGGCGCAGCCCGTCGGATTTGAGCACTCGACGAACAGCTTCGGCGGCATCTCCGGTTGACAGCGAGAACCCGAACTTCTGGTCTTCGTGCGCGGTGGCGATGAACTCGTGAGTGTGAGCCTCGACCCCGACGGTCACGCGCACGAGCACCGGCGCCACGACCCCCAGCTCGGCTGCGACCTCTGACACCCTCTCGATCTCGTCGAAGGAGTCGATGATGATGCGCGCCACCCCGTGCCGCAGTGCGGTCTCGATCTCGGCACGGCTCTTGTTGTTGCCGTGCAAGCCGATTCGGTGGCCGGGCAGGCCTGCACGAATCGCGACCGCGAGCTCACCACCTGAGCAGACGTCGAGGTTCAGCCCCTCCTGATGAACCCACCTCGCCACCTCGAGGCACAGGAAGGCCTTGCCCGCGTAGAACACGTCGGCCCCGTTCAGGGGCTCGAACGCAGCGGCGTACGCGCCGGCGAACTCCCTGGCGCGCGAACGAAAGTCGCCTTCGTCGATGACGTAGGCGGGGGTACCGAAGTCG
>JBDTAX010000191.1:0-31694 GCA_039924425.1 Pseudonocardiaceae bacterium
CCGCTGCGCACGGCTGACCGGACCACCAGCCCTCTCACACCTAATAACATCGTGAGCGCGCATCGTGAACGCGGTGTTTCGGTGTTGTTTCGGTTGTTTCGTTTTTTCATCACAACGTGTTCATCACAACGTGTTCATCACACCCGAGCGTAGGCTAGTTGCGCCGTCCCGGTGCCGTCTCGGACCTCCACGGCGGTGGGCGCTCGGCGCAGGTAGACCACATAGATGACGAGGATGCACACCGCGTAGAAGATCAAGAAGGACCAGAACGCGGGTACCCCGGACTTCGTGGTGGCAAAGGACTGCCGGAAGGCCAGGTTGATGAGCAGCCCGCCCATCGCGCCGATCGCGCCGGCGATCCCGATCACCGCGCCGGTCAGTCGGCGTGCATTCATCAGTGCGGACTGCCTGGGCTCGCCAGCAGCGATCGCCGCCTGGGCCTTGACATTGAAGATCGACGGGATCATCTTGTATGTGGAGCCGTTGCCAATTCCGGAGAGCACGAACAAAGCGATGAAACCGGTCATGAACAGCGCCAGCGACTTCTGACTGGAAGCCATGATCACCACGCCGGTAGCCAGCGCCATCCCGAAGAAGTTGCAGAAAGTGACCTTCACGCCGCCGAACCGGTCAGCCAGCAGACCACCGACCGGACGGATCAGCGAGCCGATCAGCGGGCCGATGAACACGACCGACGCCGTCTGCAGCGGAGTGCGGTGGAACTGGGTCTGCAACACCAGGCCGAAGGCGAAGCTGTAGCCGATGAACGAGCCGAACGAGCCGATGTAGAGGAACGCCACCACCCAGGTCTGGACCTGCCGGGCCGCCACACGCAGCGCGCCGGTGTCGTTGCTCAGCGCCGAGAGGTTGTCCATGTACCGCGACGCGAAGTACGCGGTGAGCAGGATCAACGGGACGTAGATGGCGAGCACCAGACGGGGGTAAGCGGCGCCGGCCGTCGCGATCACCGCCAAGCCGATTAACTGAATCACGGGCACGCCGATGTTCCCACCGCCGGCGTTGAGCCCGAGCGCCCAGCCCTTGCGGCCCTCTGGGAAGTACGCGTTGATGTTGACCATCGACGAGGCGAAGTTGCCCCCGCCCAGGCCACCGAGTGCAGCGACGATCAAGAACGTCGTGTAGGACGTGCCGGGATGCATGACGATGAGCGCACCGACGGTCGGAATGAGCAGCAACAACACGCTGACGATGGTCCAGTTGCCCCCGCCGAACCGGGCCGGTGCCATCGTGTAGGGGAGCCGGATCAGCCCGCCGATCAGCGACGGGAGGGACACCAACAAGAACTTGCCCGCTGCGTCGATGTGATACGCCGGGCCCATGAAGAGCACCATGACGGACCAGATGGTCCACATCGAGAACCCGATGTGCTCGGCGAGGACCGAGAACCACAGGTTCCGATTCGCCACCCGCTTTCCTGTCTTCTCCCAGAACCCGGGATCTTCCGGCTCCCAGTGGTCGATCCATCGCCCCCGGCGAGCCGGCTGTGCCGGCGCTGTCATCTCGGTCATGCTCATCGCGCCTCCTGAGCTGGTGGGATAGGAGGACGCTATGTGCGAGTTATAGCCGGTATGTTGCTATTTGTTGCGGGACCGAGAACACCCGTTCACATGGTGCGGTGGCGGTTGCGTGAGACTCTGCTGCGTGTGCGCTCGGCGACGCGCCGCTCAAGGTGGATGCGCCGGGGGGCGGTCCACGCTAGCCTGGTCGGCATGATCCGCTGAGGCCTCGGGCCGCCAGTGCCGCAGCCGAGTTGACCCAGCCGAATCGAGGAGACCTGATGACAGAAGACCACGAACCCCCAGAAGAACCCCCAAGCCAGGACCAGCCCGCCGCGGCCCCCGCACCGGTACCCAACCGCCGCGAGCGCCGCGGCGGCAAGTCGGGGACTCCGGCGGCCCACGGCGGCAAGTCCGGGACCCCGGCGCCCCGATCCGGCCCGCCAGCCCCTTCCCGCCAATACTCCACTCGCCGCCGCAGCGGCTAGGGCCACCGGTCACCTGGATGTCAGTAGGTGGGCAGCGAGGGGTCGACCTGGTTGACCCAGGCCAGCACCCCACCGCCGACGTGCACGGCGTCCCGGAAGCCTGCCTTGTGCAGCGCGGCCAGCGCCTCGGCGGAACGCTGACCGGACTTGCAGTGCAGCACCAGCGGCTTGTCCTGCGGCAACTCCGCTAACGCCGCACCGGAGAGGATCCGGTCCTTGGGGATCAGCGTGGAGCCGGGGATCCTGACGATCTCGTACTCGTGCGGCTCCCGAACGTCGATCAGGGCGAAATCCTTGCCCGAGTCGATCATCTCCTTGAGCTCGACGGCGGTGATCGTCGAACCGGCGGCGGCGGTGGCGGCGGCGTCACTGACCACGCCGCAGAACTCCGCGTAGTCGATCAGCTCGGTGATCGGCTCGCCCGCCGGGTCTCGGCGGATCTTGATGGTGCGGTAGCTCATCTCCAGCGCGTCGTACACCATCAGCCGGCCCAGCAGTGGCTCACCGATCCCAGTGATCAGCTTGATCGCCTCGGTCACCATGATCGAGCCGATCGACGCGCAGAGCACGCCGAGCACGCCACCCTCAGCGCAGGACGGCACCATCCCGGGGGGTGGGGGCTCCGGGTACAGGTCGCGGTACTGCAGCCCTTGCCCACCGGGGGCGTCCGCCCAGAACACCGACACCTGGCCTTCGAAGCGGAAGATCGAACCCCACACGTAGGGCTTGCCCAGCAACACCGCGGCGTCGTTGACCAGGTATCGGGTCGCGAAGTTGTCGGTGCCGTCCAGAATGAGGTCGTAGTCGCGCAAGATTTCCAGCGCGTTGGATGAGTCCAGCCGCATCTGGTGCAGGATCACCCGCACCAGCGGGTTGATCTCCCGGATGGAGTCCCGGGCGGACTCCCCCTTGGGGCGGCCGATGTCGGACTGGCCGTGGATCACCTGGCGTTGCAGGTTGGACAGGTCGACCTCGTCGAACTCGACGATGCCCAGCGTGCCCACGCCCGCGGCGGCCAGGTACAGCAGAGCCGGGCTGCCCAGCCCGCCGGCGCCGACCACCAGCACTCGCGCGTTCTTCAGCCGCTTCTGACCGTCCATCCCCACCTCTGGGATGATCAGGTGGCGGCTGTAGCGAACCACCTCGTCCCTGGTCAGTTCCGCGGCGGGTTCCACCAGCGGTGGCAGGCTCATCGGCACGCTCCTTTCACGGTTTAACGCTGTCGCACCTGATGGAACGTCGACGGGGCGGCTGCTCTTCCCGCATCAGTTGACCGTCGGGAACGGCCATGCGTTGGGCTGGCACACCAGCCCGTCCGCAGTGACGTGGTCAGTGCCCAGCGCCACGAGGTAGTCATCAGCCACTCCCCAGGTCTGCTGCATCATCACCGGCGCCAAACGCCCGGGCCCGTCACAGGCGATATGGCCAAAGCCCAGCCCGTGCCCAACCTCATGATTGACCGTGTACTGCTGGTACTGCACCACATTGCCCTGGAAGGCCACCGCCCCCCGGGCCCAGCGCGAGGTGTTGATCACCACTCGGTGGTCGTGCTGCTGCCAGCACGACGCGTCGAAGGGGATCTGGAAACCGCAGAGCCGGCGGGTAGTCTCCTGCGAGGTCAGGCTGATCCGCAAGGTCGCCGCCCGGCTGTCGTCGATCCGCTGGAACTGGTATCGACCACTGCCGATCCAGCTCTTCGGGTTGCTCAGCGTGCTGTCCACTGTGGCGGCGAAACCCTCTGGACCGCCTTCCAGCTCGACGCCGTCCTCGATCTCAACGGTGTAGGTGACCAACCGGCCGGTCCCGCTGGGCGCGCCGGCACCGGGGATCGCCCGCCAGGTGCCGGCGCCGTACACCGTGAACGGCCCGCCGCCAGGCAGCTCTGCGGAAGCCTTGGCCGCCGCGAAACCCGGGCCGCTCCCCGGGTTGGGAATCAGCGGGTTGGGAATTCGCGCCTCGCTCGGCGCGCCGGAGGCACTGGCCTGGCTCGATGGCGCGATGGGCGACGATCTGCATGCGTCGAGCACCGCCAGCACGGTGAGCAGGGTGAGGATGGGCAGCGCGTAGATCCGCCAGCCGTAGGTGGACACCATCCGCGCCAGGCGCCGGGAACTTGGCCGGGACACCGGCCGGGAGTGATCATCGACGGGCGCCCGGACCGCGGGATCGGCTCGCATCGGGCGGATCACCGCGCAAGGATGGCACAACGACACTGGCTGAGGTGCCACGCGCGGCCGTGGCGTGGCACCGAAGTACTCGTTCCGCCGCCACGGTGCGCTGGCATACCGGCGAGTAGGGTTTACCCGCACCAGGTGTGGAGGGGAGACGGACCCATGACGGAGACGGCATCGACCCCGGTGGATGCGCCGTCTCGGGGGGTGCGCATGCCCCGGGATGAGCGGCGCGCTCAACTACTCGCCGCAGCCACTGACGTCTTCGTCAACAACGGGTACCACGCGACCGTCATGGACGATATCGCCGAGCGCGCCGGGGTCAGCAAGCCCGTGCTCTACCAGCACTTTCCCGGCAAACTCGAGCTGTATCTGGCGCTGCTGGAGCGGCACACCGACGAGCTGGTCCGCCGGGTTCGGGAGGCGATCGAAGCGACGCACGACAACTGGCAGCGGGTCCGCAACGCGGTCGGGGCGTACTTCGACTTCGTCGATGGGGACGACGAGGCGTTCCGGCTGGTTTTCGAATCCGACCTGCGCAACCAACCCCCCGCGCGCGCCATCGTGGAGCGGACGTACACAGCGTGCGTGCGGGCCATCGCGCAGGCGGTGGCGTCCGACGCCGCGTTGGACGCCGAGCGCGCGTGGCTGGTCGCGGTCGGCGTCGTCGGAATCAGCGAGCACAGCGCCCGCCACTGGCTAACCCGCCGCCGAGACCTCCCCAAAAACGAAGCAATCGCCCTGACGGCCTCCTTAGCTTGGAAAGGCCTAGCGGGCTGTGGGCCCACCCATTGAGCGGGCTCAGCGGGGCTATTGGGGTGTCGATAAGGACGCTGAGCCCGCTCAATGCGGGTCAGGGCTGGGAGGGGATCAGGAGCGTGAAGGTGGGAGGGGTGGGGTGGGTTAGGCGCAGACGGCCGCCTTCGGCTTCGGCCAGGCTGCGGGCTAGGGCTAGGCCTATGCCGTGGCCGTCGGCTAAGCGCGATCGGCGAGTGAACAGTTCCGGTTCCGCGGCGGTGATGCCGGCACCCTCGTCGGACACGTCGATGGCCAGCGCGTCGGCGGCGTTGCGCACCGCCACCGACACGGTGCCCGAGCCGTGGGTGGCGGCGTTGTCCAACAGCACCGTGAGCACCTGCCGCACGGCGGCGGTCGACGCGAGGGACACCGGGGCCTGCGGGTCCACCGCCACGTGAAGCATGCGGTCCTGAGCGGCGAGCCGGTCATGCCAACTAGCTTCGATCTCTTCGAGAAGGGCTGGGACGTCTAGCGGGGTGACGCCGGCGCCGCGGGTGTCCCGCGCCAGGGCCAGCAGCTCCTCGATGGTCTGCTCCAGCCGGTCCGCGGCGGCGATTCCGTCGGTGATGGCGTGGCGAAGATCCTGCCCCGGGTGCTCCAGCGCCGCCTCGAGCCGCAGCCGCAGCCCGGTCAGCGGGGTGCGAAGCTGGTGGGAGGCGTCAGCGGAGAAGGAACGCTCGCGGGCTAGCATGTCGTCCAAGCGCCCGGCGGTACTGTTCAGCGCCGAGCCGACGGAGTCGATCTCGGGAATGTCCACCAGGGTGGTGCGGACGCTGAAGTCACCCTGGCCGAGACGGCGCGCCGCATCGGAGAGCTCCTCCAGTGGGCGGGCCAGCCGTCGGGCCTGGCGGCGGGCGACCAACCAGACCATGCCGATCGCCAGGCCGGCCAGGCCGAGCATGCCTAGCCACACCAGCGCAACCTGCCGGTAGATGGTGGCCCGCGGGCTGGCGGCGCGCACCGCGCCGATCACATCGCTGTCATGGGTCACCGGCACGGCCACGACCAGATCACCGCCCAAGCTTCCGGTAGTGATCTCGCCGTCGTGCAAGGCGTGATAAACCGGTTCGTCCCCGCCCTCCGGCCCGATGCCCAGGATGCGATGGCCACGGTCGACATAGACGGCTAAGTGCGTCCCGTCCGCGGGTTCGTGCAGTTCGGTCGGCGTATTGCCGCGCAGCACGTCGGCCGTGACCGCCGCCGCCGCGTAGTCGGCCACCCGAAGCAGGTTCACCCGCTCGTCGTTCAGCATGTACTTCAGCACACCAGCGGCCAGCGGCACTCCGAACAGGCCGATGGCGAGCACGGCGGCGAGCACGGCGAGGCCGACGATCCGGGTACGCACGAGCTCCTCCTAACCCCTCGTGAGTGGCATTCGGTGCCAGGACACTGTGAGGCACTCACGACCCCCCCGGTGGCGCCTCCAGCCGGTAACCGTGGCCGCGCAGGGTTGTGATCCGGGGCACCGAGCCCAGATGGGTCATCCCGGCTAGCTTGCGCCGCAACGCGGCCACGTGCACATCAAGTGTCTTGGTGGGACCGAACCAGTTCTCGTCCCACACCTGCGCCATCAGGGTCTCCCGGCTGATCGCCACTTCCGGCGCCGCAGCGAGGCGGGCTAGCAGGTCGAACTCCTTGGCCCGCAGCGGCATCTCGGTACCTGAGACACTCGCCCGCCGACTGCCGGTGTCTACCAGCAGATCTCCCAACATCAGCATCGGTTGGCCACCCGCGGTGGCCGGCGCCACCCGTCGCAGGTGTGCCCGGACCCGGGCCAGCAACTCGGCCAGCCGCACTGGTTTGGTCAGGTAGTCGTCCGCGCCAGCCTCGAGCCCGACCACGACGTCCATCTCATCACTCCGGGCGGTGAGGATTACCAGCACCGTCGTCGGGTTGCTGGCCCGCAACTGCCGGCACACCTCGACGCCGTCTAGGTCGGGCAGCCCGAGGTCCAGCAGCACCAGGTCGTGGTCCGCCTCGGCGGCCACGCGAAGCGCGCCCCGACCGGTGCGCTGCCACCCCACCTGGTGCCCGTGGGCGCGCAGGCTGGACTCCAGCACACTGCCGATGGTCTCATCGTCCTCTACTACAAGCAGCCGGGACACCCCACAAGCCTAAGGGATCACTCCACGGGCGGCCCGCAGGCATTACCGAACGTAACTGTTACCATGAGTAACATGCCGAACGACCGCGAGCAGCGCCGGGCCGCGCTGGTGCAGGCCGCCATGCGAGCGATCCGCCAGCATGGCCCCGATGTCGCGATGGAGGACATCGCCGCCGCGGCCGGGGTCAGCAAACCGATCCTCTACCGGCACTTCCTGGACAAGGGCGATCTGTACATGGCGGTCAGCGAGACCGCCACTGAGCAGCTCCGCACCGCCCTGCTGTCCAGCCTGACCGCCGATACCGAGCCGCGGACAGTGCTCCGGCTGGTGATCGAGGAATACCTGACGTTCATCGAACAACAACCGCAGCTCTACCGCTTCGTGGTGCGCCGTTCGTTCACCGACCGACCGCTGTCGCGGGATCCGGTCACCACCAATGCCGCGCTCATCTCCGAGGCACTGGCGACGATCCTCCGCGACCGGCTGCGCGCTCTGGGCCTGGATTCAGGGGGCGCGGAAACCTGGGCGCACGCCGGAGTGGGCATGGTGCAAGCGGCCGCAGACTGGTGGCTGGAGCACCGCACGCTGTCCCGGGACGCGTTGCGCGACTATCTGGTGACCCTGGCATGGGGCGGGCTGTCGGGCATTGTGCCAGGTCAGCCGACCGCAAACCCGACCCGGCGGCTGTCCGCGGGTCCGATCTCGACGTAGGCGACTCGCGCCGTCGGCACCATGTACCGCCGGCCCTTGTCATCGACCAGAATCAGCATTCCCTGGGTGTTGCGCATCGCGTCGGCGATCAGCGCCTCCACTTGATCCGGCGAGTCCGCGGTGGACACCGTCAGTTCGCGAGGACTGTCCGCGACGCCAATCTTGACCTCCACGCCAGAACCTCCACGATGTGATCGACCTTGACTGATCTCGACGTCACGGCGACGCCAAGCGCACCAGAGGGCCCTAGGCTAGTGGAGTGCTCACCCCAGCCCGAGAGCGGCCATCCGGCGGCCGTGCAGGATCTCCATTCGACGGATCAGCGTGGCGAGACCGGCCAGGTCCCCGGCACCCAGGACGATCAGCTCAGCCAGCGCGTCGCGCTCCGCCACGACGCGCTGGGCATGGGTCACCGCCTCGCCGAGCAGCCGCCGCCCCCACAGGGCCAACCGGTCGCGGATGCTCCGGTCTCGCTGGCAGGCACCGCGCACCTCCCGCTCGGCGAACGCCGAATGCCCGGTGTCGGCCAGCACCTCCTTGACCAGCGCGGCGGTGGCATCATCGAGCCAGCCGCCGACCTCGCCATAGAAGTCCGCCGCCAGCCCGTCCCCGACGTAGGCCTTCACCAGCGATTCCAGCCAGGACCGGGGCGCGGTCGAGGCATGGAACTCATCGAAGCACGCCACGAACGGGAGCATCGCATCGTCGACCGAGACGCTCAGGCCACGCAAGTGGCTCTCCAGCTGCCGGAAGTGCCCGATCTCAGCCGCCGCCATGCTGGCCATCGCGGCCCGGCCAGCCAGCGTGGGAGCGTGCCGAGCGTCCTCGGCAAGCCGGTCGAAGGCCGACAGCTCGCCGTAGGCGAGGACCCCCAGCAGGTCGATGATGCCCGCGCGCGACACGTCCACGGCGGCGAGCGTAGTGCCGTATTGCCATGGTGTTTGCCATGGTGTGCTGTGTCACGCGCACACTTGACGCTCGGACGGGTAGTATGCGTGTACAGGGCGTGACACAATTTCCGTGTCACCTGCCCGCTCAGTGGCAGATGCCGCCGAGCGCATGACATTGAGCGTGGACCTGGTGTCTCGTTCCCGGTTCCGTTGCGCCACCTGGCAGCGCGGAGCTGGTCGAGCGAGACGGCGGTGCACGCGCCGGTACGAGAGAGGCGATCACCCTGACCGTCAGTGACATCACACTGTCCACCACCTATCCCCTGGCGCACCCGGAGCCCGGTACCCGGAATCCGGCGCGGACCGCTGTCGAGGAACCCGATGCCGACGAGCTCGGCCCGGCGATCCCGCTGCAGGCCGGCGCTCCGGTTCGGGCCGACTCCCCCACTTTCGCCGAGCTCGGCGTCCGCGAGGAGATCGTCCGGACGCTGCGCGCCGTGGGCATCGAGCGCACCTTCGCCATCCAGGAACTCACCCTGCCGCTGGCGCTGGCTGGCGATGACCTCATCGGCCAGGCCCGCACCGGCACCGGCAAGACGCTCGGCTTCGGCGTCCCACTGCTCCAGCGGATCACTTCCGGAGAGATTGCGCTCGACGGCACCCCGCGGGCGCTGGTCGTGGTGCCGACCCGCGAACTGTGTCTGCAGGTCACCGCCGACCTCACCGCCGCCGGGCGGGCTCTCGGCGTGCGGGTTCTCGCGGTGTACGGCGGCCGGCCCTACGAGCCGCAGGTCAAGGCGCTGACTCGCGGGGTCGACCTGGTGGTCGGCACCCCGGGCCGGCTGTTGGACCTTGCTGAACAACGCCATCTGGTGCTGGGCAAGGTGCGGGTGCTGGTCCTCGACGAGGCCGATGAGATGCTCGATCTGGGGTTCCTGCCCGACATCGAGCGAATTCTGCGGATGGTGCCGGAGCAACGCCAGACCATGCTGTTCTCAGCCACCATGCCGGGCCCGATCATCACGCTGGCCCGGGCCTTCCTGACCCAGCCCACGCACATCCGCGCCGAGGAACCCGATGCCACCGCCATCCACGAGCGGACCCGGCAGTTCGTCTACCGGGCGCACGCGATGGACAAGGTGGAGCTGCTCACCCGCATGTTGCAGTCGCGCGACCGGGGCTTGACGATGATTTTCACCAGGACCAAGCGCACCGCGCAGAAGGTGGCCGACGAGCTCACCGAGCGTGGTTTCGCGGTCGCCTCGGTGCACGGCGATCTCGGCCAGGGAGCGCGCGAGCAAGCACTGCGGGCGTTCCGCGCGGAGAAGGTGGACGTGCTGGTCGCCACGGACGTCGCCGCGCGGGGCATCGACGTCCCGGAGGTCACCCACGTCATCAACTACCAGTGCCCCGAAGACGAGAAGACCTACGTGCACCGGATCGGGCGGACCGGGCGCGCCGGACGGGCCGGCGTCGCGGTCACCCTCGTCGACTGGGACGAGGAACCGCGCTGGAAGTCGATCAGTGACGCTCTCGGGCTCGACATGCCGGCGCCCTCGGAGACCTACTCCACTTCCGAGCACCTGTTCAGCGACCTGGACATCCCCACTGGCTCCACCGGGCGGCTGCCGCTGGCCCGGCGCACCCGAGCCGGCCTGGCGGCTGAGCCCAGCGACGAGGCCGGCCCCACCCGCGGTCGCCTTGCCACTAGCGCTCGGCGTGGCCCAGTCGGTGGATCCGCCGACAACCAGCTCACTCCGGTCCGTCGGCTCAGACGCCGCACCCGCAACACGGAGACCGCTGTCGTCAGCGTCGAGACCGCGCTGTTAGCCGGGCCCCCAGCGGAGTACCCAGCGGAGCAGGGTGACGCCGCGCGGCCGCGGCTGCGCCGTCGGCGCCGCGGCCGCGGTACTGGAACCGGTCAGGAGCACGGCAGTCAGCCCCGCGCCGCGGGCTGACCAACACCGCGGATGCCCAGGCCCGAACGCCGCACGCGGTGGGATCTGACCGCTGCGGTGGCGCTGGGGGTGGTCGTGCTGGCTGGGTCCGGCGCACTGTGGTGGAACAGCGACGCGCGACACACCACGCTGATCACCGCCCCTGGATTCATGGGATCTGGGTTGACGGGATCCGCTGGGCCGGAGCATGTCCCGGCGGCGCTGACCGAGGCGTGGCGCGCGCCGAGTCCGGCAACCCCGGACCCCTTGGTGCAAGGCGCCACGGTGGTCACCGGTGCCGCCGGGATGGTCGCCGGCCGCGACCTGCGCTCCGGAGCGGTCCGCTGGAGCTACCGGCGAGACCGATCACTGTGCACGGTGGCTGCGGGGTTCCACGAGGTGGTGGCGGTGTACCAGCGAGGCGAGACCTGCGGCGAGGTGACTGCCCTGGCCTGGAGCGACGGTCGCCGCGGGCCGCAACGCACCGGTCCGGTGCAGGCGCCGACCCGGTTGGTCGCCGCTGGCGACCAGGTGGCCGCCAGCGGCTGGCACTACCTGGAGGTGTGGCGCTCCGACCTGGTGCGCACCCTGGTTTACGGACGTGAGCCCACCCCAGCGCAGCCCGCGACTCAGCCACGACCGGACTGCGTGCACGGGTCGATGGCCCTGGGTGAAGGGACGCTGGGTGACGGTGAGCTGGCCGTGGTGGAGCAGTGTCCCGGGGAACGCGTGCGGCTCACCGTGCAACGCGCCGATCCGCATGACCCAGACCAGCCCGAGGTGACTTTCAGTACCCTGCTCCCAGGCCGGCAGGCCCGGGTCGTCGCGGTGAGCGGGAAGCGGGTGGCCGTCGCGTTGCCCGACCCGGCCCGCTTGGCCGTGCTTGATGAGCAGGGCAGGGAGGTGGCCGAGTACCCGTTGGCCGTCCCGGACGCCGAGCTGCGGGGCAACCCGCCCGGTGGCGTGGTCGAGACCACCAAGACCGCGACCGAGGTGTACTGGTTCACCGGCTCGGCCACTGTCGCGTTGGACACCGTTGACCTGCGGCCGCGGTGGACCCGGCCGGGATCCCTGGGTGCCGCCACGGAGGTCGCCGGAGCGCTGCTGCTACCGGTGCCGGGAGCGCTGGCCGTGCTCGACACCACCACCGGTCAGCAGCTCGGCGCGCTGCCGGTGGACCGAGGTAGCTATCGCGGCCCGGTCAGCACCGCCAGCTCCGGCTGCGTCGTGCTGGAACAGCGCGGCGACACTCTGGTCGCGCTGCGCGAACCACTCGTAAGCTCCACCCGGTGACGCCAGCACAGCTCACCCCGCACCGCGCCAGCCGAGTGTGGGTGACGGTGACCGGTGCCCAGCCAGCGGCCCGGATGGCGGCACTGCGCGCCGTCCCCACCGACCCGCCCACCGATCGGCCCAGCGATCGGCCCAGCGATCGACTCCGCGCCGTGGCCGTGTTGTTGCCCGGGTACACCGGGTCCAAGGAGGACTTCGCCGCGCTGCTCGACCCGCTGTGCGGCGTCGGCCTGGCCGTGCTGGCGCTGGATCTGCCCGGGCAGTACGAGTCCCCCGGCCCGGATCGCGAGCAGGACTACTACCCTGACCCGCTGGGCCGGACCATTGCCGCCCTGGTGACCGAGCTGGCCGCTGGCGGGGACCGGGTACTGCTGCTGGGGCACTCCTACGGGGGCCTGGTGGCCCGCTCAGCGGTGCTCGCCGGTGCCCCGGTCACGGGACTGACCCTGCTGGACTCGGGCCCTGGTGCGCTGCCACAAGGCCAGCGCCGGGCGCTGATCGACGCCACCGAGCCGGTGCTTCGCGCCCAGGGCATTGCGGCCGTCCAGCGGCTGCTGGAGGCGCGCAACGGAATCGTCGAGCCACCCGAGCTCGCCGCGCTGCTGCGGGATCGCTTCCTGCACTCGTCGAGCGTGGGCCTGCTCGGCATGGCGACCGGTCTACGCACCGAACCAGACCGGGTCGCCGAACTGGCGGTAGCCCTGCGCACCGGTGACATCAGGTGCCTGGTCGTGCACGGCGAGTCCGAGGAGGTGTGGCCACCACCCCTGCAGCGCGATATGGCGGACCGACTAGGCGCCGCGGTCGCGATTATCCCCGATGCCGCGCACTCGCCAAGCAGTGAGAATCCGCAAGCCCTGCTCGACGCGCTACTACCAACCTGGATGAGCTGGTTGACAACTACCCTAACGCCATGAGTGACGAGAACCGGCTCCGGTGGGCTGAAGTAGAGCCACTAGGAGGGGTGAACGGCGAGTTAAAGCAGGTGCTTGCAAGCGTCGACACCCTCCGCGAAGCCTGGGAGGTGTCGCTTGGGCAGGCATCCACTGGCGAATTCGCCGAAGCGCGGCGCCGTAGCCTCAGGCGCCACGCGATCGAGACCGGGCTCATCGAACGGCTCTATGACTTCGGCCAGGGCATCACCGAAGCTCTCGTGGCTGAAGGCCTCACCGCCGAGGTAGCAGAGAGGGAAGGTGGATTGGACGATGACGCACTTACGATCATCAGATCCCAGTATGACGCGTTAGATTTTCTCGCGGAGGCGGCTCGTAATGGAACGGATCTCAACGTCCATTTCGTTCGCGAGCTACATCAGGCGCTGTGTCGCACACAGAGCACGTACGAGGCGCGCAACGATTCTGGACAAACCCTGCGGGTTCCGCTACACCACGGCACATGGAAGACGCAGCCGAATTACGCGCGACGGCACGACGGCACACTGCTCGAATATACCCCACCCGAGCATGTGCAATCACACATGGAACGACTGCTCGAGCTGTACGAGGCGACAGCCGACGAACATCCCGTGGCGCGCGCGGCGTGGCTGCATCACCGATTCGCCAGGATTCACCCTTTCGAGGACGGCAACGGCCGGGTTGCTCGAGCCCTCACGCTGCTGGTGCTGCTTCGCGCCAAGTACGCACCACTGGTGGTGGACAACAGGCAGCGAGTTGTCTACCTCGACGCTCTCGATCAAGCGAATGACGGCGATCTACGCGATCTGATACGCCTGTTTGCCCGCCTTGAGATAGTTGCATTGCGCTCAGAACTTGAGATGCCCGCGGAACCGGTCGCGGAAGGTACCGGGGCTCTCGCGGTTGCCCGAGCGTACGCTCACCGGCTACATGCACTTCGGCATGCGAAACTCACCGAGCGCGCCACCCAGGCAGAGATTCTCGCCGGGGAGTTGCAAAAGAAGCTGGTCGTACACCTCGAACAGCTCGGCGCCGGCATCCGTGATCAGTTCCGTGAAGCGGACCCGAAAACGTATTCGTCAGTGAATCACGGGGAACCCTCGAGTGAGACAGCAAAATACTGGCAGATCCAGATAGTCCGTACGGCCCGTGAAGTCAACATGTTCACGAACCTCAGCAAGGGCAGTTGGTGGACACGTCTACACCTGGTCGTCCTCGACCAAACTCTCCGATTCGTGGTTGTGATCCAACGCGTGGGCCCCGGCGAGACCGGGGTGCTCGCGGTGACGGTGTTCGCCGAAGCGCTAGTACCCCGCGCCTCAGAGGATGACGAGCGACCGCTACCGACGCCACTCTTTGAATCCACGCCAGCGGACAGTGTCACCTTGGTTTTCAGTGATGACCCCGACGCGCGATGGCGCGAGGTTTGTGAATTGATAGACAACACACTGGCCGCCGCTTTAGACAAATTCGCCCAACAACTCGGCTAGTCGCCGATGACGGTGAGAACAGGAACACCAGAAGATGAATGTCCGGGCTGGGATCGTGGTCACCGGGACGGAGTTGCTCAGCGGGCTGATCACCGACAGCAACGGCCCGTGGCTGGCGCAGCGGCTGGGCGAGTGGGGTGTCGAGGTGGCGCACCTGGTCCGGGTCGGGGACCGGGCGGCGGACCTGGCCGCGACCCTGCGCTTCCTCGCCGGCCAGGGCCTCGACCTGATCGTCACCAGTGGCGGGCTGGGCCCCACCGCGGATGACCTGACCGCCGAGGTGGTCGCCGGTTTCGCCGGGGTGGAGTTGGAACTCGACGAGGCGATGGAGCGTCAGATCACCGCCATCCTCGCCCGGTTCCGCCACCTGGCGCACGTCAGCCCGCAGGCGCTGCGGGCGGCGAACCGCAAGCAGGCGATGGTGCCCCGCGGCGCGCGCACTCTCGATCCGGTGGGTACAGCGCCCGGACTGGTGGTCCCGGTCGACGGCGGGCCGACGGTGATCGTGCTGCCCGGACCGCCCCGAGAGCTGCAGGCGATGTGGTCCCCAGCCCTGCGCACCCCGGCCGTCGCGGCCGTGCTGGCGCGCACCAGACCCTTCGCTTCCGCGCGGCTGCGGCTGTTCGGGCTGCCCGAGTCACAGCTCGCGGCGACCCTGCGTGAGGTGGGCCAGACGCTGGACCTGACACCGCTGGAGATCACCACTTGTTTGCGGCGCGCGGAGATAGTGATCGACATCCGACATCGGCCCGGTGCCGAGGCGGCCCGCGACGGGCTCATCGAGGCGATCCGCGCCCGGCACGCCCGGCAGCTGTTCTCCACCGACGGCACGTCCCTGGACGATCAGCTCGCCGGCCTGCTGCGGGGGCAGCGGATCGGGCTCGCGGAATCGTGCACGGGCGGGCTGCTGGCCGCTCGGCTCACCGAGCGACCAGGAGCGTCGGACTACGTCGCCGGCGGTGTGGTGGCCTACTCCAACGCCGTGAAGACCGAGCTGCTGGGCGTGCCGGCGGCGCTGCTCGAGCGGCACGGCGCGGTGTCGCCGGAGGTGGCCCGGGCCATGGCTGACGGAGCACGGCGGCGCTTCGGCGCCAGTGTCGGCGTGGGGATCACCGGGGTGGCCGGCCCAGGTGGGGGAACCGTGGCCAAGCCGGTCGGCTACGTGTGCGTCTGCGTGACCCGGAACAACGGCGCGGCCCTGGACCGTGACCCGGTGCTGCCCGGCGACCGCGCGGAGATCCGCGACCGGTCTGTGACCGCCGCGATGCACCTCCTCCGGCGCGTCTTGACCGGCGGCCAGTCTTGAGCGGGGGCGATCGCTACCGATCGAGCGCGTGACGGTTCGACTTGCTCTTCACCGCGGCGTACGCGGCCGAGCCGACGAACAGCACCGCACCAACCACCACCGCCCAGAACAGCAGGGTGAACGCGGCACCCAGCACCCAGCCGAGCACTGTGAACCCGATCCAGATCAACGCAATGGTCCCGAGCACCTTGATCGCGGTCTGCATGGTGGTCTCCTTGTCGCGGGCCCAGCGGGGGATGGGGAGCGGACCCGCTGCTCTCCAGTAGACACCTATCCGGACCTCGGGCGCATCGGGGTAAAACCCGGACCCAGCTAGCGCGGGACGTCCGGTGCCCGCGCCGGGGCCGCCGCCGCCCACGCCGTGAGGAACAGCAGGAACCGGGAAATGAAGTAGGCGAACACCATCAGGCCGATCACCGGGCCGAACAACCGGCCGGTGGGGCTGTGGGTGACGCTGTCCAGGTAGATGGCGAAGGCCTGCTTCAGGATCTCGAAACCGATCGCCCCGAACAGCGCGGCGCGCGTCGCGGCGCGCAGCGGCACCGGCTGTCTCGGCAGCCGGGCGAGCACCCAGAGGAACACCAGCCACATCCCGGCCACCGACGCCACCGTGGCGAGCACGAGGAGCACCAGCCGGGCCCCGAAAACCTGCCCGAGGCCCAGCGCGTTCAGCGCGACGGTGGCGAACGCGGTACCCACGCCGGTCAGCGCGAAGGACGCCACCAGCGCCAGCCCCAGGCCGAGCAACGCCAGCAGGTCGACGACCTTCGTGCGCAGGAAACCCTCCGGTTTGGGCGGCGGCTCACCCTCGGTTGAAATCCACTGGGCGGTGAGCGCCTCGCGGAGGCTTCCCATCCAGCCGAGCCCGGAGTACAGCGCGCCGAGCAGGCCCACGATCCCGACGCCGTCGCGGGACTTGATCGCCCCGGCGATGACCTGGTTGAGCGTCGGGCCCAACCCGGCGGGTGCGGCCGTCTGGATCTGATCCTGCAAGTGGCCCAGCAGCTCAGGATCGCCGGCGAGCACGAAACCCGCCACCGCGAAAGCGATCATCAACAACGGCACCAGGGAGAGCACACTGAAAAACGTGATCGCCGCGGCGTAGTGGTCCCCGTGGTGGGCGGTGTAGGACTGCCCAGCGCGGGCCAGCTGGTCCAACCACGGGTAGCGCAGCCGGTACCGCTGGAGCAGGCCCGGCTTCCCCAGAGCGGTCATCCGCAGTTGCTGCCCGGCATCGGGTCGAGGTATTCCTGCGCGGCCCAGCGGTCCGGACCGAGTTGCCGGTAGTCGTTGAGAATGGTCCGGTCGGCCGATATCACCTCGCCCTTGCTGTAGGTCTGCACCACGGAGGCGAAGCTGTCCGGACCGGACCGCACATTGAGCGAGTCCGCTGTCACCGTCACCGTGCACGGGCCCGTGTCACTGGCTCCTGGCACGCTGGTCCCGAGCGGGTCCTGGCTGTTGTGCGCGGCGACCAACAAGAGAATGGCCACCGCCACGCCGCCCCCGATGTACCAGTGCTGCCGTTTGGCCACCTACCACTCACCGCCCCTGATGCTGTGCGACTGTCATTCTCACGACCCCATGGCGTGGCGCAACCCCGTCTCGAGCTCGTCGAGGAAGGCCTCGGTGGTCAGGAACGGGGTCGCTGGGCCGATCAGCAACGCCAGATCCTTGGTCATCTTGCCGCTCTCGACGGTGCCGAGGCAAACGCGCTCCAGGATCTGCGCGAAGCGGGTGACCTCGGGGGTCGCGTCCAGCGTGCCGCGGTGACGCAGGCCCCCGGTCCACGCGAAGATCGACGCGATGGGGTTGGTCGAGGTGGGCTTGCCCTGCTGATGCTGCCGGAAGTGCCGGGTGACGGTGCCGTGCGCGGCCTCCGCCTCGACGGTCCGGCCGTCCGGGGTCATCAGCACGCTGGTCATCAGGCCCAGCGAGCCGAAGCCCTGCGCGATAATGTCGGACTGCACGTCACCGTCGTAGTTCTTGCAGGCCCAGAGGTAGCCACCAGACCACTTCAGCGCGGCGGCAACCATGTCGTCAATCAACCGGTGCTCGTAGGTGAGGCCACGCTCCTCGAAGTCGGCTTTGAACTCCGATTCGTAAATCTCAGCGAACACGTCTTTGAACATGCCGTCATAAGCCTTGAGGATCGTGTTCTTGGTCGACAGGTACACCGGGTACTCACGGGCCAGGCCGTAGCGCAGCGAAGCCCGGGCGAAATCCTCGATGGATTTGCGGTAGTTGTACATCCCGAGCGCGACGCCACCGCCCGCGCCGAAGCGCGCCACCTCGATCTCCAGCGGCTCGTGGCCGTCGTCGGGGGTGTAGGTGAGCGTCACGGTGCCCGGCCCGGGAACGACGAAGTCGCTGGCCTTGTACTGGTCACCGTGCGCGTGGCGGCCGATGACGATCGGCTTGGTCCAGTGCGGCACGAGACGGGGCACGTTGGCGCAGACGATCGGCTCCCGGAAGATCACACCGCCGAGAATGTTGCGGATCGTCCCGTTGGGCGAGCGCCACATCTGCTTCAAACCGAATTCCTCGACCCGCGCCTCGTCGGGGGTGATCGTGGCACATTTTACGCCCACCCCGTGCCGGGCGATCGCGTGCGCGGCCTCAACGGTGACCCGGTCATCGGTGGCGTCGCGGTGCAGGATGCCGAGGTCGTAATAGTCGAGGGTGATGTCGAGGTAGGGCAGAATCAGCTTGTCCTTGATGAACCGCCAGATGACCCGCGTCATCTCATCACCGTCGAGCTCGACGACGGTCCCCACTACCTTGATCTTACGCCACGACAACGGCCTCTCCTCTCGACTCTCGACTGACCAGGTGCCAGCGTATGTGGTGTCGGTTAACGTTGTCCGACGTGCCCGCCTGCTACCTCCGGCTGATCCGCGCCGGCTTCCGCCGGTATGCGACCTACTGGCAGGCGGTGGTCGCCGGGCTGGCCACCAACGTGGTGTTCGGCTTCATGCGGTGCGCGGTGCTGCTCACCGTATTCGCCGGCAGCGCCAGGGTAGCCGGGTACGATCCGTCCCGCACGGTCACCTTTGTCTGGATCGGCCAGGGCCTGATCGCCGTGGTGCAGATCTGGGGTAGCTCCGAGTTCGGGGATCGGGTGCGTAGCGGCGACATCGCCGTCGACCTGCTCCGCCCGATCGATCTGCAGGCCGCGTTGCTGGCTGAGGATCTGGGCCGGGCAGGTTTCGCGCTGCTGACCCGGTTCACCGGTCCACTGCTGGTCGGGTTGGCGTTCTTCACCCTCACGCTGCCCGGCTCGGCGCTGCGCTGGACGGCGTTCGGCTTCAGTGTACTGCTCGCCGTCCTGGTCAGCTTCGCGATCCGGTTCCTGGTGAACCTGGTGGCGTTCTGGCTGCTGGACTGGCGTGGCCTGCTGTACCTGCACTCTGTGCTCGCCAACATTCTGGCCGGCCTAGTGATCCCGATCGGGTTCTTCCCCGGCTGGGCCGCGGCGGTGATCTGGGCAACCCCGTTTCCAGCGATCATGCAGGCGCCGATCGACATCGCGGTGGGTCAGGGTGCGGTCCCGCCGCTGCTGGCCTACCAGCTGGCCTGGGCGGCGGCGCTGCTCGCCGCCGGGCGCCTGGTGCTGGCCAGAGCAGTGCGGACGCTGGTGATCCAGGGTGGGTGAGCGCTTCGCGGTGTACCGCGGCCTGGTGGCCGCGTCGGTTCGCGGCCAACTGGCCTACCCGACCTCGTTCGCGTTGCAATGCGCCGCGCAGGCGGTGGTGCAGCTGGAGGACATGGTGGTGATCTTGGTGCTGTTCTCCCGGGTCGGTGAGATGGGCGGGTTCACCCGGCGGGAGGTGTTGCTGGTCTTCAGCCTGGCCGGGATCGCCTTCGGGCTGGCCGACATGCTGGTCGGCCCGCTGGACAAGGTCGGTCAGCTGGTCCGCACCGGGACGCTGGACGCACTGCTGCTGCGCCCGCTGCCCGTCATGACCCAGATGTGCGCGTCCGACTTCGCGCTGCGCCGGCTCGGCAAGGTCGGCACCGCGCTCGCCGTGCTCGGCTACGTGCTGGCCATCTCGGACATCTCCTGGACGCCACTGCGGGTGGCGGTGCTGCTGATCACCCCGCTGACCGGGCTGGTGCTGCTCGGCGCGGTCTGGGTCGCGGCCAGCGCCACCACGTTCTGGCTGGTGGAAAGCCAGGAGCTGACCGCCGCGGTGACCTACGGCTCCGGACTGTTCACCTCCTACCCGGTGTCGGTGTTCTCCGGATGGCTGCTGCGGCTGATGGCGTTCGTGGTGCCCGGCGCGTTCGTCGCCTACTACCCCGCGCTCGCGATCCTCGGCAAGCCGGACCCGCTCGGGCTGCCCCCGGTGTTGCGGTACAGCGCGCCGCTGGTGGCGGTGTGCGCGGCCGGCGTGGCCGCCCTGGCCTGGCGGGCCGGCCTGCGCCACTACGTCGGCGCGGGATCGTGAACTGTGGGTCATGAAACTGTGCCTGCGCTGATCGAGATCGACGGGCTGCGCCGGGAGTTCCGGCGCGGGCGTGGGGTCCGGATGGCCGCGGTGGACGGGGTGACGCTGTCCATCGCGCCCGGTGAGGCGGTCGGCATGCTCGGACCCAACGGGGCCGGCAAGTCGACAACGATCAAGATGCTGACCGGGATTCTGGTCCCCACCGCCGGCCGGATTCGGGTCTGCGGTCTGGACCCGGTGCGGCACCGCCGCGAACTGGCCCGGCGGATCGGGGTGGTCTTCGGGCAGCGCAGCCAACTCTGGTGGGACCTGCCGCTGGCCGAGAGTTTCGCGCTGTTACGCAGGATCCACCGAGTATCCGAAGCCGACCACGCCCGACGCCTTGAGGAGTGCGTCGAGCTGCTGGAGCTGGCGCCGTTCCTGGCCACCGCGGTGCGGCAGCTCTCGCTGGGTCAACGGATGCGCGGCGAGCTCACCGCGGCGCTGCTGCACGCACCTGAGCTGCTGGTGCTGGACGAGCCAACGGTCGGCCTGGACCTGATCAGCAAGGAACGGCTGCGCGCGTTCCTTGCCCGGGCCAACGCCGTCGAGGGCGTCACCCTGCTGCTGACCACGCACGACCTGCCGGACGTCGAGCGGCTCTGCCGGCGGCTGGTGGTGATCGACCACGGGCGAGTGCTGGTGGATGGCTCGCTGGCGGAGCTGCGCCGCCGGTTCGGCGGGGCCCGCCGGCTGGTGGTGGACCTGGAGGAGCCGCACGAAACACTCACCGGGCTGCCCGGCGTGCTCGAGGTCACGGTCGAAGCGAACGGGTTGCGTCAGCGGCTGGCCTTCGCGGCCGAACAGACCAGCGCCGCGGAGCTGATCGCGGCCGTGGTCGCCAGGGTCGCGGTGCGGGATCTGCTGGTGGTCGAACCGTCCATCGAGGATGTCGTGCGAGCGCTCTACACCGGCTGATCACCGATGCTGCATGTCGTCCTGCTTGGCCCGGACTGCCTCGGCGGCCTTGCGCAGCTCCGCGAGCTCACTGTCAGTCAACGGTGTTTCCACCACCCGGCGCACCCCTTCCCGGCCCAGCTCGGCGGTGACACCCAGGTAGACACCGGAGATCCCGTACTCGCCGTCCACCCAGGCGCAGACCGGCAGCACGGCACCGGAGTCCTCGCGCACCGCGCGCGCCATGCGGGCCGCCGCAGCGGACGGGGCGTAGTACGCCGAGCCGGTCTTGAGTAGGGCGACGACCTCAGCGCCACCGTTACGGGTCCGGGTGACCAGCTCTTCGATCTTCTCAGCGGACAACAGGTCGGTCAGTGGCGCGCCGTTCACCGTGCACGCGCTGGGCACCGGGACCATCGTGTCCCCGTGCGAGCCCAGCGTCAGGGTGCGCACCGACGACACCGGGACGGCGAGCTCCTCGGCGACGAAGCTGGTGAACCGCGCGGTGTCAAGCATCCCGGCCTGGCCCAGCACCCGATGCCGGGGGAACCCGGTGGCGAGCTGCGCCAGCGCGGTCATCTCGTCCAGCGGGTTGGACACCACGATGACCACCGCGTCCGGGGCGTGCCGAGCGACGTTCTCCGCGACCTGCCCGACGATGCGGGCGTTGACCTCGATCAGGTCCATCCGTCGCATCCCCGGCTTGCGGGGCAGCCCAGCGGTGATCACGACGATGTCGCTGCCGGCGATCGCGCCGTAGCCCGAGCCGTCCGCCCCGGTGGTCTGGCCGACGATCCGGGTTTCGAAGCCCTCCAGGGGAGCGGACTGGTTCATGTCCAGCGCCAAGCCCGCCGGCTTGCCCTCGATGATGTCGGTGAGCACGACGGTGTCGAACAGGTCGTACTCAGCCAGCCGCTGCGCGGTGGTCGCACCGTAGAAACCAGCTCCGATGACCGCTACCTGCCCGAAACGTGCCATTGCTGGAGGTTATCAAGCGCGCTCAGCTCAGCCGCTGGCCAGTGGTCCCCCGGTGATGGTCAGCGCCACGGCCAGCATCAACAACCCGAGGGCGCCGTAGGTGAGCACGTCCACGGCGCGACGACGGATCCCGAGCAACCCGGTCCACTCGGGTGCGAGCACCGCACGCAACCCCGCGGCGAGCAACAGCGCCCCGCCGATGATCACCGTGCCTTCCCGCCAGTGGTACTGCGCGATGCGCACCATGCCCACCGCGACCACCACCCAAACCAGGATGAAGATCAGCTGTGGCCGCAGGCTCGTCCGCCTAGCCACGACGGGCCGCCTTGCCGTTCAGGATCACCGCACGCACGGGGGCATCCTATGCACCCGGACTCACCTCTCACCGCAGCCCACGTCCACCCGCAGCCCGTTGGCCGCGGCGAAGCGGATCGCGGTGTCCACGTCGATCCGGGCACCGGTCAGCCGTGCTTGCACCAGAGCGTCGGCGTCCAGCCGGGCCCCGCGCAGGTCGGCACCCTCCAGCCGGGTCTCCAGCATCCGGGCCCCGGTCAGGTCGGCGCCGGACAGGTCGGCGCCCCGCAGGTCGGCCCGCACCAGGTTCGCCTCGGTCAGCCGCAACCCGGCGAGCACGGTCTCCCGGAGATCGGCGTGGCCCAGCGCGGTGAGGCGCAGGTCGACCTCGCGCAGCGTCCACGGCCGCAGCCGGCAGTCACTGAACGTGCTGCCCAGCAGCGAGCAGCTCTCCAGCACCGAGTCGGCCAGCGTGGTGCGCTGGAAGGTGCAGCTGTGGAACGCCGTCGCGCGGTGCTCAGAGGCGCCCAGGTCAGCGAGCGTGAAGTCGCAGTCGGTGAACCGGCAGCCCCGGGTGCGCAACCCGCGCAGGTCAGCGTCAGTGAACCGACAACCGACGAAGCACCGCCCCTCCCACTCCTGATCAGCGAACACCGCATCGCTGAAGTCCTCGTCGGTGACATCCTCGTGGGTGCACTCCTCATCGCCGGTCGCCGTCACGTACCTACCTTGTCAGCGCGCCCCACCGGGTCGGATAACACCCCCGGGGTGGCGGCGCCACGTACCGGATGGCACTGCAAGCGAGATCGTTAATTTGCCGGACCCGATCTGTTAATGGTAGCCCCATACGGACCGAGGAACCGCTCTCCATTGAAGTGGATGAGATGCGTTGGATTATCCGCGCACCACACTTCGGTCTCCCACGCGATGTCAGCGAGGTACTTCCGCATTTCGCGTCGATCAGGGAAACATGACACAAAGACCAGACCGGCCGAGGAACCCGCGAAAAGCTGGGCAAGCTCACTGTGACGCTGCGCGTCAACAGGCCCATGCGAGGAGGCAGCCTCCAGAAGGACGAGCCAGTTGTGGTCGCGCAGGTACACGACGAGATCAGGCATCTTGCCGTGATGGTCGACGACAACACCGAGATACCAAAAGATGTCCCGCTCGAAGACAGCCCATTTTGTATCAGCATCCCCTACATACAGCACTTCTCCGCCCGGGGTAAAATAGGCGCAGAAGTCCTCGATCATCCGCTTGATGAGAACGTTCTGCCCGCCAGCACTCAGTGTCAGCGCACCACCGCCTGGGAGAGTTACTGGAATTCGATTGAGCTGACGAGCCGCTTCGTACTTTACCTTCAGTCCCGGGACTTCAACTCGGTACGAATTCAAAATTGCATCATGGTTGGCTTGCCCAAAAGTACGGATTACTTCGAGAGCTCGGGGATGGACTTGATAACACCACTTTGGCGAGTTGACGGGACGATCGGGTTTGTCTGGGTTCTGTTCCACCAATAACGCCTCGGCAAACTGATGCAATGTGAACCGACGAATTGTCTCTCGACTGTTTGCTGCGTAATCCCTCTCGTAGGAGTCGCGTATCCAATCCATGATCGCCCTGGTCCCGAGAAGTGGGTTAGTTGCTTTTCTCCAAGGAGTACCCGGCGTCAGCACTACCAAGGAAAGTAAAACCAGCGCCGACCTCTCGTTCGTGCGCTCGCGGTCAAAGCCCAATGCGGTGAGTAGCCGCTGCGCTTCCGCAGTGCGGCGGGTGATTGACAAGCTCAAGCAGCACCGTCCATGACGCTCATGATGTCCACGACCAGTCGATCAATTTCATCCTGCACGGGCAGTAAAATCTCTCGCCCATGCCCAAGAGCTTTGAGGGCATCGCGCGGCGGAAAGCGGAGCGCCCTCAGGTCCGTGGCATTTACCTGCGTATGGCCAGAGAAGGTGCGAAAGAAAGTGTCGACGATTGAACTGTTCAACCAGTAACTGAGCCCCACGGCTAGATCGCGGTCAAGCCCCGCACCATTAACATGAAAGATGTTGAGATGGTTTTCGAAGGCAACAGCCGAGGAATTCCGACCAGAATCCCAGACGGCAGCCACTACCCGTCGGCGCTCTTCCTTAGCCGAAAAGCGTTTAACAACGACATAGAAACCGGCGGGCAGCAGGAACTTCTTCTGTTCACTTTCGGATCGCACAGCAAAACCCTGGTGCTTGCGGATCTCACGCGGCCACTCGACAATCCCGCTGCGCACATTGCCAGGGTAGACTAGAGGAACACCGCCGAACTCCGGGAGTTTTCTTAGGTTATCGCGCGCACGAAAGTCCACAACCTTGCCCGTCGAAACCTGAACATGAAGATCAGGCAAAGTTGCAGGCAGGGCAGCCACCGTCTCAGCGATGAGGGTGTCACTGTCATCAGCCAAGACGCGAATGAAGTACTGCCTGTCGCCAGGACGCACCACGTCGCCGTAACCCACGACACGTTCTACTGGCTTATCCGTATGACCACGACTGACCGACAAGATTACCTTGTCATTTCTTCCTTGGTGCGTACCAGAGAAGACAACGTTTTCCTGGAGTACGCCCGCATCAGAGAAGACGGTTGAGCGGGATTCAAAAACATGCAGCCGGTCAAGCGACAGCCTATCGAGCATAAACCGACGGAACTGCCTGAAGTAAGGTCCGTTCGCGAAAGAGCGCGGGGTGATCGCGACAAGCTGTCCGCCAGGATCAAGAGCCACTGCACCGAGAGCCAAAAAGGCGGCATAGAGATTCGGGCACTCGACACCCTCATTGAGGAGTGCCCGGCGGTGCACGGAGTTGAGTCCCAGCTTGCGGTATGGCGGGTTCATGATAACTAAGTCGAACGGACTGTTGAGCGCATCCGGCTTCGCCATCAAGCTAGTCGAAAGCTCAATGTAGTCCCCCAACACCATTTCAGTAGTTGCCTTGACCCCTGCCGTACCAGCGGTTTCGGTGAGATCAGTCAAGGTTGCTTGGAGGTAGCGCCCTACTTCGGGATCACATTCGACTGCTACGATCTCCAGCTCCAGGGCCGGGCGCTCTTGAAGCACCCGGGCTGTCAAGGCAGTCGCGAGTGACCCCGAGCCCGCTCCGGGGTCGAGTACACGGAATCGGCCTTCCTCTGGGAGGCGTGGCAGGCCAGCGATAAGCGCGGCCGCACGCCCGGGAGTAAAGAACTGGCCGAGATGTGCCTGCTGATCATCGGCGAGCGTCTGGAGCGCACTGACGCGCCGAGCCTCGGCCCGTGCCATCAACGCGGTAGCGGCTTCACCTGCTTGTGCTGCGCTCATCGATCGCCCATCCGTCAACAGCGAGCTGCTGATCTTCAGTCTTGCAGCCAGAGCTGCCCTTGGTGCGGATGACCCTAGCGGCAGGCACTGACAGTGTCTGGCTGCCCCGTGGGTCGGCGTCACGTGCCAGGTCGCCCACTATGCGAGCTGCGCCTCCGCGTGCCGTCGCCACAACGCACCTCCAGAGCAAGCCCCATCGCAGGTATGCGGTAACCACGGCAAACTCACAATCCTTTATCCAGGTTAAATCGCGCATTGGATTATTTTTAATTCTCAAACAGGAGATAGTTTCATAGCGGCATGGACGACTTCACGTTCATGCACATTGGTCGGGGGTCAGTTTGTCGAAGTCGCGCTGGAATCGCGGTGGAACTTTTAAAGGTTGCCACCTGGTCTTCTCAGCCGTTCAAACCCGCGAGCAGGGCGTCCACATCCTCATAGAGGGTTCCTTCACCAGCGGCCAGTTCCGCGCTGGCCTCCCGCTCGCCGTCCTGCCACTCAGCGGTCCAGAACCACGCCTGGTCGGGGGGAATCTCTGTCCAGCGCCGCCGTGTGACATCGCCGTTAGCGTGCACGGTGAACACAATAGGGGCGGGGTCAGGGAGCCAGGGTGGTGAGGAAGGTTTGCCAGGCGGAAATGGGGAAGGCGAGGGCGGGGCCGGCGGGGTTTTTGGAGTCGCGGACCAGGATGCCCTCCGGCGCGGGCGCGACCTCGACGCAGTCGCCCTGGTTCGTGCTGTAGCTGCTCGTGCGCCAGCCGACCTCGACGCAGGCACCTTGGTTTCCGCTGTAGCTGCTCGTGCGCCAGACGATGCGGTCCGGCTCAGGCGCGATCATCATGGTCCTCTCGATCCGGAGCGAGCCCGGCTGCCAGGGCGGCAATCAGCTGCATGGATTGTTGCTCACTGAGCGCGGTCCGCGCCAGTACCCGCAGGATGTGCTGGTAGGCGGCGATCTCCTCGGGCCGCTCCAAGAACAGGCAGGCGGTCTCGCTCTCCAAGTAGGCCACCGGCTTGAACTCGGCGAACTCCATCAACATGAACGGCCCGGCGATCCCGGCATGCCCGCCGCGCGCGGCGGGCACCACCCGCAGCGTCAGGTAGGAACGCCGCGCCATCCGCAGCAGGTGCTCCAACTGCTCGGCCATCACCGCGCGCCCGCCGACCGGCAACCGCAGCGCGAACTCGTGCAGGTAGTAGCTGAACCGCGCCGGGCGCTCCCGGCTGAACAGGCACTGGCGGCCCAGCCGGGCAGCCACCCGGTCGTCGATCTCACCCGGTGGAAGGATCCCGCTCTCCCGGATCAGCGAGCGGGCGTACTCGGCGGTCTGCAACAGGCCGGGCACCACCATCGGTTGGAAGTCGCTGATCACGACCGCCTTGTTCTCGTGGTCGATCAGCGTCATGAGCTGCTTGGGCAGCCGGGAGCCGTGCTGCTGGAACCAGCCCGGCGTGTCCTGCTCTCGGCACAGCGCGAGCAGCCGTTCCCGCTCGGGGCTCTTGACCTGGCAGGCCCCGAGGAACGCGGCGATGTCCACCTCCTTGGCGCCGCGCTTGCCGGACAGCAGCATCGACACCATGCTCGGTGACAGGCCGAGCCGCTGGGCGGCCTGCCGCCCGCTCAGATCGGCCTTCTTCATCGCCTCGCGCAGCCCGTCACCCAGCTCCCGGCTGCGAATCGTCGGCTCACGATGTGGCATGATCCACCCCCCGGCGGGAAGCGTAGATCACCCCATCACGAGATTCAACTCAGCTCGCCAATTTCACCAATGGTAAATTTCTTGCGTGACCCCAGGGGTACGGGTATGTCGAGTTGGTCGACCGCAAGGGTGGCCGCGACTCGTTCCGCCGGCAGGCGCAGGTGGACCGCGAGGGTGCAGATAAGGAGACTGAACACGGCCACTACACCCAAATCAACCCACTCAGGGATGAGTTTCGTACCGCCATATCGCCCGAGATAGGAGATCACAGACAGTCCGGTGAACCACGGAAGAATCCAGGCCAGCGACCGCGAATCCAGCGGGGGCCGCTCGATCGGATGGCCCAGCGCGTAGGAAGTCCCGAAAAGCACGTAGCCGACGACGATGGTGAACATGAGCTTTTCCACCGTGGCCCAGGGCGTCCAGTAGATGATCTCGTTCGCGGCGATGAACGCCAGCGGCGCCAGGACCGGTGCGGCTGGCACCCGGTAGGGGCGGGGGCGGTCCGGGTCGGTCTTGCGCAAGGACAGCAAAGTGATCGGCGCGAATGCATACATGATCACTGTCGCTGACGTGACCAGCGAGACCAGGCTTTTCCAGCTCGGGAAGGGCAGGAAACAAATCATGCCCACGACGAACGCCAGGATGATCGAGGTGTAGGGGACACCGCGATTGCTGATTCGGCTGACCCCTCGGGGAATGTAGCCGGCGTGGCCCAGCGCGTAGGACAACCGCGCGGCGACGCCCATATTGATCAGGCCGGTGCCGGCCGGTGAGATGAAGGCGTCGATATACAAGATGACCGCCAGCCAACCCAGACCCAGACTGGTGGCCAGAGTCGCATACGGTCCGAAGTCACCCTTGCTCACGGGGCTGGCCCACCCATGCGTGAGGTTGCCGGGGTCGAGCGCACCGATGAAGGCGACCTCCAACAACAGATACAGCAGGGTGCCCACGATCACTGAACCGATCACGGCACGAGGCACGTTTCGCTGCGGGTCGCGTGCCTCACCGGCCATCTGCGTCGCTTGTTCGAACCCGGTCAGCGCGAACACGACTCCCAGGGGCAGGGCCGCAAAAACCCCGCGTGCGCCGTAGGGGGCGAAACCGCCGCCGGCGGTGAAGTTCGAGAACCGGTGCGACATCCAGAGCAAAGCGACAACTGTCAGTACCGGTACCGCGACCTTCCAGAACACAGTGATCGTGTTGCTGTCCGCGAGCCACCGCACCCCGAGAATGTTGATGACGGTGAACAACAACATTAACCCGGTGGCCACGCCCAGCCCGGTGGGGGTGAGCGCGCCCACGGGGTTGATCAGACCATGCCACTGGTGGTTCAGGTAGCTCAGCGCGGCCTCAACTTCAATCGGGACAGCAGCCACGGACTGCAGCCACGCCACCCAACCGGCCGTGAATCCGCCCAGCGAGCCGAACGCCAGCCGCGGCCAGCGCGCCGTACCCCCGGCCAGCGGGTAGGTCGCGCCGAGTTCGGCGTGCACCAGCGCCAGCAAAATGATGATCACACCGGCCAACAGCCAGGACACGATCGAGGCGCCACCAGCGGAGGTGGCCGCGGTTAACGCACCCAACAGCCAGCCTGACCCGATGATCGAACCCAGCGAGACGAACGTCAGTGCCATCAAACCGAGTTCACGCCGAAAGCCCGGCCGCCCGCGATGCCTCACCGTGGATGTGGTGCGCTGCGCCATGATCACAACCAACCTTATCGTCGACATTCGTGAGTAACTTCCTGGCGGCCGCTATCGCCGGGGTGGTCGGATCAGCACATCGAGCAGCCGATCGAGGATCCTTTCCGCTGCCTCACGCCGCGTCCGATGGGGCGAATACATTGCCACAAAAATCAGCGTGATCATCAGTATGATAATCAACATCAGCGGTAACCACAGCACTCCTGCGATCACTAGGACTGGCCCGAGCGCCGCGTGCAGCACTGCGGTGACCACGCCCACAATCCAGGCACCGGGGGCTAACCACCTCGCCACGTGACTTACTCCTCCGCTCGGGCACGATCCGGTGGGCACTCCGTCCCCCATAGCTCCCAGCACTGCTGCGGCGTCTTTACCAGCACCTTCCACGCGTACTCGTTCCGCGCATAGTGACGAAGCCCGGCGAGTTCAGCGCGGTACTCCTCCTCGTAGCGCGGTTGCCACGACCGGGGCAGCAGCCACACCGCCACCCGCACCGTTCTCGGCATCGCCCGGCCGCCTTCAGCCTCCACCTCCCCGGGCGTCGCGGAGTGACCGTCCAGGTAGCGAGCGAGGTCTTGAGCGACGTCGCGGTAACGGGCGAAGTCACTGGCGATGTCACGGTCACGCTCGAGGGCGGGATAGTTGGCCAGGGCGCGGAACAGGTCGTGATAGCTGGCCAGGGCACTGGCCAAGTCACGGGAAAGATCCAGGCCGGGGCCGGCGGCGCGGTCAGGGGCACAGTCACCGTCCATGACACTGCGCTGGGCGCGGTCCAGGGCTTGGGCAAGGTCGCGAGCGATCACGGCAGCGCGATCCCGGGCATGCGTACGGTGCAGGGGGTAGTCACTGTCGATCGCGTTGGCGAGCTCGTCAACGAGGCCGCCAACGAGATCGCGAGCCTGATCCAGCACACGATCACGATCAAGATCGAGAGCGCTGGCGAGTGTGCGGGCGACCTGCAGCGCACTGGCGAGATCCAGATTCAGATCGCGGTCGTGAGCCATGACGAGAGCGCGAGCGATGGCACCCTCGCGGTCCAGGGCACCAACGATGGCACGTGCCTGGTCGAGGGCGGCCCGCCACCTCATGAGACACCCCCGCTCGGCCTGGGAACCAGCCACCGCTTCGCCACGGGCTCCGCTGCCGGCTCCGGTGCAGAAATATGAACCTTGTTGAGAGCGGCGCGGGCACGTTCAGCCCCATGGGGGCTGAGGTGGTAGTAACGACGCCGAGGCCGGCCCTCCTCGGTCGGCTCGATGTCTTCCCAGCGGCTCTCCAGCCACCCGCAGCGCTCCAGCCGGGCCAGGATCGGGTGAATGGTGCCGCTGGGCAGGTCAGCGGCCTTGCAGATCTCCAGCCCGTACATCTCCCGAGCGGGCTCGGCGAGCATCGCCCGAACCACCAGCAACATCGGCAATGTCGTCCGCGGTTCCGATCCCCGGTTAATCATGGTGTCATTCCTACCATGGTCTAGGTAGAGAAACAAGCTACTGGCAAGACGAGCTGGCCGAGCTGAGCCAGCAGATCTGATCCGTGACACTGGACGACACTGGACCCCGCGGTGGCCAACAAGCAGATGGAGACGAATGAAGAGCTATGACCTGGTCGTGGTCGGTGCGGGGAGCGGCAACATGCTGCTGGGTCCCGAGCTCGGCCACCTTCGGGCGGCGATCATCGAGCCTGATCGCTTCGGCGGGACGTGCCTCAACCGCGGCTGCATCCCCTCCAAGATGCTCGTCGTGGCCGCCGACGCGGCCCGAGGAGTGGCCGAGGCCCAACGACTCGGGGTGCACGCGACCCTAGACCGGGTCAACTGGCCGGCCATCCGCGCCCGGGTGTTCGGCCGGCTCGATCCGCTGCACGAGCGCGCGGTGGCTTACCGGCGCGACAATGGCGTTGACGTCTACCCCGCCGCAGCGCGATTCGTCGCCCCCCGAGTGCTCGAGGTGGCGGGCGAGCGGCTGACCGCGCAGCGGATCGTCGTCGCGGTGGGGGCACGTCCGATCGTCCCGCCGATACCCGGGCTCGACACAGTCGCGTTCCACACCTCGGACACGATCATGCGGGTTGCTGAGGTGCCCCCCTCACTGATCGTGCTCGGCGGTGGTGTCATCGCCGCCGAGCTCGGCCACGTCTTCGGCGCGTTCGGCGCTGAGGTGACCATCGTGCAGCGCGGGCCCCGGTTGCTCACGGTCGAGGATGAACAGGTGTCGGCTCGGTTCACTGAACTCGCGGAGCGCCGCTTCCGGGTGCTGCTCAACACCACGGTTACCGCTGTCGCCGCCCGCGCGGGCGGGGTGTCGGTCACCGTCGAGCGCGACGGGCGGCTCGAGGTGCTCGAGGCTGCCAGCCTGCTGGTGGCGACCGGGCGGCGCCCCAACACCGACCTGCTCGACGTCGCCGCCGGCGGCCTCGAGGTCGATGAGCACGGCCATCTGGTGACCGACGACACCTACCAGACATCCCTGCCCGGAGTGTGGGCGTTCGGCGATGTCGCGAACCATTTCCAGCTCAAGCACATGGCCAACGCCGAGGCGCGCATCGTGGCGCACAACATCACCCACCCCGACTCCCCCCGGCGGCTGGGTTATCCAGCACCGGGGCATACCCTCGTGCCGCACGCGGTGTTCTCCGACCCGCAGGTCGCCAGCGTCGGCCTCACCGAAGCGCAGGCCCGCC
>JBDTAX010000192.1:0-22785 GCA_039924425.1 Pseudonocardiaceae bacterium
GGGCCGGGCAGCGGCAGCAGCACGTGGCCTTCCGGCAGGATCGTGGCCCGGCTGGTGGCGGTGGCCAAGGCTGGGGACCACAGTGCGGCCTCCTTGAGGTTGCGCCGCTCGGCGATGAACTCCACCTCCCAGCCGGGAGGAACCGCGCCACGCGCGATCCCCGGGGCCGCCTTGATCCCGACGGCGGGGATCCGCTCGAGCAGGCTGGTTGCCCAGGACAGCGGCGGCTCACTGTCACCGGCCCGCATCCGGTGGCCGTTCGCTCGCCGCGCCGGGTCGATGAACACCGCGTCGACGCTACTCAGATCCACCTCCCGGACATCGGCGTGCACGGTGGTGATCGCCGCGGCCACCGCGTAGGCCTGCGCGTTGAGCAGGGCCATCCGCAGGTGCACTGGGTCCCGGTCGACCGCGATGACCTCCCGCTGGCCCGCCAGAGCGATCAGATCCCCCCCGATGCCACAGCACAGATCCCCCACCCGAGCGGCCCCCGCGAAGCGCGTCGCGCGGTGGCGAGCCACCACCTCCGACGTGGCCTGCTCCAGGCCGGCGCGAGTGAAAAACATCCGCTCTGCCCTGGTGAACTTCTCGCGAGCGTGGCAACGCAGCTCATGCTGGGCAAGCGCGGCACGCACCAGCTCCGCCGGATAGTCCCGACGCAGCCGATCGACAACCCGCAACTCCGTACCCGGCGTGATCACCTCCCCCACCAACCGCCCCAACAACTCCGTTCCCACCGCGGAAACCAGCTCCTCCAACACTCACTCTCCTCGAGCCCTGAGCGCCATTCGAAGCCAACTCCGTAGGCGCTGCGCGCCGCCCTGAGGTGTGTAAATGGGGGCGGCTGCCGGTCGGTTTGGCCGGCCGCCGCCAAGTAATCCTACGTGGGCACTCGCGCAAGTTCGGCACGATGACTGTTGATCTGCTGTCGCCGCCGGACTGGCTACACCAGTGGGTACTGAAAGCCATTCGAAGCAAATAGCGGTTGCTTTCAGTTGGGGGGAGCCGCGGTGGGGTTCCAGGCTAGGCCGGGTACGCCCCAACCTTGGGCTTTGAGCATCTTTTTGGCTTCGCGGGCGTAACGGCCGATCAGGCGGTTGAGGTAGAGGGTGCCGTCTAGGTGGTCGGTCTCGTGCTGCAGGCATCGGGCCAGCAGGCCGGTGCCCTCGACGGTGACCGGCGCGCCGTCGGCATCGACGCCAGTGACCTTGGCCCAGCTGGCCCGCCCGGTGGGGAAGGACTCACCGGGTACAGACAGACAGCCCTCCCAGTCATCGTCGGGGTCGGGCATGGTCTCGGGCCGCTCGCTGGTCTCCAGCACCGGGTTCGCCACCACACCCCGGTGGGTCACGCCCTGCTCATCAGCGCAGTCGTAGACGAACAGGCGCAGGTCCACGCCGATCTGGTTGGCGGCCAGCCCGACGCCCTGGGCCGCCGCCATCGTGTCGAACATGTCCGCGACCAGCGCGTGCAGCGCCTCACCGAACTCCGTGACCAGCCTGGTCGGGGTGTGCAGTACCGGGTCGCCGACGATCCGGATCGGGCAGACAGCCATGCTGGCCAACAGTAACGTCTGCCCAGCCGTGAGCGCGAGGGGCGCCGTCGGCCCGCCCGCGCCCGCCGCATGGTTCAATGCTGGGCAGAATCACATCACTGTGATTCTCCAGGATTCTCCGGGCATTGGGATCGTGAACCGAGGAGCGCAATGGACGCCGCACCGGCGCTGCACCCGATCGACCACCAGTCCGAGGGCCTGAACCGCGAGGGCCTGAGCGGCCAAGAGCGCGAGATGCTGGCCTTCGAGCGGCAGTGGTGGAAGTACGCCGGCGCCAAGGAGCAGGCCATCCGGGAGTTGTTCGACATGTCCGCCACCCGCTACTACCAGGCCCTGAACAGCGTGATCGACCGGCCCGAGGCGCTTGCCACTGACCCGATGCTGGTCAAGCGGCTGCGCCGGCTGCGCTCCGGCCGCCAGCGGGCCCGCGCCGCGCGCCGGCTCAGCGCCGACTCTCGCTAGCGCCATGGGCATCCCGAACGGGCCTGGAGGCCGCACGCGCTTGCGCACCGCCGGGTTGGCGCTGTTGCTGTTCGCGGTGCTCGCCTTCGTCATCGGGTCAGTGGTGACCCTCACTCGTGGCGGCCGGAACACGGCCACCCAGCGACCCCCCATCCCCGCTCCCGCCAGCGCACCGGCGAGCCCGTCCACCATCCCCTACCCGCCGCCGATGCCCTCGTTCCCCGCGCAGCCCCCCGCGGTGTCCCCGCTCAGCCCGTCGGATGCCGCCGAGAGCGCGCCAGCCGGCGCCCAGGGTTCCGGACAGGCGAGTCCCGCTGTGACGAGTCATGGCCAGGTTCGGGTCTACAACAACAGCACCATCCGCGGCTTGGCCGCCCGCGCCGCGCGGGATCTCACCGCCGCCGGGTGGACCGTGGTCGAGGTCGGCAACTACGCGCGCGGCACCATCCCGACGACCACCACGTACTACCAGGACAGCGCCGATCAGCGCGCCGACGCCGCGGCGCTCGGCAACCAGTTCGGGATGCGGGTCGAGCCCCGGTTCCCGGGCATCGCCAGCGTCGGCCCCGGTCTGATCGTGATCGTCACGAACGACTACAGGTCCCCGTGAGAAACCAGCGTAAGCTACGCCACCGTTCCCGATAGCGATAGGCGCCTCATGACCACACGCGTTGTCCGCCCCACTGGACGCGGTTTTCTGCTACTCGACTCCCACCCCACCGGATGCGCTCAGAGTGTCGCGGACATGTGGTCCCAGGTCCGCGCCGTTGACACATCCCGCAACCCGGTCGCGCTGATCATCGGCTCCAGCGCCGGGTACGGACTGGCCGCGACGATCGCGGGGCTCGCCCGTTACGGCATTCGCGGCGTGGGCGTGTGCTACGAGAAATCGTGGACCGATCGGCGGACGGCCAGCGCCGGCTGGTACCGAACCGTCGCGACCTCCCAGCTGGCGGCCCACGCCGGTGCGCACATGGAGTTCGTCAACGCCGACTGTTTCGCCGACGCCACCAAGACCGAGGTGCTGGACCTCATCACCCCGCGATTCGGGCCGGTTGACTACCTGATTTACAGTGTCGCGTCCCCCCGCCGGGTCGATCCGGTCAGCGGAAAGACCTACCGATCGGTCATCAAGCCGATCGGGCAGGCGTATCGCACCAAGACGCTGGTTTTTGACGACGACGGTGCCCCACTGCTGCGGGAGATCGAGGTTCCGGCCGCCGAAGGCGCTGACGTCGAGGAAACAGTGCAGGTCATGGGCGGGGAGGACTGGGCACGCTGGATCGACGCCTTGGCCGAGCGCGGCTTGATCCGACCCGGTTTCCAGACGATAGCCCTGTCTTATGTCGGCTCCGAACTGACCTCGGCGATTTACCGAAAGGGCACGATTGGTGCCGCGAAAACACATCTGGAACAGACCGCGAGGACTCTGGACGCGCGGCTCACCAACGCCCACGGCGGGCGCGCGCTGATCTCGGTCAACGGTGCCGCCGTCACGCAGTCCTCCACCGCGATCCCCGGCATCGCCTTGTACGTGGGGTTGTTGCGCGGTGTCATGGGTGCGGCCATGTATTCGCCCATCGACCAATTCGTGGACCTGTGGGATCAACTCGTCGGCACCACCCGGATGGAACTTGACGATCACGACCAAATCCGCCTCGACCAGCGGGAACTCGCCCCTGATGTCCAAGCGGACGTGGCCGCCCGATGGCGGGCGGCCACGTCGGACAACATCGCTGACCTCGCCGATGTCGACTGGTTCCGCAATGAGGTCCGCCGCCTGTACGGCTTCGCTGTGCCCGATGTCGACTATGACCAGGAAGTCGACCCGAATCCTCCCTGGCCGAGCGCCGCGATAGTGCGCTAGCTCAGTTCAACCGTTGCAGGTAACCATTGTCGATCAGATACTTGACGTTGGGGCGGGCTGGCCCGCCGGGCAGCAGCGCGCCATCGAGTTGGTATTGCTCGCCCCCACCAGGCTGGGCGAACCAGGGGGCGGCTGGTCCGGCCTCGGCGGCGAACGGCTTGAGCACCCGGTAGGCGTGGTAGTTGCAGGTGAAGTCCGGATCGGAGGTGTCCAGGTTCGCCGGTGGGATGGACCGGCCGCTGTACGGGGTGCCGTAGGGGGCGAGGAAGCCGCCGAACTCACTGCCATACCGATCGACCTGGGATCCCACGGCGAGGGTCTCGGGGCGCTCGACGGGCTGGCCGGTGCTGTCGGTCACGAAACCGTTGGCGGGTGGGTAGATGAAGCCGCCCTGACCCCCGTTCGCGGTGCTGTCGTAGTACTGCCTGAGGAATTCGTCGGGGGTTTCGGCACCGGTTCGCTGGTAGCCGGCCACCTCGTCGCCGACCTCGCTCTGCCCGGGCGCGGGCAGCTGGTCCGGCCCGAGCCGGGCATCAGCATCGAAGTAACTGGTTGAGCACCGCGCCAGGGAGAAGTTGGGGTCGGCGGCGGCCGGAGCGGCGGCCACCACGCCGGCCAGGGTAGTCGCGGCGAGCAGGGCGCCGACCCAGCGCGGCAACACATAGCGCGGCAACACATGATGATGGGCCACGGGACTCCTTCCAGGAAGCCAGCCGGCCGCATCGACCGACCGGCAGGTGGTGCCCCGGCGCGGTCATGAGTCGGGGCTATCCGGCCAACGACCGTGACCACTTCACGACGCGCCCACCGATCACGATTCCCCCAGATGAGGCTGCACGGCGTGGTCATGTATTCATCCATCGGCAAATTCGTGAACCTTCGGGAACGCGCCAGTGAAATCCAGGCTGAGGTGACTGCCCGGCGTTGAACAGTCACACCGAAAAACTGATAGCGTTGCGAGCCAACTCGGCCGTTTCGAGTAAGAATTGACAATCAGCTTTTGGTGACCGAATGCGTGCGATCAGTGACGATGAAGGAGGCCAGGGTGGAACGGGTCAACTTGACCGGGGTGAAGGAGACCTTGCTTATGGTCCTGTATTTGCGGGCGCTGGACAGCAGAGCTGCCAGACCGATTCTCGGTGACGCGTACGCCGATGAGCTTGTGGGCCGGATCGACTACGACTTCGGGCGGTTCGCCTCGTTGCGCCACAGCGTGCGGACCATCGCGGTACGGTCGAAACAATTCGACGCCTGGGTCGCGCGATTTCTCGCCGAGCACCCGGACGGGGTCGTGCTGAATCTCGGGTGCGGGCTCGACAGCCGCGTCTTCCGGATCGATCCACCGCGAACGGTCCTGTGGTATGACCTCGACTACCCGGAGGTTGTCCAGCTGCGCGAGCGGCTCTACCCCGCCCGGGACGGTGTCGTCACGATTGGCGCCTCCGTCACCGACGGATCCTGGTGGGCGCGGGTCCCCACCGACCGGCCTGCCCTGGTGCTCGCCGAGGGGCTGCTGACGTATCTGACCGAGCCCGACGTGCACCGGCTGCTCGACCAGGTGATCGCGCATTTCCCGGGCGGCCAGGTGGTCTTCGACGTGACCGCCCCCTGGGTCGCGACGGTGTCGAAGCACAACCCGGCCCTGCGGCGGGCGGGCACCGCGTTCGACTGGACGCTCAGGGATCCCCACGAGCTTGAGCGTCACCAGCCGCGGCTGCGGCTGGCCGAGGACCGCCCCACGGTCGAGCTGCTACGGGAAGCCAACATTCCCGCCCGCTACCGCATCCTGCCCGCCGCGCTGGGGCTGTTTCCCGGCCTGCGCAACTTCGCGCGCCTGCTCCGGTACACGTTCTGAGGCCGAGCCCGCAACCCCTGCCAGCTCCTCACGCCTCTCCGATCAAGCCCGCACGGCCACCGGAAGGTTCCGAGGGGAGAAGAAGCCCTGGCGGAAGAACTCCACCGGCACTCCGGGGCTCACCCGGATCTGGGCGTACCGGTCCAGCAGCACGCCCACCACGACTCTGGCCTCCACTCGGGCCAGCAGCTGGCCGATGCAGAAGTGGATGCCGTGGCCGAAGGCCGCGTGGCGCTGGGGCACGCGGTGGATGTCGAACCGGTCCGGGTCGGTGAACTCGCGTTCGTCCCGGTTGGCGGACAGCAGCCACGGGGTGACGAGCGCATCCACCGGGATGATCTGCCCACCCAGCTCAGTCTCGACCATGGTCACCCGGAAGAGTTGGGTGACCGGTGAGCGGTAGCGCAGCACCTCCTCGATGGTGGCCTCCACCAGCAAGCGGTCGGCGCGCAGCTCGTCCC
Source organism: Pseudonocardiaceae bacterium (assembly GCA_039924425.1). GTDB lineage: Bacteria > Actinomycetota > Actinomycetes > Mycobacteriales > Pseudonocardiaceae. The sequence continues at coordinate 6,201 of JBDTAX010000192.1, forward strand.
ACACCTGGGGGTGTTCCTCGACGCACAGCATGATGTTGCCGAGCAGCGCGGTGGTGGTGACGTGCCCGGCCAGCAGGAGCACGAGGGAGAAGTTCACGACCTCCTCGTCGGTCAGCCGCTGGCCGTCGACCTCCGCGGTGACCAGCTTGCTGATCAGATCCTCCCGTGGGTGCGCGCGCCGGTCGGTGCAGTGCGCGCGCAGGTAGGCGAGCAGCTCCTCGGAGGCCTCATCGATCTTCCGCTCGACCTCCGGGTCGTGGGGGTCGAGCACGTCGAGGGTGAGCAGCTTGTCCGCCCAGATTCGGAACAGCTCACGGTCGGCGGCGGGCAGGCCGAGCAGTTCGGCGATCACCGTCACCGGCAGCGGGTAGGCCAGGGCGGCGACGAGGTCGAACTCGCCGGTGCCGCCTCTACCACCTGTGTCGCCGGTGGCGTCGAGCAGCTCGTGAGTGAGCTCGGCGATGCGGCTAGCGAGCCCCGTGACGACCTTCGGGCTGAACGCCGCACCGACCAGTCGGCGTAACTGCTGGTGGCGTGGCGGGTCGGTCGCCAGCAGGTTGCCCACGCTGAGTTTCCGTACCGCCGGGATCACTCGGCCCGTGTCGGAGGAGAACACCTGCGGGTCGGCGAGCACCCGGGTCACGTCGGCGTAACGGAATACGTGCCAGACGCCATGCGCGTCGCGCCACACCGGGTTCTCCGCGCGCATCTCGCGCAGCCAATCCAGCAGAGCGACCCCGCCATCCTCGGCGGTGGGAGGGGTGGCGAACGGGGCGGTGTGCAGGTCTGTGGTCATAGCTCCTCCAGGACTCATCCAGAGGAGCACCAACCGCCCCCCGCTGATACCTGCACCGCTGCGGCTAATTGGTTGAAGTCGGTACAAGACGCGCCGAGAGCATGGTAGGCATGGCGAGGTTGGCCCGCCCCGATGACTGACGGTCTTGGCTGCTGGAGAAAGGCGATCTGATGTTTGTTGACGTCCCTCCGAGAGACGGGGCTCGTGAAGATTGCTCGCTGGTAATGGAGTCGGTCAGGACAGACGCCACCGGTGGTGAGCCGCTGGCTCGGCTGGCTGCGGCCACAACCGCCGGGACCGCGGTCGAGTACTACGACTTTTACGTCTACGCCAGCGTCGCCGCGCTGGTCTTCGGCCCGCTGTTCTTCCCGGGGCTGTCCTCCACCGCCGGTACGCTCGCCGCTGTCGCCACGGTCGCGGCCGCGTTTGTGGCCCGGCCGGTTGGCGGGGTGCTGTTCGGGCACTTCGGTGACCGATTCGGGCGCAAGACCACGCTGGTCGGGTCCCTGGTGGCGATGGGGGTGGCGACGGTGCTGGTCGGGCTGGTGCCCGGCTACGCTGTCATCGGCATCGCCGCCCCGCTGGTGCTGGTCCTGTTGCGGTTCGTGCAGGGCCTCGCGGTGGGTGGCGAGTGGGCCGGTGCGGTGCTGCTGGCCACCGAGCACGCCCCCGCCCACCAGCGCGGACGGTATGCGAGCTACCCGATCTTCGGGGTAGCTGCGGGGTTCCTGCTCGGCAACGGGATCTTGCTCGTGCTGGCGAACCTACTGTCGGATGCGGCGTTCCGCTCGTGGGGGTGGCGGGTGCCGTTCCTGGCCAGTGTGGTGCTAGTCGTGATCGGCCTCTACGCCCGGGTCTCGTTGGGTGAGACGCCGGCCTTCCGGGAGCTTGCCGCTCGCGGGGCGACCGCCCGGGTGCCGGTGGGGGAGCTGTTGCGCCACCGGGCCGGCACCGTGCTGCTGGGTGTCGGCGCGACCACGGTGGGCTTCTTGATGATCTTCTTAGTCGCCACGTATGGGTTGGCCTACGGCACCGGGCACCTGCACCTGCCGAGGACCACCATGATCAGTCTCGCGATGATCTCCTACGGAGTGGCTGCGGTACCGCTGCCGCTCATCGGCACGGCCTCGGACCGGTGGGGCCGCCGCCGGGTCTGTTTGATGGCCGGCGGTCTCGCGGCGGGGTGGGCCTATCCGTTCGTCTGGCTGCTGGCAACCGCCAGCCCGGTTCTGGTCGCGGTGGCGTTCATTGTCACGGTAGCCATCGGGTTCCTGTTGCTGGTCACGATGGGCGCTTACCTGCCGGAGCTGTTCGGCACCCGGGTCCGCTACACCGGCGCCGCGGTCAGCTTCAACCTGGCCGGCCTGCTCGGCGGCGGCCTGGCACCGATCGTCGCCACCGCGCTCTCCGCCGGCCCCGGCACCCCGTGGGGGGTTGCCGCGCTGGTGCTGGTGACGGCGGTCGCCAGCCTGGTCTGCGTGTTGCTCTTGCCCGAAACCACCGGACCGCGACATGATCTCATGGATGCTTGAGCACCTTGTCACCCGCTTGCCAGGGGTCTCATGGATGCTTGTGGACCGTCGGCGAGGCGCTGGTAGAGGGCGAGGTGGCGCTGCGCGGCGGCTGGCCAGGTGTATCGGGCGGCGAGTGCGCGGCCGGCTTCGCGGGCACCGGTGTCTGGCTCGGTGAGCCCGGCGCGCAGCTGTGCCGCCAGCTCGGGGACGCCGTCAGCGAAGCGGGCGACGCCAGTGAAGATCTCCCGGAACACCGGCAGGTTCGCCACGACCAGTGGGATCCCGGCGGCCAGCGCCTCCATCGCGGCCAGCCCGAAGCCCTCCTTGGTGGACGGGAATGCGAACACCCCGGCGGCGGCCACCAGCGCGGGCAGCGCGTCATGGTCCACCGGCCCCAGCGCCACCGGCGTGAGCGCCACCGGCCCGAGCGCCGCTGATTCGGCCCCGAGTTCCGCTGCGCGCTGTTCCCAGCGGGCCCGGTAATCGCGGTAGTCGAACAGGGTTTCCCCACCGGCGATCACCAGCCGCACGCCGGGCAGCTCCGCGCGGACCAGCGCGTAGGCCTCGAGCAGTTCCAGGGACCCCTTGCGCGGTTCGATGCCGCCGACGGCCAGCACGTACCGGCCCAGGCGGGACCGCCATGCGGCCCGGGCGGCGGCGCCGGCCGGGCCAGCCGCGCGGGCGAACCGTGGCGAATCCACGCCGTTCGGGATGACCGTTGCGGAGATCCCCCAACCGTCGAGCAGCTCGCCGGCGACCGCGGCGGACACACAGACATGGGCGAACGGGGTGACGATGGCGCGCTCGTGGCAGGCGGCTAACTCCGGGGTGTTGAAGTGATCCAGGTGATGCACGGTGCGCACGCAGCGGTCGACGGCATTCGCGCTGATGCAGTCCTGCGCGTGCACCACGTCGTAGCCACCGTTGCCCCCGCCAGAGTTACCACCGTCGAAGGCGTCCCGCAGCACCTGGATGGACCGCAGGACGCGGGGCCCGAACTCTTCGGCGGTGACGTCGGGAAACGGCACGATCCGCAGTCGCACCCGGGGGTCGACGGGGCGGAAGAACGCGCGATCCCCGCCCCGGCCCAGCGTCCACACCGTGACCCGCTGGCCCGCGTGCGCCAGAGCCTCAGCCAGCGCGAGCGTGTGTACCACGCTGCCCCGAGGCCTGGTCGAGTAGGTGAGCAGCGCGACTTTCACGAGTAGACATCGGGCCGGCGCTCATCAAGGTGCCGCAACACCCGGCGGGCCTTGGCGATCTCGGTCGCGACGTCCAGCTCCGCAGTCGCGATGCCGGCTTTGGACCAGGTGCGGGCCAGGATCTCGCCACCGGGGCCGACCACCTTCGCCTGCCCGAGAAAGCGCAGTTCGCCCAGCGCACCGGTCTGGTTGGCCGAGACCAGCACGACCTGGTTCTCGGCGGCTCTGGCCTGGTCGTAGAGGTCGAACAGCCGGGCTTGGCGGTCGTGGGCCAGCCGAGGCGCGCGGTTGGTGAGGCTGGTCGGCCAGGCTGACAGGCAGGCCAGCACGTCGGCTCCATCCAACGCGAGAGTGCGGGCCGATTCCGGGAAGGTCTTGTCATAGTCGATCAACATGCCGAGTCGCCCCACCGGGGTGTCGAACGCGGCGAAACGCGCACCCGCCGAATACGCCTTCGCTTCCCCAGCCGGCTGGTGCACCTTGCGATGGCTGCCCAGTACGCCGTCGCCGTGCACGCACAGCGCGGTGTTGTACCGCCGGTCCCCGTCGGCTTCGCAAAACCCGAAGCACACCACCATCTCCGCGGCCAGCGCGGCGACCTTGCGAACGTGCGGGTCATCCAGCGCCAGCGCGGGTGGCAACGCCGCCGGATCGGGATCGCGCAGGGTGCCGAGGTAGCCGCCGAGCGCGGCGTCCGGAAGCACCAGCAGCGACACACCCGCCTGGCGGGCGTGTTCGATCAGCGTAGCGATCCGCCCCAGGTCAAAGTCCAAATCCCGCCCAAACCGAGCCGCCACCGCCCCAATCCCAACCACCCCCACCTCAGCCCCGTTCCGGAGCTCTCAGTCCCCCGAACTCAACAGCAGAGCTGCTCGACTGGCCCTTGGGTTCAGCTCTGTTGTTGAGTTCGGGAAGGGCAGGGTTGGTGGTGTAGGCGTCTGGGCGGCGGTTGTGGAGGTGGGACATGGGGCGGCGGGCCGTGTCCAGTGCCTCGTGGACGTCCAGTTCGGCGATCGCTAGGCCGGCCCGCACGCCGGTGTCGGCCAGAACCTCACCACCGGGGTCGACGACCTTGGCGCTGGCCACGAACCGCAGCGACCCGAACTGTCCGGACTGGTTGGCCGACAGCCAGACGATCTGATTCTCTAGCGCTCGCACCCGGTCGAACAGGTCGAACCTGCGCTTCCAGCGGTCCTGTTCCAGATCCGGCGCCGCGTGGGTGCGGCTGGCTGGCCACGCCGACAGGCACATCACGATGTCGGCCCCGTCCAGCGCCAGAGTCCGGGCCGACTCGGGAAACGCCTTGTCGTAGCAGATCATCATGCCCAGCCGGCCCACCGGAGTGTCGAACGCGGCGAAGCTGTCGCCCGCGGCGTAGCTGGCGTCCTCGCGAAGCGGCTGGTGCACCTTGCGATGCCTGCCCAGGATCCCGTCCCCGGTCACGCAGACAGCGCTGTTGAACAGCTGGTTCGCGCTGCGCTCGCAGTAACCGACCGCGACGACCATCTCTCCGGCGAGCCGGGCCAGCCGGCGGATCTCCGGCCCGTCCGGGCACAGTGGTGGCGGCGACCCGGCCGCGCCGTCGAGGTCGAGCAGGTAGCCACCCAGCGCGGCCTCGGGCAAGGCGAGCAGGCGCACGTCGGCGTTCCGGGCGGAGTCGATGAGCCGCTCTATCCGGGCGAAGTCGGCTTCCAGGTCCCGGTCGAAGCTCGCCGCGGCGGCGGCGATCCGCAGCGGGCTCATGCCGCGCCCAGCCCGGTCACCGCGTCTGTGATCACCTCGGTCAGCTCCCCGTCCGGCCAACGCAGCGCCACGCCCCGGCCAGCCATCAGCTCACCGCAGTCCGCGCTGATGGCTGGGGACGCCGGTGGTGGTGGGTGCTCCGCGTGCTCGGCGGTGAGCATGCCGAACCCGGGGAAGCAGGTGAACCAGTCGCCGACGGTGGCCCGCACCGGCCGGGGCACCGCGGCGACGTCCAGCACGGCCCGGCAGCCGCTGGCTTCGGCGAGCATGCCCAGGGTGCCGGCCAGCCCCGCCATCGAGACGTCCTTGGCCGCGGCCGGGCGGGCCAGCGCCACCGAGTCGAGCATCGCGCGCAGCTCGGGAGCCCGGCGGTGCGAGCTGGAGTCCCACTGGCGGCCGGCGTACCCGGGCCGCCAGCCACCCCCAGTGTCCACAGTGAGCCGGATGCGGTGACCTGGACGGCCACCACCACCCCGGATCGGGTGCGCCGTTCGACCCAGCGCGGTCACCGACAGCGCGGCGGGCACGCCGAGCTGAGTGTGGCCCCCGAGCACCGGGACGCCGTAGGCCTGGCTGGCGCGGCGCAACCCGGCCAGCACCCGGCTGGCGAACGAGCGGTCGCGCGCGCCCAGCGCGTCGAGCAGGCCGACCGGTGTCGCGCCCATGGCGGCCAGGTCGTTGACGTTGACCAGCACCGAACACCACCCGGCCCACTCCGGGTCGCGCTCGACCATTGAGGGCAGGATCGCGTCGCAGGCGGCCACCAGGTCACTGCCGGGCACCGGCGCGCCATCGTCCCCCACGTAACCGAGCGGCATCAGCCCGCGGAGCAATCCGCCGAGCTCGGCTTTGGTGGTGGTGACCAGCGCGGCGATCCGCCCGATCGGCCAGCGCATCAGCACGTGCGGGGTGGCGGCCACGGTCACCGGACGCATCGCGGTCCAGCCCAGCCGGCTGAAGAACATCTCATTGTTGGCCTGCACAGTGGCTTCGAAGCGCAGCACCCCGGCGCTCTCCGCGTGCGCGCAGGCCGCCCGAACCAGTGCGGCGCCAACGCCGCGCAGTGGGCAGCCCGGGTCGACCACGAGCCGGCCACCACACCACCAGCCCAGGTCGGGACCGTCGTCGACCGGGCCGAGTCGCACGCCGCCGAGCACGGTGCCCGCCGGGTCTCGGGCGAGTAGGACCAGGGTGCGCGGGTCGTCGTCTCGCTCGTCACGGTCGTGACCGGTGAACAATCCCTGCCGGCGCACGAAAACCTCGGTTCTCAGCCGGTGGTAGGCCGACTGGGCCGCCGGGTCTTCGGCGAGTTCGATCCGGAAGTCCGGCAGGCGGACCGGCTGGCCGAGCAGCGCCTCGCCCAGACTGCTGGAGCCGCGATAGGTCACGACGGTGTCCACGTGTCACGCCCCCGCCGCGGCCAGCGCTCCGCACGCCCCGCACGCCGCGCAGCCGGCCCGCTGGTCGGCGCCGAGCATGCCGGCCTCGCGCAGCAGGGCGGCGACCCGCTCGGTGACGGCCCCGACCAGCGCGGCGGGTGGCGCACCGATGCCGTCCCGGCGGGCGAGCGTGCCGGCCATCGGGCGAAACGGCACCACGAACGGGTACACGCCCCGCTCGATCAACCCCCGGGCGCCGCGGACCAGCTCGTCGGGGTCCTCGCCCAGCCCCACCAGCAGGTAGCTGGACACCCGGTTGCGCCCGAACACCCGCACCGCCTCGTCCCAGGCCGCCTCGTACTCGGCCAGCGGAACCGATCCCTTGCCGGGCATCCACCGCCGGCGCACCTCGTCGTCGAGTGACTCGACGTGGATCCCGATCGCGGTCACGCCCGCCTCACGCAGGTTTCTCAGCACCGTGAGATCCCCTGGTGGCTCGATCTGCACCTGGATGGGCAGGCCGGGCACCGCGTTTAGCACCGCGCGCACGCAACGGACGAGATAGCGGGCGCCGCGATCGGGGCCGGCGGTGGTGCCGGTAGTCATCACCATCTGCCGGATCCCGTCCAATGTGACCGCCGCTCGCGCCACCTCGGCTAGCTGGGCGGGAGTCTTGACGGCGATGGTGGCGCCGGATCGCAGTGACTCCTCGATGGTGCAGAACCGGCAGCGCTGGTCCTCGTCGTAGCGGATGCAGGTCTGCACCACGGTGGTGGCCAGCACGTCCGCCCCGTGCAGCCGGGCGATCCGCTCGTAGGGCACGCCCTCGGCGGTGGTCAGGTCGTAGAACCGGGGACGGTTGACGAGCCGCAGAGACAACCCGGTGTCCAGCTCCCCGAGGAAGACCCGGCCCTCGTGCAGCCGGTAGGGACTGTCCGGGTTGCGGGGCAACGCGGCGTTGGCACCGTCGACGAGCACGTGAGCGTCATCGCTGGGTCCCGCCCCGTCCGGGCGGTGGACTGGCGCGTCCATCCGCACGCCGTGCAGGGCGATGTCCACCCGAGTGGACAGCTTTTTTTCGGCTGTGTCGGTACCAACGCGCACTGCCGTCTCCTTAAACTGTGCTTGCTTTAAAACATGTAGGTTGAATTGATAATCGCGCCCTTGCGTGCGTAGTGGATCAATGCGTCCTGCACGTCGAGGGGATGTGTCGGGATGACACCCTCGAGGAGGTCTTCCTCGCGGGCCCCGTGCAGCGAAAGGCCGAAGCGGCAGCAGTACACCTTGCCGCCTTCTTTGAGGAATGTCTTGAGCGAGTCGTTGATGTTGTGCTCACCGGGGAACGCCGAGTTCCCCGTGGTGGGGAAACCACGAGTGGCCAGACAATTCAGCGACCCAGGGCCATAGAAGTAGATCGCCGACTCAAACCCCTTGCGCAGCGCCCGGGTGGCCTGCAGGATCGCCACGAAACTCACCGAGGACTCGTGCGCGATCCCGTGCACGAGCGTGAAGTACGTCTCGCCATCCTCGGCCTGATAGTCCGGGAAGACCTTGGTACCACCGTAGATGCTCGAGCCCTCCGGCAGGGACGGGTGCGGGATCTCCGCAAGGCTCTGCTGCTCGATGTCGGTTAGATCAGTCATGTGCCGCCTCCTCGGGTGTTTTTTCGGATCTGATTTCGGGAGCTCTGTGTTTTGGGGAACCATGTCACGCCACCGTGCGGGGGGCTACCCACTCGTCGTCCCGGGGATACGTGTTGGTTGAGGTGCCCGCTATCCATCGGAACAGGTGCTCGGCGGGGGTGGCGCCAGTGGTGATGCGCTCGGTCAGGTACGCGGCGTCCTGCGCCACCCCGGACAGCCGGCCCGAGCCCCAGGTGTGTTGCCAGGGCAGTCCGAGGAAATACAACCCCGGGCTGCTCGTGACACCCCGATCATGCGTCGGGTAACCACGGCCGTCGAACACCGGAACCTCGATCCACCGATCGTCCCGGCCGAACCCGGTGCCCCAGATCACTGAGGTGATCCCGATATCGCCAAGATCTAAATTGGTGGGTTCCCGATCGGGTGTCCACACCGGCGTATAGCGCGGCTCCGGCGGCGCCTCGATCCGGTGGGCGTCAATGTAGCTGTCAATGGAGTCCTTGATGCTCTCCGAGACCGCGTCGGCGTGATCCAGGTTCTTTTCCAGATCCGGCGCGAATCGCAAATCGGTGCCGGTAACCGCTGTGAGTCGTCCGTAAAGCCGCATGCCCTGCGTGGCGAAAGCCCGCAGGTCGATGTCTCGCCCGCCACCGCGTCCGGTGACGTAATGGTTCACCCGGAACCGCACCGTGTCCACGTCAGCGAACTCCTCGACCGCCTTGCTGTAGTACCCCACCGCGTCCAGCCAGGCCACCACGTCGCGACCGCGGTAGAACCGGGCCACTCGAGGGGCACTGCCCACCGCGAGATGCACCTGACGGCCGGCCAGGTGCAGATCCTCGGCGATCTGGCAGCCGGACTGACCGGTGCCGACCACCAGCACCTCGCCGGGCGGAAGCTGCTCGGGGCCGCGGTACTGGGAGGAATGGAGTTGGGTGAGCTCGCCCGGCAGCCGGTCGGCGAGCCGGGGGATCAGCGGTATCTGGTAAGGCCCGGTGGCCAGCACGACCTGCTCGGCGATCAGCTCGCCGCGGCTGGTGTCGACCAGGTACCGGCCCTTGCGGTCGCGGCGCAACCGGGTGGCCGCCACCCCCTCGATGACCGGCGGACTGAAGGACTTCGCATATTCCTCGATATACTGGACGATCTCGTCGCGCACCATGAAACCGTCCGGATCATCTCCGGGGTACGGGAATCCCGGTAGCTGGCACTGCCAGTTCGGGGTGACCAGGCAGAAGGAGTCCCAGCGCCGGTCGCGCCACTCGTGACCGATGCGATCGCGCTCCAATACGAGGTGATCTACTCCCCGTTGGGTGAGGCAGTAGCTCATGGCCAGGCCGGCCTGCCCGCCACCGACAACCACCACCGAGCGCTGCACGCCCTCAAGGTCGCCGACGGCTTGGGCCGGGACTTCCGCGCTCAGGGCCATGGCTCGAGTCCTTCCACGGTAAGTGTCCGATAGCTCCGGCCTGACGAAGTACTCATCCCGCGTTTACTGGTGCCTGGATCTCTTACGTCTCCAAGTACAGTGGGCAATTATTTCCGTGTCGTTACATCCGGAATATTGGCGTGTTTCACCAAACGAAAAATGTGACAGGATTGTGACAAGACCCCTCGCGCGCCCTCGGCGGCTGGCAGTCACCTAGACCTGCCTTCAGCTGCCGGGTCGGACGACCTTCAGCCCAGCCGAGGCGGTACGGCCCGATGTTAGCCCGGTGACGGTGACGGTGTACCTGCCTGGGGGATCCTGCGCCAAAAATCGGTGCCACCTGCTGCCACCTGAGTCGGCGAGAAAGGCACCTATCACGTCGTGGACCCGGTCGATGGAGAACCTCACACTTTCTCCGGGCGAGAAGCCCCAGGCGGTGGCGAAGTAGGTATCACCAGTCTTGATCTCGGAGGTGGACAGCATTAACCGGGCCGCGCCGGTGCCGGTAACGACCCGCAAGCCAGCCGAGGCGGTACGTCCCGATGTCAGTCCGGTGACGGTGATGGTGTAGCTCCCCGGAGGGTGTCTCTCAAAGACTGGACCGGGCGACTTGCCGCCATCCGAGTCGGCCGGGAAAACGCCCATCACGCCGTCGGACGGGCCGGTCCAGGAAAACCGCACGGTCTCTCCGGGCGAGAACCCTGAAGCGGTGGCGGAGTAAGTATCACCAATCTTGACCTGGGAGGTTGACAACACTAACCGGGCCGCGCCGACGATGAAGGGCCTGAATAAGGCGAATGCCATGACAGCAATCGCTAGTGCGCTGGCGGTAGTGAGTAGTAGCCGGTGTTCCTTTTTGTGACGATCGGTGGCATCCGCGCGGCCGTGTCTGGGATGTGTGTCGACGGGCTGACCGGTCAGGCCGGCCGCAGCCTGGGCCGCCATCTCTGCCACCTCAGGGCCGGGCACCGTTGCCAGCAGACGAACCAGCCGACCGGGGGTGTCGTCGAAGCGACGGTTGGCAAGCGCGACCGCGGCGTGTCCCGCCCACCGCTCGCAGGGCAAACTCTGCAGTCGGGTGGTCTCCTCGGCCAGCTCTGCGACCAGTTCGGTGGTCGGGCGGGAGGGGTCGTCGGCCATCAGCATCGCGATGATCTGTAACGCCAACGGCAGATACCCGCACAAGCGGGCTAGCTCTGCGGCTGCCGCCGGGTTTGCGCCCAGCCGGGGGTCGCCGGGACGGCGGCTGCCCAGCAACGTGACGGCGAGCTCGGGTGGTAATACGTCAACCTCCAGCAGTCGTACGCCGGGCAGCTCCTCCAGGGGGTGCCGGGAAGTGACCAGGACCCGATGCGCCCGACCGGTGGGTAGCAGCGCTGTTATCTGGTCGGTGTTGTCGGCGTTGTCCGCCACCAGCAACACCGGCCGAGACACCTGCTCAAGGCGGGACATGAGATGGTGGTAAGCGCTGGCCGGCTCATTGATGGTGGCGGGCAGGTCCGGATCCAGCGCGTGCAGCAGCGAGGCGTACACCCCCTCCAGCGCAACTTGGGCATCTCCGTGCAAATCGACGATCACTGCTCCACCGGGAAACCAGCCCCGCCCGACCGCGGTCCGGGCAGCCTGCCAGGCCAGCGCGGTCTTGCCCACCCCAGCCATCCCCGCCACCACTGACACAACCACCCCCGCCTCGGGGCGCGGATCGAGCAGGGTCAGCAGCGCGGCGAGCTCCTGATCGCGACCCACGAACCCCCACGACGGCGGTTGCGCTTCGCCGGTGATCAATTTAGCCTGCCCGGCGCCCCACCCGCTACCGGGAGCCCACCATGCTGCCGTCGTGGACACCGGTACCTGCACCAAGTTCACCGCCACTGCCGCTCCTGTCCATAGCCCTGTCCTGAAGGCCGGACGATACCGACTCTGTGTGAGAACTCGTGCACAACCGGTGACTAACCGCTGGCTATCCGCCGGAGCGCCGCTGACTGACCTCGGTGGCCAGCTGGACCCGGTTGGTGATCCAGAGCTTGCGGAACACGCGCCAGGTCCTCCGGAATCAGCTGAGGATTCACCGGTCATCAGGAAGTTTCACGCATCAGCAAGGGCAGCAGCAAGTCCCCCAACGCCTGCGTGGTTGTGCTGATCTGACTTTGAATCATGATATCAGAATCCAGTGTGCCAAGGATTGCCCCGATCTCACGCTGCACAGCAAGGGGTGGCAAGGCAAGTGGCATCCGACCTAAGGTCTTGGTGCTGATGTACTGAATTGCCGAGCCGGTTGCGTTTCCGCTGAGCCAGGCGGAAGCTGCAGGACTATTCAAGTAGTAGGTGAGGTATCCTGGGTCGACGCGCTCGGTTGGCCGCAGCCTCATGCATCCAGGGCCAAGAAGCCAGTTCCCCTGCTCTGGTTGTACGAGCCCGTAGCGACCAAGGGTGCCGGTGCGAGTGCAGACGACGTCGCCCGGCGCGAGTCGGTACCGCGATAACTTCGATGCGTTCTGAGGCTTGACCGCCTCCAGCTCATCGTCGGTGATCCGGTTGTGCTTGATGTTGCGAGGAAGAACAACTGGCGCCCAGGACGGTTGACGCTCGCCTCGATCAAGAGTGCCGGGTCCCGCCAACACGTCGCAAGCTTCTCCCAGCGGAACCTGAGTCCATCCATCGCGAACGGCGTCACCGGGCAGTTGACCCACGGCGATAGCGGCGAGTCTCGCATCAAGCGCAGCGCGCGCATCCATGGACCGTTCGCGCAAGTCATTGAGATCGGCGCGTAGTTCGTTGAGCACCTCCAGGGATCGCTCCGGACGCATCTCAGCAACGATCGGTTGCACGTAGACACGCGGGTTGAGCACGTAATCTCGCTCCTGGATCTCCGCGTGGCTCGCGGACCTGGCGAATCCGGCCGTCCCTTGATACATCCTGGTGGAACGGCGGTCCCGCCAGGCGTGGTACTCCTGGAAGATCCGCTCGAGGTCCTCGTCAGTGAGAACACGCTGAACGCGATCAGCCATCGCCCCCAATCCAGTCGCGTCGATAAGTAGTATCTCCGGATACGCCTTGTCGTCGGCTCCCCGCAGGAGCCACAGCGCCACCGGAATCCCCGTCGATCTGAAGAGCCGTCCTGGCAGCGCCACCACGCAATCGACCACGCTCGCTTCGACCATCCGAGCCCTGATGGCTGCCTCAGCTGGGTTCCCGACCGTGGTCGTCACGTTGGGCATCAGGACAGCCGCCCGGCCATCAGGTGCCAATTTCGACACGACATGTTGCAGCCAAGCAAAGTTCGCGTTGTAGGCGGGTGGGACTCCATAAGGCCAACGTTGGTCGTCAACCTCTCGGTTTCCAGACCAGAAGGATATGTTGAACGGAGGATTAGCCAGAACAACGTCGTATCGCCGGTCGGGATGCATGTCGACATGGAGGGTGTTGGAGATTTCGAGATCAGCGTTGACCCCGTGTAGCACGGAATTCAGTTTGGTCAGCCGCCAGGATCGTTCGTCCCACGCCTGACCGGAGACCGCCAGGCCGTCCGCCTCTCCGCCGCAAAACTCCACATGGGTGGCAGCAGCGGCAAGTAGTTCCCCTGATCTACAGAAGGGATCGTACACATGATCCCGCGGCCGCGGATCGACCAACCCCACCATGCACCGAACCAGACAATCAGGAGTGACGGGCGCGCCTCCCATTTTTCCGGTCGAACGCTCGAACCATGCCAGCACCTGATCTACGATGTGGGCGACCACAGAAGAATCGGCACCGGAACAAGAAAGGTTGACCAGGCTGAGGCTGCGGATCGTCTCGACGAGCGCGCGATCGTCCTTGGTAAACCTTAGGATCTCGTCGAACAGAGCAACGCGAGGCGCGTGAGAGTCCGCAGGCAACTCAACTTGAACAAGCAGGTCCCGCACAGCGCCTTCATTGGGTTCGCGTATCAACTGCTGCCACAGCTCTGGCCAGTGAACCCTGAGATACAGCAGCCCCAGCACAAGCTCTACCTGGGAACCCACGTCGTACCTTCCACGCGACCGGTCGAGCGCCGCCCACAACTGCTGTTCCCACTCGCCTACCGATGCACGTTTCACCGCGTTCGCTGGCACCGACGCGAACGCTTCCGGTCTCGGCAGATTGCGCAGAAACCTGTCCCCGTAGGTGGCACCTGGCGAATCACCGGGGCTCAGGTCGTTCTTCGAGATCTTGCGGCCAGCCAGCCATTGAGCAATCTCGCCGGCCACGAACAACTCCCGCCCCGACGATTGATGCGCGCCGGGAAAATCAGAGTGCCGTTTGCGCCAGTTACTCACGGCCGTAACGCCGACTTCAGCCAGCCGGGCGATGTCAGTCATGGAGATGCGGTCCTCGAAAGTGTTCATCGCCCCGTACTTCCTTCAGGACTGCCGTCCTTCATTCCGTCGCCGAAGAACCTCACCCACACGATCGAACGCCCCCAACTCCTTGACCATCCTAGGCGATATGTACCCGAGCAGGCGGTAGATCTTCGCGTGGTCGGCACGCAGGTCACGGTGATGAACCGGCTCGTGGTGCATGATCCGATTCCGCAACAGCACCATGGCCAGCAAATTATCGTGCAACACCTGGCGCCTGCCGCGGTAGAACGGGAAAGCCCGGTGCAACGCCGGCACCCACAGCGTACGGTCATAAGCAGCACCGCGACTGAGCAACGACACCCAGAAGCCGAACGACAGCTCCGCTACGACGTCGTCGGCGACATACCGCTGGCTGGTGCGCCCGACCATCTTCTGCACGGCGTCGGACACGATACGTTTGCCGTTGTCGCTCAGTGGCGCGGTAGACCACCAGTCGACCCGATCGAACCGGACACAGAGACGCGCATGCAGGGCGTTGCGCAGGCTCAGCTCAAGGCAGTGCAGCGGGGTGTAGAAGGCGGCTGAAACCTCGACGTTCCACCAGTACAGCTCGATCCCGCAGCGATATTGCCGTTGGCCTCCGCCAGGTACGGCGCGAACCGCGCCGTCGACAGCACGTCGCGGATCCACGCGGGCGGTTCAGTACTCATCACATGCTCCAGCACGAATTCACGGCAGCATTACGGACGTGCTATGCTGCCTCTGTAAGCCCCGGGTTCGCCTCTGCTTCGGCATGCCACCCGGGGCACGGCTTTATCCCCAGATCCGCACTGGCTCAGCCGGTAAGATCAGCAGCGGGAGCCACCCCGTGGTCGTTCCTGAGGCAGCCTATCCCAGGACGACGGACCTGACAAGTATTACAGTACTCGATTTTGTGGACTTGGAGCAGGGCTTGCAACGGCATGCGCTCTGTTTCGTACGACGAGGTGAGCCCGACGGCCCAGCCGTGGCACAACTCGAACACTCCGGTGCTGGCCGAAGCTTTGAGGTGAGCATCAAACCGGTCGGCACCTGCCGCGCTTCCGCTGGCGAACCCCGGTGGTCGTAGCGTGGTTGCCATGTCGATGAACCTGATCCACCGGCGGATCTGCCGGTCGGAGAAGTGGGCTGGCCGGATGCGCTCGCAAGTCCTGCCGTGGGCGTGTGCGGGCGTGGGTCTCGACGGCGACGTGCTGGAGATCGGGCCGGGCTACGGCGCGGCGACGCGCTGGCTGCTGGAGCGCGCCGGCCGCCTCACCGCGGTCGAGATCGACCCGGGAATGGCCGAGGACCTCCGTGCTGAGTTCGGTGCACGGGTCGATGTCCGCGGCGGCGACGGCGCCGAGCTGCCGCTTCCGGACGCCGCGTTCGACACGGTCGTCTGTTTCACGATGCTGCACCACGTGTCCTCACCCGAGCGGCAGGACCGGCTGTTTACGGAGGTGGCGCGGGTGCTGCGCCCGGGGGGATCGTTTGCCGGGTCGGACAGCCGGCTGAGCCTGCGGTTTCGATTGCTGCACGTGGGCGACACGCTAGTCGCCCTCAACCCGGCAACCCTGCCTCACCGGCTGCACGAGGCCGGCTTGGTCGACGCGCGCACCGACCTCGGCACCCGCTCCTTCCGCTTCCGCGCCAGCCGCCCGCCAGCACGGTGCTGACCGGCTCACCCGTGGTGGACTCCGGGGCCATCATGGGGATCGTGACCTCATGGAGAGACGTCGTGGCGGCCGACCCCCACTTCGCGGATCATGTGCGCCGCACGTTCGCGGTCCGCAAGCACGCTACCCTCGCGACCTTGCGCCGGGACGGATCACCTCGCATCAGCGGCACTGAAGTGGACTTCGCTGAGACCGGCGACATCTACCTCGGCATGATGCCAGGCTCGGTGAAGGCACTGGACTTGCGCAGGGACCCCCGCCTGGCGCTGCACTGCCCCACCGAGGACACCCTCGAGAGCGATCCCGCGACATGGCTCGGGGACGGCAAGATCGCTGGTGCGGCGGTGGAGGTCTCCGACTCACACCGGGTCGATGCGGCGCACCGATTCCGGATCGACATCACGGAGGTCGTCCTCACGACCGTCGGCAGCGGCGGCGACCATCTCCTCATTCAATCCTGGCATCCCCAACGCGGCGTGGTTCACCGAGAACGCCGGTAGGGTGATGCGGTACCCCCTCCAAGTGGCAAAATCCCAGTTCAGCCAGAATGCAGAGGGTACCGATACGTCAAGCAGGTAGAGCTAACGCTGCCCGAACTCTTCAGTGTTGTACAGATCGGCGGCCAGGATCGCTACCCCGCAGCCGCCGTAAACTGCTGCTGTGCGTCCTCGTCGAGTTCAATGTCGGCGACCGCGAGGTTTTCCTCCAAGTGCCGCACGGAGGACGTGCCCGGAATCAACAGGACGTTGGGCGCGAGCCCCAACGTCCAGGCAAGGGCCACTTGCGCCGGGGTGATGCCAAGCCGCTCGGCGTTGCTGAGTACGTGCTCGTCGCTCAGCAACGGATTGGTTCGGTCGAAG
>JBDTAX010000193.1:0-17892 GCA_039924425.1 Pseudonocardiaceae bacterium
AGTGTTCGAACACTGTTACCCACTCACGACCCCGCCCAGCGCTTCGCGCTGGGCGGGGCGGACTCCAGCCAGGACAGGAAACCGGTGAGGGTGTCCTGTCGCATCGCCAGTTCCAGCTCGTCGACACCGGTGCGGCAGCGCAGTACGATCGACCCGTTGGGCACCGCGTGGCTCTCCGGCAGGGTGGGTCCGCGGCGTTCCACGATCTGCAGCCGCTCCCGGTCGAGCACCCGGTCGGGGCCCGAGCGCAGGCTGGACAGGCTGAACCAGGCGAAACCATCGCCCCGGTAGCGGCCAACCCCTTGGTGCCAACCGCGCCCCGTGTCATTCGGGCTCGAGCGCAGCGCGACGTCCACCCCGCCCTGACGAACCAGCCGGACTCGTCGCAACGCCAGCGCACTGAGCACCAGCACCACGGCCAGCAGGACCCACCAGACGATCTCTCGGATCTCCATGAAGGTCCCCCCGCCCGGGCGGATCTCAGACCGTCTGGCCGAGCGCCTTGAGCCGCGCGGTGGCCCTGGCCCGTACCGACTCCGCGTCCGCTCCGGAGCCAGCGCTGGCGAGGGCATCCCGGGCGGCCTGCGGGTCGATCTCCTCGGCCAGCTCGGCGGCCTCGGCCAGCACGCTCACCCTGTCCCCGGTGACCGATAAGAAGCCGCCGAAGACAGCCGCCGTCACGGTCTCGCGATCGGTAGTGGTGATCTTGACGATCCCGCCCTCAACGAGCTCGCCGAGCAGCGGCGTGTGCCCGGGCAGGATTCCCAGCTCACCCGCGGTGGTCTGGGCGAACACCGCGGTCGCGTGACCGGACCACACCTCGCGCTCCACCGCGACCAGCTCGACTGTCATCTCAGCCACCGGCGTCTCCTCAACTCTCCAGAAGCTTCTGGTGCTTCGCCTCTAGATCCTCAAGCCCACCACACAAGTAGAAGGCCTGCTCAGGCATGTGGTCAAAATCACCCTTGCAGATCTTGTCAAAGGCCTCGATGGTCTCCTTCAGCGGAACCGTCGAGCCTTCTTGGCCGGTGAACTGCTCGGCGGAGTACATGTTCTGACTGAGGAACCGCTCGATCCGGCGGGCCCGGTTGACGACGACCTTGTCCTGTTCGGTCAGCTCGTCCATGCCCAGGATGGCGATGATCTCCTGCAGCTCGTTGTACTTCTGCAGGATCCGCTTGACCTCCTGGGCCACCCGGTAGTGCTCCTGCCCCACGTACTGCGGGTCGAGGATGGTGGATGAGGAGGCCAGTGGGTCCACCGCGGGGAAGATGCCCTTGGCGAACACCCCGCGGGAGAGCTCTGTGGTGGCGTCCAGGTGAGCGAAGGTGGTCGCCGGTGCCGGGTCGGTGTAGTCGTCGGCCGGCACGTAGATCGCCTGCATGGACGTGATCGACCGACCCCGGGTCGAGGTGATCCGCTCCTGCAGCTGGCCCATCTCGTCAGCCAGCGTCGGCTGGTAACCCACCGCCGAGGGCAGCCGGCCCAGCAGCGTGGAGACCTCCGAGCCGGCCTGGGTGTACCGGAAGATGTTGTCGATGAACAGCAGCACGTCGGTGTTCATCTCGTCGCGGAAGTACTCCGCCATGGTCAACGCGGACAGCGCGACCCGCATCCGGGTACCGGGCGGCTCGTCCATCTGGCCGAAGACCAGCGCGGTGTCCTTGAGGACGCCGGCCTCACGCATCTCCAGGATCAGGTCGTTGCCCTCCCTGGTGCGCTCGCCCACGCCGGCGAAGACCGAGGTCCCACCGAAGTTCCGAGCCACCCGAATGATCATCTCTTGGATGAGCACCGTCTTGCCCACCCCGGCACCACCGAACAGGCCGATCTTGCCGCCCTGGACGTACGGGGTCAACAGATCGATGACCTTCAGCCCGGTCTCGAGCATCTCGGTCCGGCCCTCGAGCTGGTCGAACGGCGGAGGCTTGCGATGGATCCCCCAGCGCTCCCCGGTGAACACCGTGTCCGGGGCGTCCAGGCACTCGCCCAGCATGTTGAACACGTGGCCCTTGACCTGATCGCCGACCGGTACCGAGATCGGTGCCCCGGTGTCGGTCACCGGGGCACCCCGGACCAGGCCGTCCGCCGGCTGCATCGCGATGGTACGCACGGTGTTGTCACCGAGGTGCTGGGCGACTTCCAGGGTCATCGTCTTGCGGAGCGCTTCCAGCTCGACCCGCACGGTCAGCGCGTTGAACAGCCGCGGCAGCTGGTCGCGGGGGAACTCCACATCCACCACCGGCCCGGTGATCCGCACCACCCGGCCGATCCCCGCCGAGGTGGCGGAATCAGCGACGGTCGACTTCTCGGTTGTGCTCATCTCAGTTGTCACTTCCCGCGGCGGACAGCGCTTCCGCGCCGCCGACAATCTCGCTGATCTCCTGGGTGATCAAGCCCTGACGGGCCCGGTTGGCCTCACGGGTGAGGTTCTGGATCAGTTCAGTGGCGTTGTCCGTGGCCGCCTTCATCGCCTGCCGACGAGCGGCCTGCTCCGATGCCGCAGCCTCCAGCAGTGCCGCGTAAATCCGGGTGTTGACGTACTTGGGCAGCAGGTGAGCGAGCAGCTCATCGGCGTCCGGCTCGAATTCATACAGCGGCGCCGGACCCGTCGCGGGCGGTTGATCGTCGGCGTACTCGACCACCAGGGGCGCGATCCGGCGCGCCCGGGGCGTCTGGACAAGCATCGAGCGGAACTCGGTGTAGACGAGGTGCAGCTCGTCCACACCCGGCGCTGGGTCCGGTGAAGCGGAGCCGCGATCCTGGGCACCGGCCAGGAAGGCCTGCACCAGTGCGTTGCCCGCCGCGGCGGCGTCCTGATAAGTGGGTTGCTCGGAGAACCCGGTCCAGGACTGTTCGATCGGCCGGCTGCGGAACGTGTAGTAGTTCACCGCCTTGCGACCGGTCAGGTACAGCGTCACGGACTTGCCCTCCTCGCGCAGCAGCGCGTGCAACTCCTCCGCGGCCCGGATCAGGTTGGCGTTGTAGCCGCCGCACAAACCCCGGTCGCTGGTCACCACCAGGATCGCCGCCCGGGTCGGCTTCTCCCGCTCGACCAGCAGCGGGTTGTCCAGAGTGCCTGCCGCGCTGGCCAGCGCCGAGAGCACCTTGGTGATCTCGCTGGCGTATGGCCGAGACGCCTCCACCCGGGCCTGCGCCCGCGCGATCCGCGAGGTGGCGATGAGCTCGCTCGCTTTGGTGATCTTCTTCGTGGACTGGACCGAGCGGATCCGTCGACGGAGGACTCGCAGCTGCGCCGCCATTATCGCGTCACTTCTTCGCGCCAGCTTTGTGGGCGGGTTTGGTGACCTTGACCGATTCGCGTTCGACCTCGTCGGCGTCCATCGCCTCGGCCTGCTCACCCAGCTCCGAGTCCAGCGCTGAGCCGTCCGCGGTGGTGAACTGCTTCTTGAACGCCGTCACCGCGTCCACCAGCTGCTGCTCGGTGTCCGAGCTGAACTGCTTGCTCTCCCGGATCGCGTCGAGGATGCCCTGGTGGTGCCGGCGGAGCTCAGTGAGGAAGTCCGCCTCGAAACGCCGGACGTCGGCCACTGCCACGTCGTCCAGGTGCCCCCGGGTCCCGAGGAAGATGGACACGACCTGTTCCTCGACCGGCACCGGCGCGTACTGCCCCTGTTTGAGCAGCTCGGTGAGCCGAGCACCGCGCTCAAGCTGACGCCGCGAGATGGCGTCCAGGTTCTCCGCCCCGAACGCCGCGAACGCCTCCAGCTCGCGGTACTGCGACAGCTCAAGGCGCAGCGTGCCACCGACCGAGCGCATGGCCTTGATCTGCGCCGAGCCGCCGACCCGGGACACCGACACCCCGACGTTGATCGCCGGGCGGACACCCTGGTTGAACAGGTCGGACTCGAAGAAGCATTGACCGTCGGTGATGGAGATGACGTTGGTCGGAATGTAGGCCGAGATGTCGTTTGCCTTGGTCTCGATGATCGGCAGACCGGTCATCGAACCCGCGCCCAGCTCGTTGGACAGCTTCGCGCAGCGCTCCAGCAACCGCGAGTGCAGGTAGAATACATCGCCCGGGTAGGCCTCCCGACCCGGTGGGCGGCGCAGCAGCAGGGACAGCGCGCGGTAGGCCTCGGCCTGCTTGGACAGGTCATCAAAGATGATCAGTACGTGTTTGCCCTGGTACATCCAGTGCTGACCGATCGCCGACCCGGTGTAGGGCGCGATCCACTTGTAACCGGCCGAATCTGACGCGGGCGCGGCGACGATGGTGGTATAGGCCAGCGCGCCGGCTTTCTCCAAGGCCTGGCGGACAGCCGCGATCGTGGTGCCCTTCTGGCCAACCGCCACGTAGATGCAGCGCACCTGCTTGGTCGGGTCACCGGTCTCCCAGTTCGCCTTCTGGTTGAGGATGGTGTCGATGCACACCGCAGTCTTGCCAGTCTTGCGGTCACCGATGATGAGCTGACGCTGGCCACGACCGATCGGGGTCTGCGAGTCGATCGCCTTGATGCCCGTCTGCAGGGGCTCCTTCACCGGCTGCCGGTCAATCACCGAGGGCGCCTGCAGCTCGAGTACCCGCTGTTCGTCACTGGCGATGTCACCCAGGCCGTCGAGCGGGATGCCCAGCGGGTCCACCACCCGGCCCAGGAAGTTGTCCCCGACCGGCGCTGACAGGATTCTTCCGGTGCGCCTGACCTCTTGGCCCTCTTCGATGTCCTCGAAGTTGCCCAGGATGACCGCGCCGATCTCCCGCACGTCGAGGTTGAGCGCGACACCGAGCACACCGCCGGGGAACTCGAGCAGCTCGTTGGCCATCGCCGAGGGCAGTCCCTCGACGTGGGCGATGCCGTCCGCAGCATAGCTGACCAGGCCCACCTCCTCCCGCGAGGTCGTGGTCGAGAAGGAGGTGACGTAGTTCTCGATCGCGCTCCGAATCTCGTCCGAAGAGATCGTCAGCTCCGTCATGGCTATCAGTCCCTGCTCTCTGTGTCATCGGAATGTCCCGCGATATCCACTATGTTCTTCATCGGGACATCCACTGGCGAGCCTGCTCCAGCCGGGCCGCCACGCTGCCGTCGATCACTTCCTCGCCCACCCGGATCACCAGCCCGCCGAGCAGCCCGGGGTCGACGTCGATCTTGAGCGAGATCGGTCGCTGGTAGATCTGGTTGAGCACCTCGACCAACCGCTGTTCCTGCCGCTCGGACAGTGCGCCAGCGGCGGTGACGTAGGCCACCGAGCGTTCCCGCCGGGCGGCGGCCCGGTCCACGAGCTCCTCGACGATCTCCTCAAGTGGCCGCCGTCGCGGCGCCCGGACCGCCTGTTCCAAAAGTCGGCGGGTCACCGCGGCGGTGCGACCGGCCAGCACCGCGGTCAGCAACTCCAGCCGTCCGGCGACGGGGGCACTCTCCGCACCCAGCAGTGAGGCCAGTCGGGGGTGCGCAACCAGGATGCGGCCGAAGCGGAACAGCTCGTCTTCCACGTCCTCGAGGCTGTGGTCCCGCTCGGCCACCGCCAGCAGCGCCTGCCAGGCCAGCTCCTCGACTCCGTCAACCAGATCCAGTGCTCGAGACCAGCGGGAAACCACCACCTCGCTCAGGATCCCGAGGCTTACCGGGCTCACCTTGCCGCCGAACAGGCCCTCGACCATGTTTCGTCGGATCTGTTCGGGGGCCGAGGAATCGGCGAGATCCCGCCGGATCACTGGCTGCTCGCTGAGCACCACCGCGACGGCGGCCAGGTCCTCGCCCACCCGGTCACGGTCGGCGGCACTGGCGGCACCGAGCTGGCTCTCGAGCCGCTCCCGGACGAGCGCCAAAGCCGCCCTGCTGGCCGGCTGCATCAGCGCCTCCGGCGCGCGGTGGGTATCGAGACGGCCTCGTCCCCGGGGGCACCAGGCTCGGGGGCAGCAGCGTCGGGGCTTGGGATGCCCTGCAGCTCGTCCAGGAAGCGGTCCACCGTGCCGGCCCGCCGAGCGTCCTCGGCCATCGACTCACCGACAATGCGACCAGCCAGCGTCACCGCGAGCTTTCCCAGCTCGCCCCGCAACTCACGGACGACCTGCTCGCGCTGGGTGGCCAGCTGCTCGGCGCCCCGCTCGCGGATCCGGGCGACCTCCTGCTCGGCCTGCTGGCGCAGCTCGTCCTTGATCGCCTGCGCATCGGCCCGGGCCGCCTCCCGGATCTTGGCGGCCTCGACCCTCGCCTGCGCCAGCGCCTCGGAGTAGCGGGCCTGCGCCTCGGCCAAACGCTTGCTAGTCTGCTGGCTCTCGTGGATCTGCCGACGGACCATCTCCTGGCGCTCGCCCATCGCACGCTTCACAGGGGGCGCCACGTAGCGCCAGATCACTCCAAGCACGACCAGGAAGATCCCCAGCTCGACGAAGAACGTCGCGTTGGGGATCAGGAAAAGGTTGCCACCGCCCTGCGCTACCAGGATGTGGGCCACCAAGTTGTGGTCGGCCAGGTTGCCCGTAGTCATGAACACCCCTTCACCGGCACATCACTTGGCGAGCACGAAGACGAACAGCGCCATGAAGGCGAGGTTGATGAAGTACATCGCCTCCACCAGACCCACCGTCAGGAAGAAGATGGTGAACAGCCGACCCTGGGCTTCGGGCTGGCGGGCCACGCCCTGAACTGTCGCGGCGCCGGCCAGGCCGTCACCGATCGCCGCGCCGATCGCGCCGCCGGCCAGCGCCAGCCCGCCCCCGATGAAGGCGCCAGCCAACTGGACCGAGCCGGTGGTTCCGCCCCCAGCCTGGTCAAGGAGCAGTGTGGAGAAACTCATGTCGTCCTCTCTATCGATCCCCGAAGCTAGGTTGTGTTGCGCCGGATGGCAGCGGAGTCAGGCGGTCTCCTCTTCCTGCCCGCCAGCCGCGAATCCGAAGTAGATGATCGTCAACAACGCGAAGATCAACGCCTGAAGCAGGCCGATGAACAGGTCGAACAACTTCCACGCCGAGGTCGGCAGCCACGACACGGTCACCGGCAGCAGGGCGAGAACACCGACCATCACCCCGCCAGCGAGGATGTTGCCGAACAGCCGCAGCCCGAGGGTGATCGGCTTGACCAGCTCCTCGATGAGGTTCAGCGGAAGCAGAATCTTGTAGGGCTCGACGAAGTGCGCGAAGTAGTGCTTGCCCTTGACGCGAACACCCGTGATGTGCACAAGAATGATCACGAAGAAGGACATCGCGAAGGTGAGGTTCACGTCTGACGTCGGGGGCCGGACGTACTCCTCCCAGGCGTGCGGCAGGATCGACAGCCAGTTGGAGATCAGGATGAAGAAGAACAGACTGATCGCCAGTGGCACGACAAAGGGCGCGGTGCGGATGCCGACATTGCTCTCGACTTGGCGCTCGACCTGATCAGTCACCGTCTCGAAGACCAGCTGCAGGCCGCTGGGCACCTTGGCGGTCGACTTGGCCGCCAAGTAGAGGCCAAACCCGAGGACGATGACCGCCGCGATCCCGGTGGAGATGACGGTGTCAGCATTGATCGTCAAGCCGAAAACGTGCCACTCGGGGTGCTCGCCGACTTGAACGTCGCCACCCTGGGTCAATAACAGCTCGCTTATCACGGGAGACTCCCGACCCCGGACCGTCGCAGCTCCTTGAGCAGCGGGACCGACGCCATAAAGATCATCAATAGCTGCAGCGCGGCGAGTCCGGCGAACACCGCCAAGCCCTCGGGCCGCAGCGCCAGCGCCAAGCAGACCGCAAGCCCGGTGATCAGCGTGAGCCGGCCGAGCACCGACACCGCGAACCGCCGCTTGTTGGGGTCACCGCTGGCCGCGAAGCGCGCCGCGGACCGCTGCACCAGAGCCGTGTTGAACAGGCCCAGCCCGAGACCGCAGCAGAAGAACACGGCCGCCAGCGGGTGGCCCGCAATCGCGAGCACCACGAAGCTGACGGCGCCGAGGCACGCCGCGATGAGCGCGGCCCGGCGTAGATTGACGACCGCCTTCGTCGACGCCACGTAAGGCTGGGTCACGCCGGGCGGTGTGGCGTCAGGCGTGGTCATATCGGGTGTGCTCACGTGCTGGGCTTACTCCTCACAGGCACTTGGCTCCTCACAGGAACTTGGTGAACTTGGTGTAGATATAGCCGCCGGCACCGACAATTCCGAGCGCCAAGCCGACCAGGGTAAACGCCGGGAGGGTGTCCACCAACCTGTCGACCAACCATCCAAGGCCGAGCCCGATCAGGAGGATCCCCGCAGTGGCGGCGCCGAGGCCAAGTAGTGTGCCGAGCTCCGAGCCGTTGCGTTGTTCCACGACCACCTATCTCAGCGGGCGCATGACGTCACCCGCCGCCATCGCTCACAAGTACTCCTCACAGTCCAGGGACAGGGCGCATGGGGACAAGAATCATCATGAGCACTGCCGATGGGCCGGCCTGACCGGAAAGTCTCACCCCCGGGTGGGACAAGCCAGAAGCTATCACACGAGATCAGCGTGTGGGGAGTCGAGGAACCATCGAGCCCAGCACGGCGATCAACAACCCCAGCATGATCGACCACACCACCACGTACACATCGAACAGCGTCAGCGCGACGGCACCGAAAGCGAGCAGCGCCGCCCACAGGTAGATCAGCAGCACCGCGCGCCGGTGTGAGTGCCCGATCTCGAGCAACCGGTGGTGCAGGTGCAGCTTGTCGGCGGCCAGCGGGCTGCGGCCGGCCCGAGTCCGGCGCACCACCGCGAGCAGCAGGTCCAACAACGGCACGAACAGCACCGCGGCCACCACCAGCAGTGGGGAGAACAGCGCCAGCACGTCGGTTGCGCCATAGCTGCCCGGGTCGAGCCGGCCGGACGCGCTGGTCGAGGCCGCCGCCAGCATCAGGCCGATGAGCATCGCCCCGGAGTCGCCCATGAAGATCCGCGCCGGCTGGAAGTTGTGCGGCAGAAAGCCCAGGCACGCACCGGCGATCAGGGCGGCGATCAGGGTCGGCGGATAGGCGGACACGCTGCCGCCGGAGCGGTGCAACAGCTGCAGGCTGAACGCCCCGATGGCGACCGCGGCGATCAACCCGATTCCGGCGGCCAGCCCGTCCAGCCCATCGATGAAGTTCATCGCGTTGATCAGCGTCACCGCCAGCGCGACCGTGACGATCACCGCCTGGTCCTGCCCCAGGATGAGTACCGAGCCGACCGAGCCGGCACCGCCGTTCCACGGCACCCAGAAGATGAACCACTGCACGCCGTAGAGCACGAGCACCCCGGCGGCGGTGACCTGCCCGGCGAACTTGGTCAGGGCATCCAGCTCGAACCGGTCATCCAGGGCACCGACCAGCATGATGATGCCGCCGGCCACCAGCACCCCCACCACGTCGCCGGAGAATTCGAAGGATCTGCGCAGCACGGGCAGCTGGTGCGACAGCAGCACACCACCGAGGATGCCGCCGTACATCGCCACCCCACCGAGACGTGGGATCGGAGCGCGGTGCACATCGCGCTCACGAGGCATGGCCACCGCACCGGTGCGGATCGCCAGCATGCGCACCAATCCGGTCAGCAGGAAGGTCACCACCGCGGTGGTGAGACCGACCAGCAAGTACTCTCGCAGCGGCAGTCCAGAGGAAACGGGCACGGGTCCCACCGGGGCAGGCTAGCCCGGTACCGATTGCCCCGCACGGCTAGGCCACCTGTGCCGTGAGGCCACCGGGGCGGCTAGGCCACCGGGATGGTCTGGCCGAGCACCTCACCGATCTGGGCGGCCGTCACCGCTCCCTCGCGGAGCACCACGGGATCACCACTGGTGAGGTCCAGGATCGTCGAGGCGGTCTCACCCGCGGTTCCGCCGTCGAGGTACACCCCCACTCGCTCAGCGAGCTGCTCGCGGGCCTGCTCGACGGTAGTCGCCGGCGGGCGGCCGGAGCGATTCGCGCTGGACACCGCCATCGGCCCGACCTCGCGGAGCAGCTCCAGGGCCACCGGGTGCAGCGGCATCCGCACCATGACGGTCCCCCGAGTGTCCCCTAGGTCCCAGTTCAGCGACGGCGCGTAGGGCAGCACCAACGACAGCCCACCGGGCCAGAAGGCCTCGATCAGCATGCGCACGTGCATGGGGACCCCCAGTACCAGGCCTTCCACCGTGGACCAGGAACCCACCAGCACCGGAACCGGCATGTCCCGGCCCCGTCCCTTGGCGTCCAGCAGCCCCTGCACCGCCGCCGAGGAGAACGCGTCGCACCCCAGCCCGTAGACGGTGTCCGTGGGCAGCACCACAAGTTGGCCGGCCCGGACCGCACTCGCCGCCGCGGCCAACCCGGCATTGCGACTGTCCGGCAGCGCGCAGTCGTACACAGTGCTCACGGCTCCGAACAGTACGACGGCCTGGGTCCCGCCGATGGGCGGACCCCGCCACGTCGTTGACAGCGCGTGATCTCCAGGGCACGATCCGTGTTCGATCCACATCGGAGGTTCACGTGCCCAAGCATCACCGTGTCGCCATCGCCGCCGCGGTCACCGCGCTGACTCTGGTGAGCTGCCCCGCCAGCGCAACCGCCAGGACCGGGAGCGCACCAGAGCACTACGTCGCGCTCGGTGATTCATACACGTCGGGCCCGCTGATCCCGGTGCAGCGAACCGATCCGATCGGCTGCGAGCGCTCCACCAGCAACTACCCGGCGCTGCTCGCCGCGGCACTGCGCATCGGCGACTACACCGACGTGAGCTGCGGCAGCGCGACGACCGACAACATGACGACGGCCCAGACGGTGCCGCTGGGCACCAACCCACCGCAGTTCGACGCCCTGCGGCCGGACACCGACCTGGTCACGCTGACCATCAGCGGCAACGACATCGGTTTCATTGACATCATCACCACCTGTACCCTGCTCAGCTCCACCGACCCGCTCGGCAATCCCTGCGAACGGCAGGCCACCGCCGGCGGCACCGACGCCTACGCGCAGCGCATCGCCGCCGCGGCGCCGAAGGTCGCCCAAGTGTTGGAGGGCATCCGGGAGCGCTCGCCGCGCGCGACGGTGCTGCTGGTCGGCTATCTGCCGCTCCTGCCGCCGACGCTCGGGTGCTACCCCGTCTTACCGATCGCCCGCGGTGACGTGCCATACCTGGACGGGGTGGAGCGCCAGCTCAACGCCATGCTGGCTGAGCAGGCCAGCATGCACGGCGCGGTGTTCGTCGACCCCTACGGGGGCTCACTGGGCCACGACGCCTGCCAGCTGCCCGGCGTGAAGTGGGTGGAAGGGCTCGTGCCGACCAGCCCGGCCGCCCCGGTGCACCCCAACGCCACCGGCATGCGTGCGGTGGCCGGTTTCGCGCTGGCCACGCTCAAGAGTGTGAACGGCGTGGGGGGCGTGGACGCGGTGACGACTCGGGGTTGACCAGCAGTGTCGTGCGCCGGGCGGTGGCGAAGCGGGGGCGCCCAGCCAAGTCGACGTGCTCGGCCACGTCGGTGAGCACCCGCCGAGCGGCCAGCAGCGCGGGGACCGCCACCGCGTGCGAGTCGTCATGTTCTATGGCGATGCTGCCGCCCTCGCGCAGCAGCCGGGTACCGGTGCGCACCACGTCCGGGATCACGGCGAGACCATCATGGCCCGCGAAGACAGCGGCTGGGGGGTCGTGCAGGGCCACCTCGGGCGCCACCGGCCCCCCCAGCGGCACGTAGGGGGGATTGCACAGCACCAGGTCCGCCATTCCGTCCAGCGCGCCGAGCAGGCTGGGATCGGCGATGTCACCGGCGTACAGCGTCACCGCCGTGTCCCCCGCCTCGGCGCGGGTGTCGGCGTTGCGCCGAGCCCAGCTCAGCGCCACCGGGTCCCGTTCCACGGCGTGCACCCGCGCATCGGGCCTGGCGTGCGCCACCGCCAGCGCCAGCGCGCCGGTTCCCGTGCAGAGATCGATCACCAGTGGCTTCGCCACGCCCTCCAGCGCGGCCAGACCCCAGGCCAGCAGCACTTCGGTCTCCGGGCGCGGGATGAACACACCCGGCCCCACCGCAACCTCGATGCCACCCATCGCGGCGGTCCCAGTGAGGTGCTGCAACGGCACCCGCTCGGCGCGCCGGGACACCAGCAGGCGCAACGCCTCGACCACGGAGGGATCCACCAGCGGAATCATTGGCAGCCGTCCGCGCTCGACGCCGAGGACATGCGCCGCGAGGAGCTCGGCATCCACCCGCGGCGAGGCCACCCCGGCGTCCGTGAGGACCCGCTGCGCCTCGAGCACCGCCAGGCGCAGCGGTTGCCTACTCACGCGAGCGGCTCCCGCAAGCGCTCCTCACGGTCGGCCCCGATCAGCGCGTCCAGCACGGCGTCGAGGTCCCCGTCGAGCACCGCGTCGAGGTTGTAAGCCTTGTAGTTGACGCGGTGATCGGCGATCCGGTTCTCCGCGAAGTTGTAGGTGCGCACCCGCTCGGAGCGGTCCACGGTACGAATCTGCGAGCGGCGATGCGCGGAGGCCTCCTGCTGGGCTTTCTCCTCGGCCAAGGCCTGCAGCCGGGCCCGCAGCACGGCGGTGGCCCGGATCCGGTTCTGGATCTGCGACTTCTCGTTCTGGCAGGACACCACCACCCCGGTCGGCAGGTGGGTGATGCGCACGGCGGAGTCGGTGGTGTTGACGCTCTGCCCGCCGGGACCCGACGAGCGGTAGACGTCGATCCGCAGATCCTTCTCCTCGATTTCGATCTCGACGTCGTCCCGCTCGGGGTAGACCAGCACCCCCGCCGCCGAGGTATGAATCCGCCCGGAGGACTCGGTGACCGGGACGCGTTGCACCCGGTGCACCCCGCCCTCGAACTTCAACCGCTCCCACACGCCGGACTGCGCCGATTTCACCGCCACCGTGACGTCCTTGTAGCCGCCCAGATCGGACTCGGTGGCATCGAGCACCTCCGCCCGCCAGCCATGCCGCTCGGCGTAGCGCAGGTACATCCGCAGCAGGTCCCCAGCGAACAGCGCGGACTCCGCGCCGCCCTCCCCGGATTTGATCTCCATGACGACGTCGGAGTCGTCATTCGGGTCGCGGGGCAGCAACAGGTCAGCCAGCTCGGTCTCCAGCCGCGGAATCCGGCCGGCGAGGGTGTCCGCCTCAGCGGCGAAGGCGGGGTCCTCGGCGGCCAGCTCGCGGGCGGCTTCGACGTCGCCGCGCGCCTGATCCAGCTCGCGGACCGCCCGCACGATGCGGGAGATCTCCCCGTAGCGCCGTCCCACCTTGCGGGCCGTGTCAGGGTCAGCGTGCAGCGCGGGATCGGCGAGCTGGCGCTCCAGCTCGGCGTGCTGCGCCAGCATCGCCGCAACCGCCGCGGTGTCCATCGGATTCAACCGACCCCTACTGGCCTACTTCTGCCGTTTGCCGTAGCGCTTCTCGAAGCGCGCCACCCGGCCACCGGTGTCCAGGATCTTCTGCTTGCCGGTGTAGAACGGGTGGCAGTTGGAGCACACCTCGACGTGGATCTGACCGTCCTTCTTGGTGCTGTGGGTGACGAAAGAGTTGCCGCAGCCGCAGGTGACCTGCGTCTGCACGTACTCCGGGTGGATGCCCTGCTTCATGGATGTCCTCTCCTCATGGCCGCCGGGTCCCCGCGCTCTCGCACAGGGTGAACCGGAACCGAACCGCGCAGTGAGCCGCCACAGTCTGTCAGACAGCCCAACCCCAGATGAAACCGTCCACTCCCCCGCCGTGTTCCCGCCCTCATCAGCCCAGCGGCGCCACCCTCGGGATCTCTGGCGGCTGGATCCAGGATCTCAGGCGGGGCCAGGTCCGACGAAGTCGGTGTGATCACGCGTCCGCGCGCCGGGTCTGCGGGATGATCACGGTTTGTGTGCCAGAAACGACACGGGATGTCGCCGTGGGCACATAAACCACAATCATGAGCGCTCGGCGCCCCAGCACTCACCTCCTCCGTCACTTCCGCCCCACCGGGAGGTGGGTGGATCCGTTACGGATGTGCCATGGGTGGCAACTTCTCGCCCAAAGTTGCCACCCATGGCACATCCGCACGCCACAACAATCCTTCCCCTGACCTCACTGACAGTGACATCGGTCCGTGCTGTTGGGGACATCCTCAAAAGCGCACCCCGCCCTTGATATCGCGGGCTTGGAGGACATTCCCCCTGACGGTACCGGTAATCCCATTGACCACACCGCCATTGTCGGCGCGCTGCTGAGTCAACACTTGGCCCCATATCGCGCGTAAGTCTGCCGCGAACCGAGGATCCGAGCTTTCCGCTCGTGCTAACTCTTCGCTCAAGGCGTGCACCTCTGGAGAATCTGCTAGCGAGCCCTCGGCGTCATCGAGCGCCCTGGTCGCCGAGGGTGAGCCAGCGAACTTCTTCTTGACCAGGTCGTACAGTCCCGTAGCGCCCTTACCGGCGAGCGCGGCGGCGATGGATACGAGAATTGGATCAGGCATACGAATCCCTCCAGTCCAGTGTGCGTGTCAACAAGTCTAGGCGGCAGAATAACACTCGACAGGCTCCGCGTAGATTCGGCGAGTCGATGGGGAGAATCGACGCGATCGGCTATGGTGGGCCATCGAACCGTGACAGCGTCACTGGAGAGCGGACGGACCACAGGCCATGGCTGGGCGGGAAGAGCCGCCGGAGGGCGGAACGCGCAACGCGTTGTCCGGCAGCGCGGACAACGTCGTGCAGGCGCGGGAGATCCAGGGTGGTGTGCACGTTCACCAGCCGAGGGCGTCTTCTCTGCCGGCGCCGCGGCAGTTGCCGGCCGACGTCGCGTTCTTCACGGGTCGGGACGCTGAGCTGGGCAGGCTTGATGCCCTGTTGGATGGTGGCGAGCCCGCCGCTGTGGTGATCTCCGCTATCGCGGGCACCGGGGGGATGGGCAAGACCTCGCTGGCGGTGCACTGGGCGCACCGGGTACGGGAGCGCGTCCCGGACGGGGAGCTGTATGTGAACCTGCGGGGGTATGACCCCGGCCCGCCGGTCACCCCGGAACAGGCGCTGGACGGATTCCTGCGGGCGTTGGACGTGCCGGCGGAGAAGATCCCCCATGACCTGGACGCCCAGGCTGGTCTGTACCGGTCACTGCTGGCCGGGCGGCGGATGGTGGTGGTGCTGGACAACGCCGCCACCCCCGAGCAGGTGCGGCCCCTGCTGCCCGGCTCACCGACCTGCGCGGTGGTCGTGACCAGTCGCAGCCGGCTGTCCGGGCTGGTCGCCCGCGACGGGGCGCACCGTCTCACACTCGACGTGCTGCCTCCGAACGACGCGGTCACACTGCTGCGCCACGCCATCGGGGCCGACCGGGTCGATGCCGAACCGGAGGTGGCGGCCGAGATGGCCCGGCACTGCGGCTATCTGCCGTTGGCGTTGCGGATCACCGCCGAACGAGCAGCCGCCCGCACGCGGCTGAAGCTGGCCGAGCTCGCCGAGGAACTCGCCGTGGAGCACGACCGGTTGGATGTGCTCACCGCGGAGGACGACGAGGCCACCGGAGTGCGGACGGTGTTCTCCTGGTCCTACCACGCGCTTGCGCCCGAAGCCGCCCGGGTGTTCCGGCTGCTGGGCCGCCACCCCGGCCCCGATATCGGAGTGGCGTCCGCCGCCGCGCTCACCGGGAGCACGGCGGCCTCAGTACAACGCCAGTTGACGACGCTGACCAGCGCGCATCTGCTGACCGAGACTCAGCGCGATCGCTACCAGTTCCATGACCTGCTCCGCGCCTACGCCACCGAACTCGCCACACTCGACGACGAATCTGCCAGCGCAACACACCGGGTCCTTGTGTGGTACCTGCACACGGCCCACGCCGCGCTCTACGCCCTGTATCCACAACACCCGGAGATCCCGCTTGACCCGCTGACGGTGACCTGCCAGCCGCTGACCTTCACCCACCGCGACCAGGCATTACAGTGGTTCGACACAGAACACGCCAACCTCATGGCCGCCATCAAGCTCGCCACCGACACTGGCCAGTACACCATCGCGTGGCAACTTCCGAACGCCATGGACGCATTCATGGAGTGGCGCTACCACTGGGCTGATCGGATCACCGTTCACCAACTCGGTCTCGCCGCCGCCGTACACATCCACGACCAGCTGGGTGAAAAATGGGCACTCAGTCACCTTAGTGAGACGTATTTATGGCTTGGGCGGTTCGAGGAGGCTCTTCCCCTTACTCTGCGACAGCTGAACGTCGCACGGGAGACGGGTGACCGGTGGTGCGAAGGTAATTCACTGTGTGCATTCGGGACAATACACTCGCATTTCGGACGTTTCGAGGAAGCCGCCAACAACTATCAGCAGTCCCTGATCCACTACCGCGACGTCAATCACCGACGAAACGAGGCCAACGCACTGGTCAAACTTGCTGAGCTGGCCCGGGTCCAGCAGCACTTCGAGCAGGCTATCACCTATGCTCGAGACGGTCTAGTGATACATCGGGAGATCAACAACACGCTGAACGGAGCACTCACTCTACATACCCTCGGGCTGATCTATCTCGATCTCCGTCGATTCTACAAGGCTGCCGATCACTTCCAGCAGGCCCTGGCAATCTTTCGTGAACTTAACAACCGATACGAAGCCGCCCGCACTCTCCGTCACCTAGGCGAGGCTCTACGGGGCATGGGCCAGCAGTCTGAAGCGCGTAAGTCCTGGCTTGAGGCCCTGAGCATCTTCGATGATCTGGGTGCCCCGGAAGCAGCTCAGGTTCGTGTGTGCCTGGAAACCCTTGATGCGCAGGATTCTGATCAGCATCGGTAGTCGCCCTGCAGTCATCTACAGCTGGCTGAACTCTCCGTCTCTCGCCTCGGCGAGGAACGCGGCCCACTCGCCGGGGGTGACAGTGAGGATGGGGCCGTTGGCCTTGTCCTTGGAGTCGCGGAGCCCCACGGCCGTACCCAGGAACGCCAGTTCCACGCACTGGCCGCCGTTGTCCCCGCTGTGGGTGCTCTTTCGCCACACCGCGTGGGCGAAGTCTGGGGTGGTCATGACCGTGCTTTCTTCTCGTCAGCTCGTGCTGGAAATCGGTAGGTCAGCTAGTGTCGGTCCGCGGTCAGTGTCGCCTGGCTGACCTCGACGGATCGGCCGTCGGTGGTGTACGTCGTCCGGGTCAGGTGCCTTCGGTCCCCGTGGCCGCTCCGACCGTCCACCGCCCAGCAAGGCAACCGCGCAGCCGGTGGGACGCCTATGGCCACGCCCGGCTTCCCGCCGGTGCGCATGCCGCCACGCTTATTTCTGGAGCGGGTTGCTCCATGGCTTGATCGACAACTTGGCGGTAGTCAGTCCACGTAGGAAGTGGCCAGGGTGGGCGACTCCGCTGGCACACCCCAGCAGCCCTGCGCGATTCGCGCTGCCTCGCGCGCCTGCGCCACACCGGACGACCCCCACCCCAGCAGACCTGGGGCATCAGCAAACGGAGTCATCAACCGCCGAAACAGCCGGCCGCCATCAGTATCCGGCTGGCGCGGATGAAACTCGTCGATCCTGCCGACCATTCGCACCAACGCCTGCGGGCGGCCCAACCGCAGCACCTGCTCGTACCCGAGATAGACCACGTCGGTGACCGTAACCTGAGATTCCTCCATGGCCTCCCGGACGACCGTAGCCGCCAGATCAACGTCAATCGGCTCCGGTGAACCACCCGGCAGATTGAACTGATCTCCGGTGTCCTGTACTAACACCCGGCCCGCGTCATCCACCAGCCAGCCGTACACCTGAATCACCGGCACCCCCTCCGGCACCGGGATCGGGCACCACAGGAAACCCACGTCGACCATCTGCGTCACGACCACAGACCGTAGCCAACGTCATCCGTCGCACCAGCACGCCACGCTGTCCCCAGCCGGACCACCACCCCGTCGGCAGTCGCGGTCTCTACGCGGCGACGGTGACGGTGATCGCTTGGGGGACGACCTTCTCCTCGGGGACGGGCTCGCCCGAATCGCGCAGGTCGTCAAGGTAGAGGCGGATCGCCTCCTCGGCGTTCTGG
>JBDTAX010000194.1:0-15149 GCA_039924425.1 Pseudonocardiaceae bacterium
CCTTGTTCACCGCCGGTGTCCGTGCCGGCGAGTTCGACTGATCGAGGACCAACGGCCCCGCCCGACCAGGCGGGGCCGTTCCAGCTGGGTGGACACTGGCGCTGTGGACCGTGACGGCGTGGTGCGCCATTAGCTGGTTTTCCATTCGATGTGGATTCCGGTGGGGTCGAAGTAGCTCCCGTCTGGGCGTCTGCCCCGGCTGGTGGGCAGCACGGTGACGGTGAGGAGTTTGGTGAGCACGGCGCGGCGGCGGCCGAGGTCGAGTCCGGTGGTGCGGTCGGATGTGGTGCCGTACCACAGGTCCGCCACGTGGGGGTGGCCGGCGAGTCCGATCAGCGGGTTGACGGTGGCGGCATCGGTGAGGGTGTCTTCGATGTCGGTCAGGCGGGCGCGGAGTTTGTCGGTACCGGTGCGGAGTTGGGAAACGGTGATAGCACCGTCGGCGAAGGCCGCGGACAGGTCGGTGAGGCGTTGGCCGATGGCGGCGGCCTCGGTGTGCAGTGCGGTGGTATCCAGATCGGGGCAGGTCGATGTGGTGAACACGTCGGCGGCGTCGGGGCGTTGCAAGCGGGCCACGACGAGCCGCTCGACATAGTCGTCCAACTGGTGCGCGGCGCGGGTGACGTGCGCACTTGGGCGGGTGATGTCCCGGGCCTTGCATCGGTAGGCGGGGTTGCGTTTCCCACTCCCCGCAGTGGACACGCGCAGATCAGGTTCGCCGCAGACTCCGCAGAGGTACAGCCCGCTGCCCAACCACTTGACCCAATTACCGGGGCTGGTGCGCCGCTCGGGGTTGCTGAGGATGGACACCACCACCCGCCAGGTGGTCTCCGGGACGATCGCGGGCCACACGGCGGGGAAGGTCTCCGCACCGTAGCTGGTGAGCCCGGCGTTGCGGGGTCGACGCAGCATGTCCCGCACCGCCATAGGGGTCCACTGCCGGTCCCACGCGGTGCGATGGCCCGCCTCGTTGAAATCGCGCACGACGCTGCGCAGGCTTGCCCCGGACACGATCGCCTCACTGGCCTGGGCGATGGCTGCGGCCTCCGCAGGCCGAATCGTGGTGCCATCGGCCTCGAACCCGAACGGTCGACACCCGCCCTGCCAGCGGCCCTGCTCGACGGCCTGGCGGCGCGCGGCGCGCACACGCTCGCCCTTGTGCTCACTCTCGAACCGCGCCCACGCGCATAACGTCCGCGCCACCGCACGACCAGACGGAGTCGCCAGATCCAGCGGACCGGCCTTCACCGAGTGCGTCACCACCCCACGCCGTTCAGCGAGATCAATATAAGTCTCCAGCTCCCTAGGGGTGCGATGCAGCCGGTCGGTATGCCACGCCGTGACCACCCGGGCCCGGCCCGCGTCAAGATCGGCGAGCATCGCCAGGTAGTCCGGGCGAGGCTTGCCCGTAAAAGCGGACAGATCATTATCGGCATACACTCCGGCCAGGCGCAGACCGAGCTGGGTGAACAGCGAGCATTGATCAACAAGTTGACGCTCCACACCCAACCCGGCGCCCTCCCGGTCCTCGGAGATCCGCGCATACATCACCCCGGGCGTCCCACTCGCCCCAGCCAGAGGCCGAAGACGCGCCAGCAGCCCGACGGACAACTCCATGGTCGGCAGTCGTAGTTGGCTCATTGGTCAAGTGTGTCACATGAATAGGGTCGGGAAGTCGACCCTGCTGGGCGCGCTGCTCGGTCGATTGCCGCTGGCTGAGGGCAGCGCCACGCTGGGCCCCAGCGTGGTCGTCGGCGAGATCGACCAGGCCCGAGGGCTGTTCCTCGGCGAGGCGTCGCTGCTCGACGCGTTCGGTGCCGCGTCCGGCTTGGTGCCAGCGGACGCACGTAGCCTCCTGGCGAAGTTCGGGCTGCGCGCCGGGCAGGTCCCTCGGCGCGCGGCGACCCTGTCCCCCGGCGAGCGCACCCGGGCCGCGCTGGCCCTGCTGCAGGCACGCGGAGTGAACCTGCTGGTCCTCGACGAGCCGACCAACCACCTCGACCTGCCCGCCATCGAACAGCTCGAATCGGCGCTCGAGACCTACCCCGGCACCTTGCTACTGGTCACCCACGACCGCCGCATGCTCCAAGCGGTGCAGACAAACCGGCACATCGAACTCGACCACGGCCAGATCACCCACCACTGAGCCTACGGCCCGACATGGAGACATATCGGGGTTTTTCAGCCTCCCAGCGCCCGATATGTCTCCATGTCGGGAGCTAGCTCAACAACGCAAGTACGTCGTCGGGGAGGTCGAAGTTGGCGTAGACGTTCTGGACGTCGTCGCAGTCCTCTAGGGCGTCGATCAGTTTGAGGACTTTGCGGGCGGTGTCGGCGTCCAGCGGGGTGCTCGCCGAGGGCAGGAAGCTCGCGTCGGCGGAGTCGTAGTCGATGCCGGCGTGCTGCAACGCGGTGCGCACGGCGATGAGGTCGGTCGGCTCGGAGACCACCTCGAAGGACTCGCCCAGGTCGTTGACCTCTTCAGCGCCAGCGTCAAGCACGGCGGCCAGCACGTCGTCCTCCGAGATGCCCTTCTGATGGGGCACGATCACTACGCCCTTGCGGCTGAACAGGAACGATACCGACCCGGGGTCGGCCATCGCGGCGCCGTTGCGGGTCATCGCGGTGCGCACCTCGGAGGCCGCTCGGTTGCGATTGTCGGTGAGGCACTCGATGAGCAAGGCCACCCCGCCGGGCCCGTACCCCTCGTACATGATCGTCTGGTAGTCGACGCCGCCGGCATCAGCACCAGAGCCACGCTTGACGGCTCGCTCGATGTTGTCGGTCGGCACCGAGGTTCTGCGGGCCTTCTGGATCGCGTCGTACAGCGTCGGGTTGCCGTCCGGGTCACCGCCACCGGTGCGCGCCGCCACCTCGACATTCTTGATCAATTTCGCGAAGAGCTTGCCGCGCTTGGCGTCGACCACAGCCTTCTTGTGCTTGGTGGTCGCCCATTTTGAATGGCCGCTCATACCTGCTCTTTCTCGCTTGCCGCTCGCACCCGAGTGCGTTCACTCAGGCTCCACTACACCGCGTCTCCACTGCACCGCGTCTCCCCTACACCGTGGCCCCACTGCACTGGCGGACCATCTCGCCGAAGAGCTGGTGCACCCGCCAGTCGCCGGTCAGCTCCGGATGGAACGCGGTGGCCAGCACGCAGCGCTGCCGAACCGCCACGATCATACCGGCGGCGCCGCCGGCAGCCGGCACGTCGGGCACCCTGGCCAGCACTTCGACGCCGGAACCGGCTCGCTCCACCCAGGGTGAGCGGATGAACACCGCCCGCACCGGGGCGCCGGGCACCCCGGCAAAGTCCAGATCGGCCTCGAAGGAGTCCACCTGCCGACCGAACGCGTTCCGGCGCACCACGACGTCCAAGGCCGCGAGTTGCCGCTGTTCAGGACGGCCATCGAGCACCTCCCGGCCCAGCAGGATCAGCCCCGCGCAGGAGCCGTAGGCCGGCATCCCCTCGGCCAGCCGGGCTCGCAGCGGTTCCAGCAGGTCGAAGGCGACCAGCAACCGGCTCATCGTGGTGGACTCCCCGCCAGGCAGGATCAGCGCATCCACTGCGGCGAGTTCCTCGGGCCGGCGCACCAGCGCGCTGCGCATCCCACAGCCAGCCAGCGCGCGCCGGTGCTCCCGCACATCACCCTGCAGCGCGAGCACCCCCACAATCGGGCCGTTCTCGGTCACAAGACCCAGGGTAGGCCGCCATTCGGAGCCAACTCCGTAGGCGCTGCGCGCCGCCCTGAGGTGTGAAGTGCGCCCGTCCGCCTGTCGCGGGCGGGCGTATTTCGAAGCAAATCGCGGTCAACCGGGCAGGTGAAACCGCCATTCGGAGCCGAACCGCCCTGAGTGAGTACAGGTAAGCGGGCATGGGCTCTGACGGGACCGCTGCTTTAAACCGTTTACTCGGCCCGCATCACCCGGTAGGCCCGCACAGGTGCGACGAGATGAACACCCGTCGGCCGTTTGGCAGCGAGACCCAACGCCCCCGAACGTACCGCCCTTGCGCCCAGCTCCGACTAGCAAACCAGCGGATGGCGGCGGATATGCGATGACCGAAGCCCTCGAACAGAGCGACCTCGAGCTGCTCAGCAACCCAGAGAGGTCGCTCGATGCGGGGCACGGCGTCCAGCTCCGCGATCAGCTCTTTGCGGCGGGGGTCCCTGCGCGGGTAGGCGAGAACGATCAGACGCAGGCAGAATCCCGGGGCGAACCCGAACACGACAAGGACCAGCACCAGACTCCGCCAAGACGCGGCGGCGTTCAGCAGCTCGCTCATCAGGCGAACCGCCAGTTCAGGATGGTGAACCGCGCATCGGCGCGAGCCTCTTGAAGAACAGCGCCAAGCGCTAGCCGGCCCTTGTCGGTGAGCTCGTAGTACCGCCGGGACGGGCGCTTGTCGCGGATGGCGGTCGGGGCTTCCCAGCCGTCAGCTAGGAAGCCCTCATCGAGCATCCGGGTCAGCATCGGGTAGAGCACGCCGGAGCGGACGCCGGATTGCTTGGACAGCTCATAGCCCCAGTACCGCCCGGTGGGGTCACCCAGGAGGGCCATAGCCACCTGGATCAGAGCGTGGGTCTTCCTCATGACTCGTATAATACATAGGTCTTTAAAGAGCTTGTGATGCACCTGCACGCACACGAAGGTCGTCCCCGTGCCCATTGTCGAGTATCATCACGACACTACATACTTTCCGTACAGAGGAACAGCAAATTACGTACAGGACTAACGTACGGGGGCATCACGATGGGCCAACGCCAGATGAACACCGAGCGGGTGCAGGTCGCGGCGACACTGCGCCGGATGCGCGAGGAAGCCGACCTGACCCGGGAACAGGCCGCCGATGTGCTCGGCTGCACCACCTCGAAGATCGGCGACCTGGAAACCGGCCGGTCCGGCGCGAAACCCGTCGAGCTGGCAGCGCTACTGGACCACTACAGCATCACCGGCGACGAGCGCGACGACCTCATCGACTTCGCCCGCACATCCCAGACCCGCCGCCCCAGGGGCGATGACTGGGCCACTATTCCCGGCAGCCACCGCCGCTTCCTCGACCTGGAACGACAAGCTACCTCGGCCATCTTCTACTCCGGCGAGATCATCCACGGCATGCTCCAGACCGAGGGCTACGCCCAGGCCCTGCTGCGCTGGAGCAAGCTGCACGAGCCACAGGTTGTCGAGCGCCTCCTGAAACTGCGGCTGGGACGCAGCGCTGTCCTGGGCCGCACCCACCGACCGCCGCTGCGGTTGTGGTGCGTTCTTGGCGAGGCCGCGCTGCGCTCCGGTGTCGGCGGCGTGGCGGTGATGCGCGAGCAGTTGGAGCACTTGATCACCATGGCCACGCTGGACCAGAACGTGGTGATCCAGGTGCTGCCGCTCGGCTCAGGCGCGCACGCCCTCATGGGTCTGACCGTGACGCTCTACGACTTCCCGCCGCCCGCACCGCGAATGCTGCTCTTCGACGCCTACGGCACCTGCGCTTTCCAGGACCGAGAAGATGAAGTGTCCGACGCCGCGCATACAATGGATCT
The DNA here is from genome assembly GCA_039924425.1 of Pseudonocardiaceae bacterium. Classification (GTDB taxonomy): domain Bacteria; phylum Actinomycetota; class Actinomycetes; order Mycobacteriales; family Pseudonocardiaceae. The sequence goes on from JBDTAX010000194.1 coordinate 5,538, forward strand.
GCTGCGGGCCAAGGCCCTGGGTCACGAGGAAAGCAGCGACTTCATTCAGGCCATCCTCAGGAAGCTGGAGGAGAGGTAGCCTCATGCCCCGCATCGTCAGCGAGTGGTTCCTGCCGCGACGATCAGCGAACAACGTCAACTGCGTGCAGACCAAGTTCACCGAAGACGCGGTGCACGTGCGCAACAACCGACGCCCGGACGCGGGGACCGCCATCTTCGACCACACCGAGTGGGCCGTGTTCATCGCTGGTGTCAAAGACGGCGACTACGACCTGTAGCAGAATCCCGTCAGGGTTGCAGGAACCAGGGGCTAGTGTAGGCGATCGCGTGGTTGCTCGCGAGGTGGTTGAGTGGGGCTTGGGGGTCGTTGGGGGTGTCTGGATCGGCTAGGCGCAGGACCGTCCAGGGGCCGTCGTCGATGCTCATCGGCACGGTGAAGCGGGCAACATCACCGCAGCGCACCTCGACCACGTCGGCCACCGCGGGCACCGGGGTGGCTGGGCGCAGCACCTGCACCTGCAGCGCGCGGCCGATCCAGGACGGCGCGGCGTCGACGTCGAGGACGAACTCCACGGGTCCCTGGTGATGGCGCAGCACCGAACCCATCCGCGCCCCACCGGCGGTGGCGTCCACCCGCAACCCGGGCACCCGGGTAGCGAAGAACCGTCGGGCTCGCAACGCCTCGGCGACTCCGGACCGGCTGTGCTCGGTCACCCACAGCCCGGCGCGTCCCGTTCCGGGCTGCATGCCCCAGTGGGCGCTGTGCTCGTCGCTGACTCCCAGCAGCCCCGGACGCCAGCCGGCATTCAGGCAGGCCACCAGCGGCGAGGTGGCACCCGCCGCAACACCCTGGAACAGGTAGTCGTCAGTACGGTTGAACATCTCCAGGCTGACCAGCTGCTCAGCGGCTGCGGCCTCGTAGTGGAAGCCGGCGAACCGGCCGTCCTCCCGGCCCGGGTGATTGAAGCCGGCAAGCCCGGCGACGAGACCCCCGTTTCGCCGGCCGACCGTAGTCAACCAGGCGTACAGCTCACTCATCGCCCCGTGGGTCGCGACGTCGGTGAAGTCATCGGTGAACCACGCGTTGACGTGCCCCAGGCGCGGATGCGACCACTCGAAACCGCGAATCGCGGTGAACTCACCGGGCCGGTCATGGGCCGCGGCGAGCGCTCCGGTGCGCCGCCAGCCGGCCCGGTCCAACCCGATCCACGGTGTGCCGCCCACGCCGGTGCCCTCCAGCGCGGCGCCGCGGACCGCGTGGTCGGTGAGCGCGGCGACATCCAGGCCGGCGTCGCGCATCGCGGGAAAGGCCGCCTCCGGATCGCCGTCGCCGTCGGAGAGAACCGTGTGGTTGTGCAGATCGGCGTGCACCAGCACGGTGCCGCGGCTGATCCGGGAACTCCGCGCGGCCCCGCTTTCGGGCCCCGGAGTACGCAGCCGCACGCCAGCGGTCGCGGACAGCAGCAGCGCCTGCGCGTCGGTCGTGCCTACTCCGGTGCTCACCAGCCGCGCTGGGCCAGCCGCGCCGCGTCGGGCAGCTCGCCGAGATTGATCCCCACCATCGCCTCGCCCAGCCCCCGGGACACCTTCGCCACCAGCTCCGGGTCGTCGTGGAAGGTGGTCGCCTTGACGATCGCCTCCGCTCGCTTGGCGGGGTCGCCCGACTTGAAGATGCCCGAGCCGACGAACAGCCCCTCGGCGCCGAGCTGCATCATCATCGCCGCGTCGGCGGGGGTGGCGATGCCCCCCGCGGTGAACAGCACCACCGGCAGCGAGCCCGCCGCGGCGACCTCGCGGACCAACTCCAGCGGGGCGGCCAGCTCCTTCGCCGCCGCGGGCAGCTCTTCGGGGGCCATCGCGGCCAGGGCTCGGATGCCGGCGCGGATCGAGCGAATGTGCCGGGTCGCCTCGACGACGTTGCCGGTCCCAGCCTCACCCTTGGAGCGGATCATGGCGGCACCTTCGGAGATCCGGCGCAGCGCCTCCCCGAGATTGGTGGCGCCGCACACGAACGGCACGGTGAAAGAGAGCTTGTCGATGTGGTGGGCCTCATCGGCCGGGGTCAGCACCTCGGACTCGTCGACATAGTCCACGCCGATCGCCTGCAGCACCCGCGCCTCGACGAAATGGCCGATGCGGGCCTTGGCCATCACCGGAATGGACACCGCCCCCATGATCCTGGAGATCATGTCCGGATCGCTCATCCGTGCCACGCCACCCTGCGCGCGGATGTCGGCGGGGACGCGCTCCAGTGCCATGACGGCCACCGCGCCCGCGTCCTCGGCGATCCGGGCCTGCTCCGGCGTGACCACGTCCATGATCACACCGCCCTTCAGCATCTCAGCCATCCCCCGCTTGACCAGCGTGGTGCCGACGTGGCGCTCAACGTTGCTGTTCTCGGCGGGCACAGCGGATTCGCTCCTCACAGCGGCGGCTTCGACTAGACGCCAGTACTCGATCCTACGTCGGGGTCCCGAAGAACGTTGCAGGTGAAGACCACTTAGGGGATTGCCTGGACACCCGCATCAGTGTGAGATCGAACACATGATGCCGCACAGCTGAGGGTGGGAAACCATGCGCACCAGAGGCAACGCAGAACGTGTTGATTCGGCCGCGGCGGCGCTGGACCCGTCCCGGATCCGCAATGTGGCCCTGGTCGGGCCGTCCGGGGCGGGGAAGACGACATTGGCCGAAGCGCTGCTGGTGGCCACTGGCGCGATCAGCCGCGCGGGCACGATCGCGGACGGCACCACGGTGTGCGACCACGATCCCGCCGCGGTGCGCCAGCAACGGTCGGTGACGCTGGCCATCGCGCCGCTCCGCCACGCCGACATCAAAATCAATCTGGTGGACACCCCCGGCTATGCCGATTTCGTGGGCGAGCTGCGAGCCGGGCTGCGGGCGGCCGACGCGGCGCTGTTCGTCGTCTCCTCCGGGGAAAGCGTCGACCCCGCGACCGTCGCGCTGTGGCGGGAGTGCGCGGAGGTCGGGATGCCCCGGGTGGTGGTGGCGAGCCGGCTGGACCACCCACGGCACGACCTGGACGGGGTGATCGCCGCCTGCCGGGGCGCCTTCGGCACCGGGGTGCTGCCGCTGTACCTGCCGGTGCGCGACGGGACCGGCGTGGTGACCGGGCTGGTGGGGCTGCTGTCGCGGCGGCTGTTCGACTACCGTGGCGGGTACCCGCCACGCGAAGGTACGCCCGGCGAGCGGGACCGCGCCGTGGACCCCGATGAGCTCACCCTGGCCCGCAACGAGCTCATCGAGGGGATCATCGCCGAGAGCGAGGACGAGTCCCTGATGGACCGCTACCTCGACGGTGCGGATCTCGACGTCGGCATGCTGATCGAGGCCCTGAAGACCGCGGTCAGCCGCGGCTCGTTCCACCCGGTGATCCCGGCGTGCGCCGGCACCGGGCTGGGCCTAGCCGAGCTCCTCGAGGTACTCACCGGTGCCTTCCCGGCCCCGAGCAAGCACGCTCCTCCCCCGGTGACCCGTCCCGACGGCTCGGCGTGCCCCGCGGTGGACGTCGACCCCGCCGCGCCGCTGGTGGCGGCGGTGGTGCGCACCACCATCGACCCCTACCAGGGCCGGGTGTCACTGGTGCGGGTGTTCTCCGGGACATTGCACCCGGATCGTCCCGTGCATGTCGCCGGGCGCGGCCTGGCCGAGCGTGGGCACACCGACCACGACGTCGACGAGCGGGTGGCGCACGTCTACACCCCGCTCGGCGCCGCGCTGAGTGAGGTGCCGCACTGTGTGGCCGGTGACCTGTGCGCGGTGACCAAAGTGGTCTCCGCAGAGACCGGTGACACCCTGTCCGCGCCCCATGACCCCCTGCTGGTGGCGCCGTGGACGATGCCGGAGCCGTTGCTTCCGGTGGCGGTGGTGGGCCGCAGCCGCAGCGATGACGACGCGCTGGCTCGCGGGCTCGGCCGGTTGGTGGCGGCGGATCCGACCCTGCGGCTGGAGCGCAACGCCGAGACTCACCAGATGGTGCTGTGGTGCACGGGCGAGGCGCACGCCGACGTCGTGTTGTCCCGGCTGCGGGCCGCGGGCGCGGAGGTGGACGTGGAGCCGGTCGTGGTGGCACTGCGGGAGACGTTCGCGGACTCTTCCCAGGGACCCGTCAAGGGACACGGGCGGCACGTCAAGCAGTCCGGCGGGCACGGCCAGTACGCGGTGTGCGGCATCGAGGTGGAGCCGCTGCCCCAGGGAACCGGGTTCGAGTTCGTGGACAGGGTGGTCGGCGGAGCTGTACCGCACCAGTTCATTCCGAGTGTGGAGAAGGGCGTCCGGACGCAGATGCACCGCGGTCTCGGCAATGGCTTCCCACTGGTGGACATCCGGGTCACACTCGTCGACGGCAAGGCGCACAGCGTGGACTCCTCCGACGCGGCCTTCCAGACCGCGGGGTCACTGGCGCTCAAGGACGCCGCAGCGAAGGGCACCATCGTCACGCTGGAGCCGCTGGACGACGTCGAGGTGCGGATGCCCGAAGAGCACCTGGGCACCGTGCTGGGCGACCTGTCCAGCCGACGCGCCCGGGTGCTGGGCACCGAGACCGACCAGGCCGGCCGGATGTTGGTCCGCGCCGAGGTGCCAGCGGCCGAGCTACTCCGCTACGCCATCGACCTGCGCGGGCTGACCTCGGGGACCGCCGTGTTCACCCGGCGTTTCGCCCGCTACGCCCCGGCGCCATCCAGTTCGAATTCATCCAGCTCGAATTCAGCACTGGACAGCGCGGGTTCGGCGATCTCGAAATAGCGCGGCGGCGCGGCGGTACCGGCCAGCCGCAGCCAGCGCACCATGGGGCGCGAGCGCAACGCCAGGGTGTCGCGCACCGCGTCGTTGTACACCCGTCGGGCGATCATCACCCGCTGCTCCGCGTCGGCGAGCCGGCCCGCGCAGTCAGGCTCGAGCCCGCGGCGGTCCAATACCGCGAGCACCCGGCCCAGCTCGTTCTCGACCTCTTCACGGACCGCTGTCCCGGCCCGAAGGGCCAGATCCGGCCCGGCCCGAAGGGCCAAATCCAACCCGGCCCGGCCCTGTGCTTCGCTGACCGCACGCGCTCGGCGACACAGCGCGGCGTCCAGCGCGGCCCAGGCCGCCTCGGTCCGCACATGCAACCGGTCCAACCGGGTGGCCGCGCGCACCGCACCCGCGCCGAGCACCAGCAGCCCGGCGGCCACCGCCACTCGGGCAACGCGCACCGCGTGACCCTAGCCAGTCCGAACCCGGCGCGGGTCGGCGGCCACCGCTGTCTCATAGACTTGCAGCACCCGCCGGGCCACCACGGGCCAGTCCCACATCGCCGCTCGCCGCCGGCCGGCGGCGGCCAGGGCGCCGCGCCTTTCGGGATCGTCAAGTAGTTCATCGAGCGCGGCGGCCAGCGCGGCCGGTGATCCGGCGCGGACCAGCACGCCCGCCCGCCCACCGTCGAGCACCAGACGGAAGGCAGCGAGGTCACTGGCCACCACGGGGGTGCCGGCGGCCATCGCCTCGCTGAGCACGATGCCGAAGCTCTCCCCTCCGGTCGCGGGGACGCACAGCACGTCCACGCTGGCCAGCATCGCGGCTTTACCCTCGTCATCGAGCGCGCCCAGCACCTGGATCCGGGATGCCAGCGCCGGCCCGGCGGCGCGCCGCAGCGCCGCGGCGTCGCCGCGGCCGACCACCAGCAGGCGCAGGTCCGGCCGGGTGCGGGCCACCGTGCGCAAGGCCGCCAGCAGCACCGGCATGCCTTTGCGGGGCTCATCGAAGCGGCCCACGAAGCCGACCGTGCCGCCGGCTCTCGGGTACCCGGGCAGTGATCGCGCCCTGGCGAAGCGGGACACGTCGAGCCCGTTGGGAATCTCCACCGCGTCCCCACCGAGGTATTCCACCTGCACCCGGCGGGCCAGCGGGGAGACCGCGATCCGGGCGGTGATCTTCTCCATGGTGGGTTGCAGCAGGCCATGCGCCGCCGCCAGCGCCCAGGACCGCGTGGTGGCGCAGTGGAAGGTCGCCACCACGGGCCGGTCAGCAAGTGCCAGGACGATCAACGACAGGCTCGGCGCGGAGGGTTCGTGCAGGTGCAGCACGTCGAAGTCATGGTCGCGCAGCCAGTGCCGGGCCCGGTTGACCGCGACCGGGCCGAACGCCAGCGGGGCGATCGATCCGTTGTAGGGCACCCCCACAGCCCGACCCGCCGGGGTGACGAACTCCGGCAACGGATTAGTCATTTTGTCCGTCTGAGCCGGATGTGGGGCCGGGGCGAGCACCTCCACGTGGTGGCCGCGCTCGCGCAGACCCCTGGCCAAACCCAGCACGTGCGCCTGCACCCCGCCAGGTGCGGCGAAGGAATACGGGCAGACCATCCCGATCCGCAACAAAGACCCCACTATCCCGCCGCACGCGGCGCGGTGGCGGGCAGATCCTCAATCCACAACGGCTGCAGCATGTGCCAGTCCCCCGGGTGCGCGGCGATGTCGCTGGCGAAGCGGTCCGCCATCGCCTGAGTCGCCGCCGTGACCGCCGACCGGTCCGGCACCGGCACCGGCGGGTGAAAACGAATGCCCCAACCGCTCGGGGTGAACCAGCAGCCGACCACCAGCAACGTGGCGCCGGTCGCCGCGGCCAGCCGAGCGGGCCCCAGCGGCATCCGCGCGACACCGCCGAAGAACTCCACCGCCGTCCCGGCACCGGTGAGATCGCGGTCGGCGAGCAGGCACACTACGCCGCCGCCGCGCAGCCGGCGGAGCAGTCGCGGGATGGGGTTTCCGGCCCCGGTCAGGGGGACGATGTCGAAACCCAACGAGCCGCGATAGGCGACGAACCGCTGGTAGAGAACTTCGGGCGCCAGGCGTTCGACAACGGTGCTGAACGCGCCGTGATGCCCGACGAACCACAGCCCGGCCATGTCCCAGTTGCCACTGTGCGGCAGTGCCACCACCACCCCGCGGCCGGCGGCCAGCGCGTCGTTCAGGTGCTCGACCCCCTCCATCGCGCCGTCCAGTCGACGCACCAGCGCGGCGTGGTCGGCCCACGGCAGCATGAAGACCTCCCGCCAGTACCGGGCGTAGGAACGCAGCCCGCCACGGACCAGCGCGTCAAGCTCGGCCGGGGTGGCGTCGGGCACCACCCGGGCCAGGTTCCGGCGCAGCTGGCGCGCACCAAGGCCGTCCCGACGCGCGGCCAGATCGGCGCCGAGGTGACACGCCCGAGTGGCCAATTCTTCGGGCGCGAAACGGAGCAGCCGCCATCCGGCCGCGTACCCGAGATCCGCGAGCCTACTCATCCCGCCGCGAGATCCGCGGCGCCACGCCGCACGGCGAGCATCCGTTGGGTCACGGTCACCACTTGCAACCCGGCCAGCAACCACAACGCGACATCCAACGCGAAAGGCACCCCCAGACCCGCCAAAAAAGCCCCCACCAGCGTGATGATGTACCGCTCGGCACGCTCCGCCATCCCCCCGTCAGCACACAGCCCACTGGCCGCCGCCCGCGCCTTGACATACGAGACGACCTGAGCGCTCACCAAGCACACCAACGCCGCCACCGCTAACAACCGATCCCCCACCACCACAAAACACCACCAGGTCAACCCCGCGAACAACGCACCATCAGCGACCCGATCACACGTGGCATCGAGCACGATCCCCCACGCGGTGCCGGAACCTCGGGCCCTGGCCACCGCCCCGTCCAGCATGTCCAGCAGCACGAACACCGTCACCGCAACGCTCCCGGCCACCAGCTGGCCACGCGGGAAAAACCACAACGCCGACGCCACCGTCCCCACCGCGCCGATCACCGTGATCACATCGGGAGTGACACCGGCGCGGAACAGCCATCCACCCACCGGATCCACGAGCCGGCAGATGGACGCGCGGGCAAGGATGTTGAGCATCGCGCGCGGGCGGCTATCGGAGAACGTTCAAGACAGCTTTTTCCACGCGTCCACCAGCAGCGTGTGAGTCTCGGACAGCAGCTGCGGCAGCACCTTGGTGCCACCGACGACCGGCATGAAGTTCGCGTCCCCGCCCCACCGGGGCACCACGTGCTGGTGCAGGTGCGCGGCGATGCCAGCACCAGCGACAGAGCCCTGGTTGATCCCGATGTTGAAGCCGTGCGGGGCGGCCGCGCGACGACTGGCGAGCATGGCTTGCTGGGTGAAGGTGGCCAGTTCGGTGGTCTCCTGGGTAGTCAGGTCCGGGTAGTCGGCGACATGTCGGTAGGGCACCACCATCAGGTGACCGGGGTTGTAAGGATAGAGGTTGAGCACCGCGTAGACGGTTTCGCCACGGGCGATGACCAGGCCCTCAGCATCGTCCATGGTGATGATTCGGCAGAACGGGCACCGACCCACACCGGGCTCGGGTCCGGACTTGCCCTCTCCCTTGATGTAGGCCATCCGGTGTGGCGTCCACAACCGCTGCAACGCGTCCGGCGCGCCGACCCCATCCTGCGCCTCGGCTATCATACCGTCACCCGCAGGGCGGGCTGGGCAGGTGAGAACGACGCGACCACGCGATCTCCTTGGCGATACAGCGGTGGCGATTCGGTTGTCGATCCTAGCCCGTACTATCCGTGAGCTCGCCAGGGCTGTCGAGGGATGCGGCCCGCTCGCCGTGCTGGATCAGCCTGCCGGTAGCACTGAGGTGAGCATCGACATCGCCGGATACAGGCTCAGCCGCTGCTGAGGTGAACTTCCCGCCCGCTGCGGACGAGGCTGGGTGGGCGCCAGCACCCCACCCACTGGAGTGATCCGACTTATCCTCTGCTCGGCCGGATCCAGCACCGGGCGCACCGGTGCGATCGGGCCGTAACCCGTCGACGGTGGGGCTGAACCTTCTGATTGGCGCGCGACAGCTGCGCTCGCACTGGGTCCAGCGGGTTCAGCCGGTGAGGAGGGCAAGCCCACGGACGCTGGAATATTGCGGCGCACCTGCGCGGACCCCACCTGCGGGGCCGGACTCATGTTAGCGACCACTTGGGTCCGGACCAGGTTCGGAGCGGCGGACGTGGGCACGTTCTCGTGCTGCGCCTCGGAAGTACCAGCGGCAATCGGGGAAGTGGGGGTGAAGGTACGCAAGGGTGCACGCTGTCCCGCGAGTGAGCCGTCGCCGACGTTCGCGGCACTGGCCAGCACAGACCCGCAGGCCAGCAGGGTCCCCGCCGCCAAGCCACAAGCCCGGCCGACGAAGATCGCACGGCCGCTGGGAACCCGCCCACCCGACCCAGATTCGATCACGGATGCCGGTGCGCCACCGTTCGACCGCTCGCCGCTGACCCAGGCGATCACGGCAGCGGCAGCTGGCCCAGAGCCCGATTTCCTACGACGCCGCGCGGTCATCCTGCGTCACCAGCGATCTCCTCAGAGTAACGGACTGGGGAAGGATACAGGTTTCTGGGCGCAAGCCCAGAACTGTCACTCCTCTGGAGCAGCGCTGGAGCGCCCGGCCCGTGCATAAGTCAGCATCTATGAGACCAGTGGCCCGTCGTCAGTCGCGGTCTCTACGCGGCGACGGTGACGGTGATCGCTTGGGGGACGACCTTCTCCTCGGGGACGGGCTCGCCCGAATCGCGCAGGTCGTCAAGGTAGAGGCGGATCGCCTCCTCGGCGTTCTGG
>JBDTAX010000195.1:0-28144 GCA_039924425.1 Pseudonocardiaceae bacterium
TGTTGCTGGCGCTGTGGCTGCTGGTGCGGCCCCGAACGGCGTTGAGCGTTGACGGCTGGCTGCGCGCGGATCCAAGCGCGCGTCGGGGCCCAGCCCGGACTCCGACGCAGTGAACGCAGCGAAGCCAGTGAACGCAGCGACGCAGTGAAAGCGGCCGGGAATCCGGCCCCAGGGACAGGGAGGACGCGTCGTGGGCGGCGCCGAACGGACCGAGGACAAGCGTAAGCGGCAGGCCGCGCAGGCGGTGACGGCGGCTCGCGGCAGCCGTGGCGGCAGCCGAGAAGTGATCGCCGGGGTCGCCATCGTGGTGGCACTCATCCTGGTCGTCGGGATCGGGCTTTTCGTGCAGCATCACAACAAGACCGGTCCGCTCGGCGCGGCGATCCCCCCCGCCACCGCCGGGTTGGAGTACCGGGTGGCCAGCCAGGGCGACACCATCGTGACGGGAAGCCCGCAGGCGCCGGTGACCATCGACATCTACGAAGACTTCATGTGCCCGATCTGCGGGGAGTTCGAAAAGCTCTACCATCCGCGACTCGCGCAAGCCGCCGCGGACGGCAAGGCGAAGGTGGTCTACCATCCGGTCGCCATTCTTGACTCGCGTTCCGTCCCGCCTGGGTACTCCACGCTTGCCGCCGGGGCCACGCTCTGCGCTGCCCAGGCCGGCATTTTCCCCCGCTTCCACGACAGCCTGTACGACAGCCAGCCGACCGAAGGCGGCGCGGGGTGGACCAGCGCCCAGCTCCAGCAGCTCGGCCGTTCCCTGGGCGCTGGCGGTGGTTTCGCTCGCTGCGTGCAGGTCGGTGCGCAGCAGCGCATCGCCGCCGACACCGACGCGGCCAGCAAGTACATCAGCGGGCTGCGATCCGATCACGAGTTCGGCACCCCGAGTGTCCTGGTGAACGGTAAGCTGATCGATATCAGCAACCCAAGCTGGTTGGACCAGGCGCTCAGCGGCATTCCACACTGACGTCGGGGGTCCTGTTCGGGGATCACCCCGGCCTCGTGTACCGTGGCCCACGCGCCGCGGCCCGCCAGGCCGGGGTGATCCCTTCGGGGCTGTAGCGCAGTTGGTAGCGCACCGCACTGGCAGTGCGGGGGTCACGGGTTCGAATCCCGTCAGCTCCACCACTCATGGTGGCCTACGGATTATCGTCACAACCAGGGCATCCAACGAACCTGATCAAGACAGACCGCGATGGTGCGCCCAGCATTAAAGCTGCATCGGAGAGCACCTCAATCTGCCCGCACTGCTCCTCAATACTACAGCCGCACCGCGTAGGGGTTGTCGGAGCTGTGCGGGATGATGGGGAGGTGAGCGCCCGACTCGCTGAGCCCGACTACCAGCTCGTGATGCTCCGTAGCTTATTCACAGCAGAAGCAGCGAAGCTGCTCAACCAGCGCGAGCTGAAAGACTGGAATGACCGCTGCGAGCTGCTGCTCGACCACGCGTTCGTTCGCGGCTACACGGGTGGGCCCCTGAGCGAGTTCCGCGAGATCGCCGAGGGTGGAGGTTGTGACGATCTGTGGGAACCTCAGCGCCACGCTCGTCGATGACAGGCAAGCAACGGTTCCTGAAGGATTTGATGGGCAAAGCCGATCAACTGCGGGAGGACACGTCCCATCGCCGTCCGTACTGGAGTGAACGTAAGGTTGGCAGCTCACTGGTTGTTGCGCTGGACAACGCAGCTGTAGTGCGCGAGTTCATTGCCCTAGCGGATGAGCTTGACGATGCCGGCTACTTCGAGAAGCGCTTCGGTAAGGACTGCGTTGACGATCAACGTGGCGACGTGCCCGGCACGGTGATCGCGCGAGAGCTGGGGGTCGAGGGCCTCTGGCCGTTGGAGCAGCGCCGTCTCGTTGACGATATGGACCTGTTCTTCGACGTTGTTGAGCTGCTGCATGATCTTGTCGCGCGTCCGCTGACACGCACCACGACTTCAGCGGGTGCGGGTGGCACCATAGGGACTTCGAGATCGAGCCGGGGCGCGTGGCCTACCGCTGGCGCGTGAACAAGATCCTTGCACGCAGCGACCTCGGACTCCGGCTTGCCGAGGACGGTGAAGACATCGGTCGTCTCGTCACCGTCACTGACGATGCTCGCGTGGAGCTGGTCCAGGCGGTGGTGGCTCGTGACGACGGCGAACCCGCCGATCAGGTCCGCCACGCCCTCGCACTGTTTCGCCAGCGCGGAGCCGACCGTAACCACAAGCGGTCTGCGGTGGCTGCGTTGGCTCTCGTGCTGGAAGAGCGTCGCCCGAACGTGCTGAAATACGCACTGGCCAAGAGCGACCGCGGCGCGTTGTTCGATATAGCCAACAACTTTCACATACGCCACCAGGACGCCAAGCAGAAGCGCGACTACGACGAGTTTTACCTCGACTGGATTTTCTGGTTGTATCTGGCAAGCATCGAGCTAACCAACCGGGTGATCGACGAGCAGACCAAGTGATGCACGCCTCATCAGGCGCGGCGAGTCAGGTCTTGGATCGTGGACAGCGCAGCCGCGCCTCCCCCTCGACGGTGGTGGGACCGGGGATGACCTGAAGGCCTTCGGGCCCCACTGCCTTCCATGCTCCTCGTGGGTTGGAGGCGATCTGAGCCATGGCTGCTCACCAGCGCACCATGCCGCTACTGCGCCTGCTGGCCCGGTCGGGCTGGCAGCATGATCCCGACCTGTGGACGGTGCGCTGCTGGGACGGGCACGGACGCCGCGCCCGCATGCGGGTCCACCTGAGTCCGACCGGAGCATCGGGCAGCGACTCGCGACGTCGCCGCAGAATGACCACGCCGACGACGAGGCGCACCACGCCCCAGCGATCGCCTGACCGCTACCTTGATTGCTTGTCCACTAGCCTCCGCGCGTGCTGGTGCAGAGAGTCGGCGAGATCGCCAAAATCACCGTACTCCACTCGCTTCAAGTAACGCCCGATCACGTGGAGTTGGGAGCGAATGCCGTCAGGACTGTCCAACATGTCAGAAAAAGTCTCATGCACTTTCCTGGCCGTGTCAGGTGTGAGTAGCGACAGACAATAGAGGGTGGCGGCGTCGTACCCGGCGGGTGCTGTACCGAAGGATTCCCAGTCAAGGATGTTCACGCTCGGCGCGGTGAGGTTTGTCCAGTTCGCATCGCCATGCGCGGTTGTCCATGTGGTGACAATCGGGTCAACCGTGCTTCCGAAGAACGAGAGCAGGCGCCCTGTGATCTTTTTCTGAGTGGTGATCGTGCGTTCAGTCTTGTGTGTAGACAGAGTTTCTAGCGCGGCCCGTAGATTGGGCCACCATTGCCCTGGCAGGTCAAGCTCCTCTCGGAGCTCTTGAGTCTCGGAGCACGCCTTATCCGTGACTAACGTCAGCACCTCGGCGCGATTGCGATCACCATTCTCCTCGGCCCATTCGTACAGGTCCACCACCGCGGGCTTGGGGACGCCGACGATGGCTGCACCGTCCTCGTTTCCAGTCCAATAGTTTCCTTCTGCCCACTGAGCGTGCGCCCATGACACGCGAAGCCAGCACCCGCCATTCGATCCGTTCGCGCGGCTTCCAATAGTCCGATCCCGCCAGCCGAAGGTCGGCTCTCCCGCTAGTGTCAACGAGAAATATCCAGCGGCCAGTCGAAGCCTGCACCACATTTCTTCACGGTGCGCTTCATTCGCGGGTGTCATTTATCATCCTGATAGTAATAGGGCCAGAATCTCTTGGGATTGGAATGATACCCGGGCGGGCAATTGGGCTCGCAGCCATTCTCCGCAGGATTGCACTTTACTCTCGGGCTCGCATTTTTCTCCATCTTTCCGCGCGACTGTCATGTGCTTCAATTTGTTGCATGCCCTACCATTTTTGGACTCGCCAAAATTTCCGCCATGGTCGACTTGTTTACATTTACTATATGCATCCAGCGAGCGAAGACGCACGGCCACACATCGCCATTACTGGCTATGGCCACCTTGCTGCGGGCACATCCGCCGCAGAGCTGCGACACATCCGGCGGCTGATGGCGCACTCCGCGCCCGACTTGCCGTAGCCGGTCGATCCCGATATCTGTCACGCCTAGCGACACCAATTCTCTGCGAGCCTGCCCGACCCGTTGACCATCCTGTACCTCGATCAGCCCTACGCGCAAGGGAATTGATCGGTGCACGGCCTCGGCGATATTGGCACGCGTTCGAGCGTGGCTTCCGCGCCCGCGCGTGATTGACTCGTGTTCCCAAGTCGTATCTGAATAGTAGCTAGTGGCGAGCCGGACTCCTCGTTGGACGAACACTTTCCAGAGGGCTGGTGTCACGTGTGCGAGGTTGCTGAACACTTCGACTTGTACTCTGCGGGCCAGGGCGTAGGCGATCAAATCCGGCAACGCGGGGTGCAATGTCGGCTCGCCGCCGATGAACTGAACCATCCGACCGCCCATCTGCGCGGTCTCCTCGATCACGCGGCACCAGTCCGCGACGTCCATTGTGCCATGGGTTCCGCCTGGCCCGGAGTCAGCGTAGCAATGCTGGCACAACAACGAGCATTTACCGGTGATCTCAAGCCACACGAAATTCAGATCGTCCACAGCGTAGCCCTTCTGGTGTCGCTAGGCCACTTCGGTCAATCATCGAGACTGCCAGGTATCCACAGCTCGCGCAATCCTCCTTCGGGGTGGCTGTGGGTCGCGGCTGTTCAGGGCAGCGCTACCGCAGATCCTAGTACGCTCCCGCAAGTCCTGGCTTCGGGGAGTTTCGCGGAGATGCAAGGTCCCGCGAACGTTTTCGGTAGACTCAAGCGGGGCCGTGATTTCGGAAGCGTATTTATTAGGTCGCTGTGCATCAACGCATGCGCACGTCCAATAGGTCTCCTGCTTGCTGGCTGGCCGGTGTGGCGAGGGTGAGCTGTTCGATCGGTGGCCTCGGATCCCACGTTGTTGCGCACAGCCACGCGACCACCAGCACGCGCGGTCAGATAAGGTGCGGACCTGATGGGAAGCCTGGGTGAGGCCGTCGAGTGGACCGAGGGCGGCGAGGTCCGGGTCGCGCGGTGGCATTCGGACAGCGGTGCCCCACGACCCGAGCGCGTGGTGGTCGTCGACGACCGCATCACAGCGGACGGCGCGTACCGCCTCGCCCGTGACGGCGTCGCGATGGTGTGGCGTGGTGATTTCCAGAACGCACGCCAGCTGCTGACGGCCATGGCGCGCCGCTGCGACCGCGGGCGGCGCGCGACCGCCGCCACCGCGGCCGAGGCCTTTCACCTGCACCGCCGGATCCAGGCACGGCGAGCGTGCACGCTGGGAATGCTGCTGGTGCCGGTCGAGCCGGGTCTCGTCATCCCCCTGCGGCGGGCTCCTGACGTCCGGCAAGCCTGCGCGCAGGCCCATTGCCCAGCCGACCAGCCGTTTCTGGTCTCGCTGCGGCAGCTGCTCGGCATCATCAGCGCGCACGAGTGGCGCAAGAAGGGCGTCGCGATCCCAGAGCTGGGTGATCGCATCCATCCGCACTACGGCGTGTTCTCGCCGGTACGAGGCGAGTATGTGGAACTCGTGGCGCAGGCGCCGTTGCCCTCGCTGAAGTCGGCCTGCGACATCGGCACTGGCACCGGAGTGCTGGCCGCGGTACTGGCCCGCCGGGGTGTCGAGCGCATCGTCGCCACGGAACAGGACGGCAACGCGTTGGCGTGTGCCCGCGAGAACATCACTCGGCTGGGGCTGGACGACCGGGTGGACGTTGTCCAGGCCGACCTCTTCCCCGCGGGTCGTGCTCGCCTGGTGATGTGCAACCCACCGTGGGTTCCGGCGTGGCCCAGCTCGCCGCTTGAGCACGCGATTTACGACCCTGAGAGCCGGATGCTGCGCGCGTTCCTCAGCGGGTTGACCGACCACCTGGAGCCGGGTGGGGAGGGTTGGCTGGTGCTCTCCGACCTCGCGGAGCACCTCGGGTTGCGATCGCGCGGCGAACTGTTGCGCACCTTCGAGGAGTCCGGATTGGACGTTGCCGGGCGCGCGGACATCACACCGAGGCATCCGCGGGTCTTCGATCGCACCGATCCGTTGCACGCGGCTCGCGCCGCGGAGGTGACCTCCCTGTGGCGCCTCACCGCCCGCTGACCGCTGTCACAAGTTGACCGCTGTCGTAAGTCGCTGGTCAGCATCAGGGGTCCGGGCCGAAATCGGGCGAGAGCGATAGGTCATGGTGGGGAAATCCGCCGCGTGCAGGAAGTCAGCTGATCGGACGTGCTCGTCGCGCTGAGCGTTGCCGGTGTCGACACTGTTCACGTCGATCTCCACGGTCCCCGACGAGTCGAGGAGGTCCGCGCCGGTGACCAGGTGGCCGGAGAACGCGACGGTGGAGTGCTTGGCGTCGATGTCCCAGGTGCCGGCGACGTACCGGGGGATCGCCGGTGGCGTGAGTGCGGTCATGAGAATCCTCCTCCAGACTGGCCAGCTTTCGGATGAACATCGAGAGTTTCCACCTCATTCCGAGGCTGCGGCTCGGCTAGCAGAGGCAAGAACGGGCTCGGTGCACCCGACCACGTGACGATCAGCTCGTCGCGGGCACGGCTGCACGCCACGGAGAACAGCAAGCGCTCGCACCGCCGGGTGCTCGGACTCCGGCTGGTTGGCGAACACCCAGTCCAGCGGTACCACGCCCGCACCAGCACCGATGACGACGACGCGGGAGAGCTCGGTGCCCTTGGCCCGGTGCGTCGAGACGATCTTCACCGCCGCCGCCTTCCCCCCGCCCTCCATCATGCGGCGGAGCTCCTCGTCGTTGTCGATGTAGACGAACTGCATGCGGCTCGTCGGCCGCCCAACCGCCTCGACGGGATCGTCGCCCGGGCTGGCGACGCCAGGGTGATGCCCAGCTTGACCAGCTCCGCCACCTGGAAGGGCAGCACCTCTAGCGCGCCGTTGGCTGGGTTGACCTCTAGCGTCTGGGCGTGGGCGTCGTCATGCGGGCTTGATGGCGGCAAGCAGCCACATCGGTTCGTGCTGCTCGCCCACGGCGAACAGCACGGCGCGGTGATTGAGGTCGACCCGGAGCGACGGCAGCACGGCGGTCCCCTTCCCGGCGATCGCCACTCACCGTAGTCGGGTCATGTCGCCAGCGAACGGCATACTCTGGCACACTCCCCGTTTGGGTGCCACTCTCGTGAAGGTAGTCGTGGCGTGAAGGGAGTCGTGGCGATGGGTGCTGACGTGGCCTATCTCGAGGTGCCCGTCATGGCCTTGGGTGAGGCAGCCCGCCAACTCGGTATTCCCACGTCGACGCTCAAGTATTGGCTCGACGGCCACCGCGTCAGGGAGCGGTTCTATCCGCCGGTGCTGCGACCCGAACCGTCACCGGGGTGGGACGTGACGTGGGGCGAGATGGTCGAGGCCGACTATCTACGCGCTTACCGATCGAAGGGCGTGTCGCTGCAACGATTGCGTCCGTTCATCGCGGAATGCCGGGAAAACTTCGGCCTTCGTTACCCGCTCGCGCATCGGCGACCCTTCACCGACGGGCGCCGACTGCTGCTCGAGGCGCAGACCGAGGCAGGACTGACGGGTGAGCTGCGGGTGATCTACGAGCTTGCCTCCGGTCAACTGGAGCTGCACTGGCGAGCCGTCACATTCCTCGAACGGGTGGATCGTGGCGGCGACGCCACGGCCGACATCGCACTCGCTTTGATGCCCGACGGACCCGACTCACCGGTGCGACTGGAACCCGGTGTCGCCTCGGGCGCCTCCACGGTCGGCGGCGTGCGCACGGAGATCCTGCGTGAGCAGTACGAGGTCGGCGAGGACACCCGGGACATTGCGGAGATGTTCGGGCTGGACGTCCACGACGTTCTCGCGGCACTCCGCCATGAAGACAAGCTCCAGCCACTAAAGATCGCGTGACTAGGCTCGGTGTCGCTCGCTGGTATGTCGACGCCGACACCCTCGGGTTGGCCCACGTGCTCATCCGAGCCCGCCCCGACGTCACCTTCCCCGGAGACGACGGGATGCGGCACACCGCACGGTGGACGTTGACGCCCTGCCCGATCCAGCACACAGCCGCCCTCGACACCGAGTGGATCCCCAAGGTCGCCGCCGCCGGCATGGCAATCATTTCCCGTGACCGTGCCATCTCCCGGCGGCGTGCGGAATAAGGACGCGATGAGCTGCCGACGCAGCGAACCTTCCAGCCCTCGCCAGCGCGCTCGCAGGGGGAGACGATCCACTCCTCGTCCCGAACCTCGATCACACTGCCCGCCGCGAACGCCGTCCTGGTCGTCATCACCCGCCCATCCCTCCTCATGACAAGCCAGCAAGTTTTAACACGGCCCGGGCCATCTTCACCCGGGGCACGTAGTCTGCGGGTATGCGCCGGATCATGGGGACCGAGGTGGAGTACGGCATCTCAGTGCCCGGGGACAGCACCGCCAACCCGGTCCTGACCTCGACCCAGGTCGTGCTGGCCTACGCCGCGGCGGCCGAAGTGCCGCGAGCCAAGCGAGCCCGGTGGGACTACGAGGTGGAGTCCCCGCTGCGGGACGCCCGCGGCTTTGACCTGGGTGTTCCCGGAATCGCGCAGCCCGATCCGGAACTGGACGATCTCGGCGCGGCGAACGTCATCCTCACCAACGGCGCCCGGCTCTACGTCGACCACGCGCACCCGGAGTTCTCCAGTCCTGAGGTCACCAACCCGCGCGACGCGGTGATCTGGGACAAGGCCGGTGAGCGGATCATGGAAGAAGCCGCGTTGCGGGCCCGCACCGTGCCTGACCAGCCCGCCTTCCAACTGTACAAGAACAACGTCGATGGCAAGGGCGCCTCCTACGGCACCCACGAGAACTACTTGATGGCACGCTCCACGCCGTTCTCGATGGTCATCGCGGGGTTGACCCCGTTCTTCGTCTCCCGCCAGGTGATCTGCGGATCCGGCCGGGTGGGCATCGGGCCCGCCGGGGAGCACTCGGGGTTCCAGCTCTCGCAGCGGGCGGACTACATCGAGGTCGAGGTCGGGCTGGAGACCACCCTCAAGCGCGGCATCATCAACACTCGGGACGAGCCGCACGCCGACGCCGACAAGTACCGGCGGCTGCACGTCATCATCGGTGACGCCAACCTCGCCGAGTACTCCACCTACCTCAAGGTCGGCACCACGGCACTGGTGTTGGACCTGATCGAAGCCGGGGAACGCTTCGAGGACCTGCGCGTGGTCGATGCGGTGCGGGCGGTGCACACGATCAGTCGCGACGCGTCCCTGAAGGCGACGGTGGAGGTGTCCGGTGGCCGCCAGTTCACCGGCCTGGATCTGCAGCGCGCCTACCACGAGCGGGTCGCGCGGTTCTTCGCCCGGGAGGGCGCCCCGGACGACAGTGCCGACACCGCCGAGCACGTCCTGAGCACTTGGGGAGAGGTGCTCGACGCGCTCGCGCGGGACCCGATGGAGTGCGCCGACCGGCTGGACTGGCCGGCCAAACTGCAACTGCTCGAGGGCTACCGGGCCCGGGACGGTCTGGGCTGGGCCTCGCCGCGGCTGCAACTGGTTGATCTGCAGTACGCCGACGTGCGGATGCACAAGGGCCTGTACAACCGCCTGGTGGCCCGTGGCTCGATGAAGCGGTTGGTCACCGAGGAGGAGGTGCGCGCGGCCGTCACCCGGCCACCGGAGGACACCCGCGCCTACTTCCGCGGCCGGTGTCTGGAGCGCTACGCCACGGAGGTCGCCGCGGCGTCCTGGGACTCGGTGATCTTTGATCTCGGTCGCGAATCCCTGGTCCGGATCCCGACCCTGGAACCACTGCGTGGCACTCGCGCGCACGTCGGGGCGCTGCTGGACGCCTCGAGCACCGCCGCCGAACTGGTGGCCGCGCTGACCCGGGGCTGATCACCCGACTGGCCTGACGGCGATTGTCGGTGGTGCTGGGTACTGTTTGGTGTAGAGGTAACTCGGTCCGGGAGGCGAAATGTCCCAGGAAAAGGTACAACGCCAAGGCGGCGGCGGAGACGACGAGACGCCCGACGGCGCGCCCGCCGGTCAGGAACGTCGGGAGAAGCTTGGCGAGGACGTGGACGCGATCCTCGACGAGATCGACGATGTGCTCGAAGAGAACGCCGAGGACTTCGTCCGAGCCTATGTCCAGAAAGGCGGCCAGTGAGCGGCCACCCGAGCGGTCCAGAGATCATGTTCGGGTGCCCTGGGTAGGTGCGCTGGGTAACTGGCACCCGACAGGCTGTCACATGAGATACTCCTGTCACACTCACTGAATCCTTTCCCACCCAGGAGTTTCCGCTGTGACGATGCCGTTCTACGCCTCGGTCGAGCAGGTCATGCGCGACCGCTCGGAGCTCGCTCGCAAGGGCATCGCCCGGGGCCGAGGTGTCATCGTGCTCAGTTACTCCCGCGGGGTGCTGTTCGTCGCCGAGAACCTGTCCACCGCCCTGCACAAGGTCTCGGAGATCTACGACCGGATCGGCTTCGCCGCCGTCGGCCGCTACAACGAGTACGAGAACCTCCGCCAAGCCGGGATCCGGCACGCAGACGTGCGCGGCTACTCCTACGACCGGCGCGATGTGACCGGACGGGCGCTGGCCAACGCCTACGCGCAGACTCTCGGGACGATCTTCTCTGAGCAGCAGAAGCCCTTCGAAGTGGAGTTGTGCGTCGCTGAGGTGGGCGCCAACCCAGACTCCGATCAGCTCTACCACCTGACCTACGACGGCTCGATCGGCGACGAGCCGAACTTCGTCGTGATGGGCGGCCAAGCCGACGTCATCTCCACGGCACTCACGGAGTCCTTCCGCCAGGAGATGGACACCCCCGAAGCCGTCGCCGCCGCGGTGGCCGCCCTGAGCTCGGTCTCCACCAGCGTCAATGGGCCCGGCACGCGCACCCTGGGAGTTGGCCAGCTCGAGGTCGCGATCTTGGATCGATCCCGGCCACGTCGCGCCTTCCGCCGCATCACCGGGGCCGCCCTCACCGCGCTGCTCACCAGCGCACAGGCCCCGACCGTCGAGGACGCCGCTGAACCGGTGCCCTCAGGCGACACCGGTCCAGCTGACACCGGTCCAGCTGACACCGGCACGGGCGGCACCGGTGGTGGGTCCAGCACCGGCACCTGACTGGCTCTGGGCGCGCCAGTTCGCGGTCGCCACGTAAGTGAGCCCGTACGGATGGTCTCCAGACTGTCTCAGCGGCCTAGGCTGAAGGTATGCAGCGGCGGATCTTCGGCATTGAGACCGAATTCGGGGTCACCTGCACCTTCCAAGGCCAGCGCCGGCTGTCGCCGGACGAGGTCGCCCGCTACCTGTTCCGCCGGGTGGTCTCGTGGGGTCGCTCGTCCAACGTCTTCCTGCGCAACGGGTCCCGGCTCTACCTCGACGTGGGCTCACACCCGGAGTACGCCACCGCCGAGTGTGACAACTTGGTCCAGCTGGTGACCCACGACAAAGCCGGCGAGCGGATCCTCGAGGATCTCCTGGTGGACGCCGAGCGGCGGCTGGCCGATGAGGGCATCGGTGGGGACATCTTCCTGTTCAAGAACAACACCGACTCCGCGGGCAACTCCTACGGCTGCCACGAGAACTACCTGGTGGCTCGGGCGGGTGAATTCTCTCGGATCGCCGACGTGTTGCTGCCCTTCCTGGTCACCCGGCAGCTGGTCTGCGGCGCGGGCAAGGTGTTGCAGACGCCGCGGGGCGCGGTGTACTGCCTGTCGCAGCGAGCTGAGCACATCTGGGAGGGGGTCTCCTCGGCGACCACCCGGTCCCGCCCGATCATCAACACCCGGGACGAGCCGCACGCCGACGCCGAGCGGTATCGCCGCCTGCACGTGATCGTCGGCGACTCGAACATGTCCGAGGTGACCACGTTGCTCAAGGTGGGCACCGCCAACCTGGTCCTGGAGATGGTGGAGGAGGGCGTCGCGTTTCGCGACTTCACCCTGGACAACCCGATCCGGGCGATCCGCGAGATCAGCCACGACCTCACCGGCCGGCGCGGGGTACGGCTGGCCGGCGGCCGCGAGGCCTCCGCGCTGGAGATCCAGCGGGAGTACTACGCGCGTGCGGTGGACCATGTCGCCCGCCGCGGCTCCGATCCACTGACCGACCGGGTGCTGGAGCTGTGGGACCGCACGCTGGGTGCGGTGGAGCAGCAGGATCTGAGTCTGATCGATCGTGAGATCGACTGGGCGATCAAGCACCGGTTGCTGGAGCGCTACCGGGCCAAGCACCAAATGGACCTGTCCAACCCGCGAATCGCCCAACTGGACCTCGCCTACCACGACATCCGCCGCGGTCGCGGGCTATTCGACCTGCTGCAGCGCAAGGCGCTGGTCGAACGGGTGACCGACGACGGCGAGATCGAGGCCGCCAAGGACACTCCGCC
The DNA here is from genome assembly GCA_039924425.1 of Pseudonocardiaceae bacterium. Lineage (GTDB taxonomy): Bacteria > Actinomycetota > Actinomycetes > Mycobacteriales > Pseudonocardiaceae. Next base: position 12,339 of record JBDTAX010000195.1, read on the forward strand.
CGCCACCACCCGCGCCAAGCTGCGTGGCGACTTCATCGCCGCCGCTCAGGCGGCGGGCCGCGACTTCACCGTCGACTGGGTGCACCTCAAGCTCAACGACCAGGCCCAGCGCACCGTGCTGTGCAAAGATCCGTTCCGCGCCGTGGACGAGCGGGTGGAGCGTCTCATCGCTTCGCTCTGAGCCGCTCCACCCGTGAGTGGCAATGCGAGTCATAGGTCTCATCGCCACTCACGGGTTGTCCACAGGTAGGCTGCCTGACCGTGTCCGCTGCGCGCGCCGAGCGTCTGGTCAATCTGGTGTTGTGCCTGCTGTCCAGTCAGCAGTACCTGCCCGCTGACCGGATCCGATGGATCGTGCCCGGCTACGCCGACGCCCCGTCCGACGAGGCGTTCTTCCGGATGTTCGAGCGGGACAAGGCTGAGCTGCGCGAGCTGGGCGTCCCGCTGGAAACCGGCCTGGCCCCGGGGTTCGACGCCGGTGAGGGTTACCGCATCGCGCGCCGGGACTACGAGCTGCCCGACATTGACCTGGAACCCGAGGAGGCCGCCGCGGTCGCGCTGGCCGCCCGGTTGTGGGACTCTCCCCAGCTGGCCGGGGCCGCGCACGGCGCTGTGCTCAAACTGCGTGCCGCCGGAGTGGAGGTGGACACCGAGCCGGTGGCGCTCGTGCAACCACGGGTGCGCGCCAGCGAACCGGCTCTGATCCCGTTGATTTCGGCGGTCCAGGCTGGGCAGGTCGTGACGTTCCCGCACCGCAAACATCCCGCCGGCCAGCCCACGGCGCGCACCCTGGAGCCGTGGGGGGTGGTGTCCTGGCGGGGCCGCTGGTACGTGGTGGGACACGACCGCGACCGCGAGGCGACCCGCTGCTTCCGGGTCTCCCGGATCACCGGTCCGGTGCGCGCGCTCGGTGCCGTGGGGGTGGTGCGGCGCCCAGCGGGCGCGGATCTCCTGACCATCGTGGCGGGTTCCGCGCAACCGCCGCCGATGACGCACCCGGCCCGGCTGTGGCTGGCTCAGGGCCGCGCGAACGGCTTGCGTCGGCACGCGACGGTGCTTGGTGCGATGATCCTGGACGGAGCTGCGGGTGACGTCGTGGCGGTGGAGCTGCCGGGCCACGACGTTGCGGCCCGGTGGATAGCCGGACTCGGGCCAGACGCCGTGGTGCTGGAGCCGGCCGAGCTGGCTGCCGCGGTGCGGGCCCGGTTGACGGCGGTGCTCGCGCGGAGTGTTGGCTCCCTGAGTGCGGGCTCCCTGAGTGTGGGCTCCCTGAGTGCGGACTCGCTGGGTGTGGGCGCACGGAGTGTGGGCTGATGGAGGGGGTCGCGGAGCGGCTGCCCAGGTTGCTGGCTCTGGTGCCCTACCTGCTGGCCCGACCTGGCGTGCTGATCGAGGAAGTGGCCGCCGACTTCTCGATCACGGTCCGGCAGCTGCGCCGTGATCTGGAGCTGTTGTGGATGTGCGGGCTGCCTGGATACGGGCCCGGAGACCTCATCGACCTGTCCTTCGCGGGAGACACCGTGACCGTCACCTTCGACGCCGGGATGCGCCGCCCACTGCGGCTGTCCGGCGCGGAGGCGACCGCGCTGGTGGTGGCGCTGCGGGCACTGGAGCAGACGCCCGGGGTGGTCGACTCCGGGTCGGTGCGCCGGGCCCTGGCCAAGATCGAGGCCGCGGCGGGGCGGACCGACGGTGTGGTCGTCGGCCTGGCGAGGGAAGAGACCGCGCTCACCGCGGTGCGCGACGCGCTGGAGCACCGCCGCGCGCTGCATATCCGCTACTACACGCCCGCCCGGGACACGGTGAGTGAGCGCACGGTGGACCCGATGCGGCTGCTCCTGGTCGAAGGCCGCAGTTACCTGGAGGCCTGGTGCCGCGTCGCCGCGCAGGTGCGGCTGTTCCGGCTGGATCGCATCGAGCACGTCGTGACCCTCGACGAACCGGCGGTGCCACCACCGCACGCCCGTCCCACTGACTCCTCGGCCGGACTGTTCCGCGCTGCGCCCGACCAGCGGGTCGCGGTGCTCACCCTGGCTCCGGACGCTCGCTGGGTCGCCGAGTACTACCCGGTGGACGAGCTGATCGAGGGCCCGGGGGGAACCGCGACCGTGCGGATGCGCTACGCCGAGACCGGGTGGATGGTGCGGCTGGTGCTGGGGTTGGGTACCGACGTGGTGGTCCTGGAACCCGCCGAGCTGGCCGAGGCGGTGGCGTGGCGGGCCCACGCGGCGCTGCGCAGGTCCAGCCACCTGCCCGCACCCGAACCGGACTAACGTCATCGGCGTGCCTGTCCGCGTAACATCAATCCCGCACGCCCAGTGAGTGTTCCAGTCGAGGGAGGAGACCCACGATGAGCTCCGAAGCTGGGTCGAGCCGTCGGCGCAAAGCCAATCGCAAGACCAACCCGGAAGGCTCCATGACCCTCATGGAGCATTTGTACGAGCTGCGCAACCGGTTGTTCGTCGCGTTGAGCGCGATCGCGATTGGTGGCATCCTCGGGTTCATCTGGTGGGGGGTGTCGCCGTTCGGCCTGCCCAGCCTGGGCGACCTGCTGACTGGCCCCTACTGCGCGCTGCCCACGACGCTGCGATTGACCCCGAACCCGGGACGGTGCCAGCTGCTGCAGACCGCCCCGTTCGAGGTGTTCACGCTGCGCATGCAGGTGGGCATCGCGGCGGGTGCGGTGTTCACCGCCCCGATCTGGATATATCAGTTGTGGGCGTTCATCACGCCGGGTCTTTACGCCAAGGAGCGCAAGTTCGCGCTGACCTTCGTCGGCACGGCCAGCGTGCTGTTCGGCGCGGGTGCCGTCCTCGCCTACTACGTGGTGCCCACCGGGCTGTCTTTTTTGGCGAACCTCGGCGGTGGCCAGTTCATCACCGCATTGACCGGTGCGTCCTACATCAGTTTCCTGCTGACCATGCTGGCGGTTTTCGGCCTGACCTTTGAGCTGCCGCTGCTGGTGGTGATGCTCAACCGGGTCGGTGTGCTGCCGTATGAGAAATTGAAACGCTGGCAGCGCGGGATCCTGTTCGGGCTGTTCGTGTTGGCCGCGGTCGCCACCCCTGGAAACGACCCATTCTCCATGCTGGCCTTGGCGTTCGCGCTGGTCGTACTGTTCGAGGTCGCGGTGCTGATCGCTCGGGCGCACGACCGCTCCCTCGCGCGAGCGCGAGCCGAGCAGGGCTGGGACGACCTCGACCCCGACGAGCCCTCACCGCTGGATCATCGGGTGGAGCCCGTGCCGCCGCCGGATGACGCGACACCCCACTACGACGATGCAACTTAGGGGCGACTGTAACGGGCAACTGAACGGCTGTGCAGCTGTCGCAGAACTGTCGCCGCCCACGTTCCCGCGTAGTCATCCCGGGTGACTGAGAGGTTCCCGAGCAGGTTTCCCTCGGTCGGAATCCCGATGACGGCGATGTCGTCGTTGGCAGCGCCACGTGCGTCAACAACAAACCGCGTGTCTTCGGTCATGTCGATGGCACCTGGCTGATACGCCGACCCTTGTTCGATCGACGATCGGTTCTCGAACGGCCGCAGCATCTCCCGCCGACCCAAGTTCCGGTAGAGAGGCGTCTTGTCTCGAAGGACGTCCACCTGCGGGTACCGGGCATCTACCAAGATCTCTGCTCGGGTCGCGGTCCCGGGGGTCGAGTCCCCGGGGGTCGAGCTGCGGTACAGCTCGAAGCAACCGCTGGGCTCATCGGCCAGCACCCGAGGGCTCCGAGCGGCCGAGAAGTCCAGTATTCCGGCCCGGTGGAGCGCCAGCAGTTTTTCGATGTTGATGATCGGCGGCCCGAATACCACGCGTTTGAGCAGAGGGTAATAATGCTTCATCAATCGACGGTGGGACTCGGGTGTCAGGCCACCGAATGCGATAAACGGGCCCAGGGCGGCCCGCGCTTCGCGCCAGATCGACACGGCGGCTTTGGTAGCGGAACGGGATAGTCCCCGGCGAGCGCGGGCAATTTCTTGCTCCAAGTAACGCTCGACAAACGAGTGAAATTCCGGACCGGCCGCGATGTCCCGCTCGCCCGCTGGGTCCAACTCGGACCAGTAGTCGAAGTGCTCCCGTTCAGGGTGCGAGCGCCGGAACGAGTGTATGACCCGCCGCATCTCCTCGTCGTCGTCGCCGCACGCTTCGATGTCCGACCAGTCGGGGCCGCCCCCTATGACGACACGGTAATATTCCTTTTCCATCTCGAGTTCGAACAGTGGCCACACGTCTTTCTCGAAATCAATTTTCCGTTCCAGGGAGCGACGCCGGATGCTGGCCAGCCGCTGGGCAGTGACGAACGTCAACGGCCGGAGGGTGCTCGTGAGGTCGTGGGGCTTGGGTGTCATCGGCAGGCCGGTCCGGCTGAACGGAATGATTGCCCGAGGCTCGTGCCCGCTAGGGTGATAGGAAAGGCATCCATCCGGCGTTCGTTCGAACCGGCCGCCCCGCCCCTCGGTCAGGGCGAGGACCGCGTCGATGAAGGTCAGCCCGATGCCCTTCATCGTTACTCGCGCACCCGCCGGGACTTCGCTCATCCTTGTCATCACCGGGTAGACGAATGGGATGTACGATGCCTGCGGGTGCCGAGCGGCGAAGCGTTGGTAACCGCGTTCCGTCGTCCCCGCCTGGACCCGAGAATGACCGGTCGCCAGCAGAATTTTGTCCACTGGGAAAGCATTTGTCAGCCCGTTCGCGTCGACGTAGGTCAGGGTGTAACCGGTGTCGTGTGGGGCGATGTCGGTGACTTCGCCCACGATGCATGACACGTCCATACCCGGTGGCAGGTGGGACATGATGCGCCGGAACCCGTGCTGGAGGTAACGCCCGACAACCGCCCTGGGCAGGTATTCATGACCCGTCAGAGGCGTCTGCGGCGCGAATTCTTGTTGGTACCAGGATTTGAAATCTGGTCCGCTCCCGGCGACCGCGGCGGGATCGTTCACGTCCCAAAGGTCGATCTCGTCAACGCTGATGTTGAGCAGTATGCAGTCCGGCTGTTCTGGATCATAGACGGGGGACGAGCCGAAATATTCGGATCTGTTGAAAGCTGCGACGCGGAGGCCCACCGCCAAGGGGTGAGCGCCAAATTCGGCGACAAGTCTCTCCAGGCCGTAGAGACCTTTGGGACCCAGCCCGATGATGGCGACGGTGGGAGTGCGTTGCTCAGGGTTGAGCACTTCGTTGATCATGATATGATTGTATCAATGGCATCCGAGACATCTGACAGTATTAATGTGGTCCTCTGTGGTACGAGTTCCGCGTCGCATGTTTTGGCTGCGGTCCTCTCCGCGCACGCTGATGTCGAGCTGTCGCTGTTCACGCGGGACGCGACCAAGGCGCATGACTGGAACATTTTTCTGCGTCATGATCACTTGACAGTCGATGCGCCTGACGGCGACGGCGGGCGGGTGGTACGGGCCGCCAATTCTTTCGCGGTGACCAGTGACCCCACGCAGGCGGCGCGCCGGTGCGACATCGTCATCCTGTCCTTGCCGGCCTTCCTGCATGCGCGGTACCTCGCGTCGCTGGCTCCGCATCTCCAGGACGGCTGTGTCATCGTGGGTTTGCCCGGTCAGTGTGGATTTGAGTTCGACGTGCGCCAGGCACTGGGGGAGCGGATCGAGCGCTTCGGCGTCGTCAACTTCGATTCGCTGCCCTGGATATGTCGGATCATCGAGTTCGGGAAGAAGGCGTGGATATCCGGCACGAAAGAGGTGATCGCTGGAGCGATGCGGGGCGATCCCACTGAAATCCGGATCGCCGATCCATTGTCGACCCTGCGGCGGTTGTTGGGTGAGCCGCCGCGACTGGTGGTCTCCGGGCACCTGCTCGGCATCACGCTGCGCTCACCGAACGCCTCCAACCATCCCCCCATGATGTACAGCCGGTGGAAAGACTGGGATGGCGCGGCGCTGGAGTCCCCGCCGTTGTTCTATGAAGCCATCGACGAGCAAGCGGTGTCGCTCCTGGTCGAGATCAATCGCGAGGTGCTCGCCACGGCGGAGCGGATCATGGCGGAAAATCCTGAGGTGGATCTTTCCCAAGTTATTCCCGGGTACGATTGGGAGATCGCCTCTTACGGGCCGGTCATCACAGACCAGACCAGCCTGCTGACTGCGATCCGCACCAACTCGGGCTACCGGGGGATCGAGCATCCCATGTTTTCGGTCGCCCAGGGGAAGTTCGCTCCCGACTTTGGGCATCGGTTCCTCACCGAGGACGTTCCCTTCGGTCTGGTCGTCATTCGTGGCATCGCTGAAATCGCCGGGGTACCCACTCCCGGCATCGACGCGGTCGTGTCGTGGAGTCAGGAGAGGTTGGGGCGAGAGTACTTGACCAGTTCGGGTTTGGACGGCCGTGACGTGGCCACCACTCGGTGTCCGCAACGGTACGGATTCACGACGTTGCGCCAGGTTCTCGGGTATTAGCGCAGGGGCTGGCAACGGTCCGGGTTGATGCGGATGTGGACCCGGTCGCCGGGGGTTGGCGGTTCGTCGTTGGTGCGGGTGAGCAGGATCGTGAGTGTCTCTGGGTTGTCGCTGCGGCCGGAGCTGGGACGCACAATCAGACGGTGACCGTGCAGCGCAGGTCGGCTGGCTTCGACGATGGCGGCCGTTCCGGTAGCGCCCCCGGTGATGCTCACAGTGATGGCGGTGGCGGGCACCGCGAGCTCATGGCAGCCGTAGGGGTTGGTGCGTCTGGGCAGAAGCAGGGGGCCCCAGTCGGTGTCGGCAAGCACGTCGTTGCCGGCTTGCGGGTGCAGCTGGTGCACGGTGAGGATGTTGGGAACGCCGACGAGTTGGGCGCTGATCCGGGTGATGGGATGGCGGAAGACATCACGGGTGGGGCCTTGCTGGATGAAGGTGCTGCGGGACATCACCGCGAGGTGGTCGGTGATGTCAAGGACGTCGTCGCGGTCGTGGGTGACGATGATGATGGGTATGCCGGTGCGTTCGTGGAGGCGCCGGACCAGGCTGCGAAGCTTGCCGCGGACGGTGGTGTCCAGGTTGGCGAAGGACTCGTCGAGCAGCAGGGCGCGCGGACCGCGGGCCAGCGCGCGGGCCAGGGCGACGCGTTGGCGTTCCCCGCCGGAGAGCCGGGCGGGGCGGGCGTGGCGCAGGTGGGTGAGCCCGACCGCGGCGAGCAGTTCGCCTAGCCGCCGGTCGCGTTCGGCGGCCGGGAGGTGTCGGATGCCGAAGGTGATGTTCCGGGTGACGTCGAGATGCTCGAACAGGGCGTCTTTCTGGGCGACGTAGCCCAGCTGGCGGTGCTGCGCGGGCACGCTGACGCCGGCCAGTGTGTCGGTGAGGGTGACCGAGCCGATGCGCACGGTGCCGGTGGCGGGGAGCAGTCCGGCCACCGCGCGCATGGTCAGTGATTTTCCCGAGCCGGAGGGCCCGAGGATGCCGATGGTGCTGGTCTCGGTGCGGATCGCTGGGTGCAGCTCGAAACCGCCGACCTGAGCATGCAGCTCGATCTCGATGCCCAAACCTGCCGTCGGGTCGGGGCGGATCCAGCTTAACTTGGGAATGTCGGTGGGCGTGGCGGACTCGTCGGTGTCGGGGCGGGGTGTGCGGCGGCGGGCGTCGAGGAACAGCATGACGCCCCCGGCCAGGGTGCCCACCCCGGCGACCAGTACCGCGGGGGGAATCGCGGTGGGGATGCCTTCGCCGGAGACGTTGATGAAGATCAGAGTGGGCAGGGTGTAGGGATGATAGGCCAGGATCGCGGTGGCCCCGAAATCCCCGAGGCAGCGCATGAAGCCCAAGACCACGCCGGCGGCCAGGCCGCGGCGGGCGGTGGGCAGCTGCACCCGCCAGAAGGTCTGCCAGGGATTGGCGCCCAGGGCGCGGGCGGCGTCGCTGAGCTGCGGGTCCACCCCGGCGAACGCGGCGCGCGCCGTGATCACGATGAACGGAGCGGCGACGAATGCCTGCGCGAGGATCGTGCCGGCAATGGTGTCCACTGGGTTGACCCCGAGCCGCTCCAGCAGCCCACCGAAGGCGGTGGCCCGGCCGAGGAACAAGACGAGCTCCAATCCGTCGACGATCGGTGGCACGGCCAGCGGCAGGACCACGGCGGCGGTGACCAGGTGTCGCCACCGTGACTGGCTGTGGGCCAGATGGAAGCCCAGCGGGATCCCCAACAACACGTCGAGCGCGGTAGCGGTGGTCGCGGAGATCAACGAGACTCGCAGCGCATCGCGGGTGTTGGGGTCCCTCAGCGCCGCGCCGTCGGCCTCGGGCAGGGCGTGCAGCAGCGCCAGCAGCGGCACTACGAGGTAGCCCAGCATCAGCGCCGAGCCCAGCAGCAGCGGCCAGGGTGTGCCACCGCCCACCCGCGCGAGCCGCCCAGTGAGCCGCTCCGTGAGCTGGCCGGTGGGCTGGCCGCCGCGCGGGCGCATCAGCTCGCTCAGCGGTTCGGGAACAGCGAACGCAGGTCGGGGGGCACCGCCGCGGGATCACCGGCCAGCACCGGTGGAGTGACGGTGAGTCCCTGCGCGGCGAGTATCGCCCGCCCCTTGGGGCCCAGTAGGAAGCGCACGAATGCCTGCGCGCCGGCCGGGTTTTGCACCGTGCTGGGGATCGTGATGGTGTAGAAGCACGGCGCGCCGGTGTAGGTGGTGCCGTTCTTGGTGGTGTAGCTCACGGTGGCGTCATGGGCGGCGAGCGCGACGTCGCCCTGATTGATCTCCTTGGGCAGGCTCAGGTAAGGCAGCCCGGCTTCGACGGCCTCGACTTTGTAGAACGCTCCCGCGTCGAGCTCCCCGGCCTGCATCCGGGCCACCATCTCCTCTTCCGGGAACACTAGTGAGTTGTTGCCCGGGCCGCCGAGGACTTTCCGCGGCAACGTCGGGTCTCCGATCCGGGTGGCGTCGAGGTCGAAGATGAATATGGTGCGGTAGCCCTTGGGCCCGAGCTCGGGGTCGGCACGCCCGAACCGCAATCCCGGTTCGGTCAGCACCGACTCGAAGCTGCGCGTGCCGGCCTTGGCGGCCTGGAAGTCCGCCGCGAAATGGCTCTTCGGGTTCCACGCGATCACCATCTCGGTGAGGGCGAACGGCGCCCACCACGTCACGTAATCACCGTTGGCGGGTCCTTGCAGGGCCTTGTTCACTGACACGGCGGCGCTGACGAAGACGTCGGGCTGGCGGGTCTTGGCCTTGATCAGATTGGTCAGCGCGATCGAGCCCTTGCCCTCGCCCTGAAACGTGTAGCCCGTGGCCTTGTCGAACGCCGGGCCGACCCGCCGTTCGAAGATCCCCACCAGCGTCCCGGCGTAGAGCACGCTCACCGGGCCGGATCCGCGAGCCGGCGACCCACCCGAGGGTGCGTTGCTCGGGCCGCTGGCGCAGGCCGCTACCACGCTGGCCACCATCAGGACGCTCAGCAGCACCAGGCCACGCCTGACCCGCCCTGCGGTACCCATCCGACGTGGTCGTCGTGGCAGCACCTCGATCACGATCACTCCATTGTTGCTGATAGTAACACCTAGGGTAGATTTTAGACCTATTGGATCGTACCCTCCCGGGTAAATATCCCGCAATCGTCACTATTCGACGCAACAATCGGTGTCTGTTGTGGCAAAAAGGTGACGATCGGAGAGTTTTCGTTAGCCTTTTTGGGTGATTGTGGGCGTCTGGTGATCGAGTGGGCCTGGACTCTGCGCGGTGAACGCCTTGATCGATCGAGTGTGGCAGCGCGTCACCGGCGGTTGTTTGACGTCACCGAGCGGGGCGAGGTTGCGGACCGCCGCTGACGAACCAGGTGGAAGCTGTATCAACACTGCCGCGACGTTGCTCTTCTACCCAGTTGCGGGGCGAAATCTGGGGTTCACGCTGGCGGAGAGCGGAGGGCTGATGAGTCTGGTGGTTGTTGGGTTGTCCCACCGCAGCGCCCCGATTCCGGTGCTGGAACGGGCCGCGGTGCCCGCCTCGGACATCGGCAAGGTGCTCGGCGAGCTGCTCGAGGGCGAGCACGTCGCGGAGGCGCTGCTGTTGTCCACCTGCAACCGGGTCGAGGTCTACGCGGTGGTGCAGACCTTCCACGGCGGCCTGGCTGAGATCACCGGCGTGCTGGCGCGCCAGTCCGCGATCGCGGTGGACCAGTTGTCCGACCATCTCTGCGTGCGCTACGCGGCGGCGGCCGTCGAGCATCTGTTCTCGGTGGCCGCCGGTCTCGACTCGATGGTCGTTGGCGAACCGCAGATCCTGGGCCAGCTGCGCGCCGCGTACGCGAGCGCTGAGCAGGCGGGCACCGTCGGGCACACCCTGCACGAGGTCGTGCAGCAAGCCCTGCGGGTCGGCAAACGGATCCGCACCGAGACCGCGATCGGCGCGGCCGGCGCTTCGGTGATCTCCGAAGCTCTGGATGACGCGGCGGTGGCACTGTCCCGCGCCGGCCGGCCCGGGTTGGTTGGTCGACGCGCGCTGGTGCTCGGGGCCGGTTCGATGGGCGGCCTCGCCGCGGCCGCGCTGCGCCGGGCCGGGGTGGCTGAGATCGTGCTGGCCACTCGCACGCCGGTCAGCGCGCGGCGGCTGACCGCGCTGGGCGAGGCTGAGGGCCCGCCCGCCCGGGTCGTCGGCCTGGATGGCGTGGCCGCGGCGCTGGCCACCGCGGACCTGGTGATCTGCGCCACCAGCGCGGCCGGGGCGGTGCTCGGCGTCGAGCAGATCACCGCCGCTCGCGGTCCCACTTCCGGCCCGCTCGTCGTGTGTGACCTGGGCCTGCCCCGCGACGTCGAGCCCGAGGTGGGAGAGCTGCCCGGCGTGACCCTGCTGGATCTGACCACCCTGGCCCGCCGGCTGGAGCGGCGCGCGACCGGGTCCAGCGCGATCAACGCCGCCCAGCGTCTGGTTTCCGCGGAGGTGCGTGGCTACCTGGCGGCCCAGCGCACCGCGGCGGTCACCCCCACCGTCACCGCACTGCGCACGCGGGCCGCTCAGGTGGTGGACGCGGAGCTGCTGCGGCTGGACAGGCGACTGGATGGGCGACTGGATGGGCGGCTGCCCGGACTGCACCCCGCCGTGCGCGAGGAGTTGGCGCGCACTGTGCGCCGCGTCGTGAACAAGCTGTTGCACGCCCCCACGGTGCGGGTCAAGGAGCTCGCCGAGACCGGTGGTGGCCTGGCCTACGCCGACGCCCTGCGCGAGTTGTTCGCACTGGATCCACAGGTGGTCGCCGCACTCACCGCATCGGGCACCGTTGACCTCTGACGAACCGTATGCTTGCGCGCTGTGCGCGCCACGCTGATCGTCAACCCGCGATCCGGGCGCGGCGCGGCGGCGCGGGTGGCCGGCACCGTGGCCAGCACGCTGCGTGTCGCGCTGCCTGGACTGCTCGCCTCGGTGGCGGCCGATGCCGCGGCTACCAGCAGGCTTGCCGAGCAAGCTGTGGCGCGGGGCGACGACGTGCTCGCCGTGCTGGGCGGGGACGGCACTGTATGCCTGGCCGCGCAGGCCCTCGCGGGCACCGCGACCGCGCTGGCCGTGTTGCCCAGCGGGACCGGCAACGACCTGGCGGCCGCGCTGGGCATCCCGAACGATCCGGTGGCCGCCGCCCGGCACGTCGCCGAGGCGCTGGGCTCCGGGCGGCGGCGCCGGATCGACCTGGGCCGGATCACTGGTGGAGCCTGCTTCACCACGGTGCTGTGCACCGGTTTCGACGCGGCGGTGAGCGCGCGGGCCAACGCGATGCGCTGGCCCGCCGGGCCACGCCGGTACGAGCTGGCGGTGCTGGCCGAGCTCGCCGCGTTGACCCCCAGGCCGGTGCGGGTGCGCGCCGGGGGCACCGAGGTGGAACTGGAGGCGATCCTGGTCGCGGTCGGCAACGGATCCAGCTACGGCGGTGGGTTGCGGATCTGCCCGGACGCCACGCTGACCGACGGCCTGCTCGACGTGATCGCCATCGCCGCGGTGAGCCGGCGCCGGCTGCTGCGGGTGTTCCCGTCACTGCGCGCCGGCGCCCATGTGCACGAGCCGGAGGTGACCGTCCTGCGGGGGGCGAGCGTGCACATCGACGGTGACCCGCGCTGGCCCGTCTACGCCGACGGAGAGCCGAGAGGCACCTTGCCGGTGAGCGTGCACTGCGAACCCGGTGCGCTCACCGTCATCGCTTAGCCTGGGACAATGGCCAACCTTCCCGCCGAGACGCACCCGGCGGCCCGCCAGCGGATCACCCAACCTCGTCTCGACGAGTTCGCCGGTGGTCTGAGCTTTCAGCTCGACCCGTTCCAGCGCGCGGCGTGCGAGGCGCTGGAGGAAGGGCACGGGGTGCTGGTGTGCGCCCCCACCGGCGCGGGCAAGACCGTGGTCGGCGAGTTCGCGGTGCACCTAGCACTCGCCCGCGGCGGCAAATGCTTCTACACCACGCCGATCAAGGCGCTGTCCAACCAGAAGTACGCCGATCTGGTGGCCCGGCACGGCGCGGACACCGTCGGCCTGCTCACCGGGGACACCTCGATCAACGGGGGCGCCTCGGTGGTCGTGATGACCACCGAGGTGCTGCGCAACATGCTCTACGCGGGATCGTCCACCCTCGACGGGCTGGCCCATGTCGTGCTGGACGAGGTGCACTACCTCGCCGACCGGTTCCGCGGCGCGGTGTGGGAGGAGGTGATTCTCAACCTGCCGGAGCGGGTGCGGCTCGTCGGCCTGTCCGCCACGGTGAGCAACGCCGAGGAGTTCGGCGAGTGGCTCGTCGACGTCCGCGGTGACACCGCGGTGATCGTCGACGAGCACCGTCCGGTGCCCCTGGGGCAGCACATGCTGGTCGGTTCGCGGATGTATGATCTCTTTGCCGGCAACAGCGCTGACGACCGCACCGTCAACCCGCGGCTGGTTCAGCGCGTACGGGAACTGGAACGCCGCAGCGGGTGGGACCGCCCGCACCGCGGCGGATCCCGGTTTCGGCCGTCGGCGCGGGTAGACGTCGTGACGCGGCTGGACCGCGACGCCTTACTGCCCGCGATCACTTTCATCTTCAGCCGAGCCGGCTGCGAGGCCGCGGTGAAACAGTGCGTGCGCGGCGGGCTGCGGCTGACGACTCCCGAGGAGTCGGCGCGGATCCGTCAGGTGGTGGACGCCCGCACCGCCGGCCTGCCCCAGGACGACCTCGGGGTGCTCGGTTTCTGGGAGTGGCGCGACGCGCTGGAGCGGGGTGTCGCCGCGCACCACGCCGGGATGCTGCCCGCGTTCAAGGAGACCGTGGAGGAGCTGTTCGTCCGCGGGCTGGTCCGGGCGGTGTTCGCCACCGAGACCCTCGCGTTGGGGATCAACATGCCGGCCCGCACGGTCGTGCTGGAGCGGCTGGTCAAGTTCAACGGCGAGGCGCACCTCGACCTCACCCCCGGGGAGTACACCCAGCTCACCGGGCGGGCCGGGCGGCGCGGCATCGACGTCGAAGGCCATGCGGTCGTGCTGTGGCAACCGGGGGTGGACCCCGCGCGGGTGGCCGGGCTGGCCGGCACCCGCACCTACCCGCTGCGCAGCTCGTTTCGGCCCGGTTACAACATGTCCGTCAACCTGGTGGACCGGGTCGGGGTGGCTGCCGGGCGGGCGCTGCTGGCGCGGTCGTTCGCCCAGTTCCAAGCGGACCGCTCGGTGGTCGGCCTGGCGCGGCGGATCGACCGCAACACCGAGGGCCTGGCGGGTTACCTCGAGGCGATGGCCTGCCACCTGGGTGATTTCGCCGAGTACGCCCGGCTGCGCCGACAGATCTCCGAGCGGGAGCGGGCCCTGTCCCGTCCCAGCGGCGCGGCGCGTCCCGACGGCTCGGCTCGTCACAGCGGTGCGGCCCGCCGCGGCGGCTCGGCTCGTCACGGAGGCGCGGCCCGGGACGCCGAGCTGGGGGTGCTGCGCTGCGCGCTGCGGGCGCACCCCTGCCACAGCTGCGACGACCGGGAGGCGCATGCCCGGTGGGCGGAGCGCTACGACCGACTGGACCGCGAGACCGACACGCTGCGCCAGCAGGTCGCGACCGCGACGCATTCCCTGGCCCGCACCTTCGACCGGATCCGGGCCCTACTGGCCGAGCGCGGGTACCTCGATGGTGAACAGCTCACCGAGCACGGCCGGGTGCTGGCCCGGTTGTGGTCGGAGACCGACCTGCTGACCGCGGAGTGCCTGCGGCACGGCATCTGGGACGGCCTGACGCCCGCCGAGCTGGCCGCGGTGATCTCCGCGCTGGTCTACGAGGCTCGCGGCGACGCGACCGCCCCTCGGGTTCCCCCCGGCCCGGTGAGTGACGCGCTGGCGGCCACCGTGCGGTTGTGGGCGGAGCTGGAGGCCGACGAGCGGCGGCACCGGCTGGAGCGAACCCGCGAACCTGACCTGGGTTTCGCCTGGCCGGTGTACCGGTGGGCACGCGGAGAGTCGCTGTCGGCGGTGCTGGTGGCCGCCGCCAACAACGGCGCCGCATTGTCCGCTGGAGATTTCGTCCGGTGGTGCCGGCAGGTGCTGGACGTGCTGGACCAGGTCCGCGGGGTCGCCGGGGAAGGCTCCCCGGTTGGGGCGACGGCGGCTGAGGCGGTGCGCGCGGTGCGCCGGGGTGTAGTTGCGCTAGGACCCGTCTGAGGCCTCCGCTTTACCGGGGCTGACCCGCTCGACGATGTACTGGGCAGCCGCCGCATGCGCGGGGAATCCCTCGTACCGGGCGAGCTCCACCGCCGTGGGGCCCACGCTGCGCACGCCGGCCGCGGACACGTAGGCGAACGAGGATCGCTTGAGCAGCTCGCCTACGCCCATGCACGAGTAGGTTCGCGCGTTGCGGCCGGTGGGCAGGATCGCGTTCACGCCGATGGAGAAGTTGCCGAAAGCGATCGAGGTGTTTTCGCCCAGGAGCACCTCGCCCGCGTGGGTTATCAACGGCAGCAACTCGAACGGGTTGTCAACGAGTACCCGCAGATGCTCCGGCGCGTACTCGTTGACAAACGCAATGGAGTCTTGCAGTCCCTCGGTGAGGACGATGCCGCCGTAATGGGAAAAGACCGCCTTGCAGTTCCGGGCCCGGTTCTCCGGCAACCTGTCCACCAAGTCCGTGAGGCGATCGACCACGCCGGCCGCGAGCGTGCTCGAGTGCGTGACGAGTAGGACGGCTGAGTCCTCTCCATGCTCCGCCTCGACCAGCAGCTCCCGCGCGGCGATCTCCACGTCCGCGGCGGCATCGCACAAAATCACCGACTCGCTCGGGCCGGCTGGCGGGCCGGGATCGACCACACTGGACAGCATCCGCCGCGCGGCGGTGACGTACTGGTTGCCCGGGCCGAGGATCTTGTCGACCTTGGGGACGCTGCCGGTCCCGTAGGCCATGGCGGCGATGGCCTGGGCGCCACCCACCTTGACGATGTTCTCCACACCGCACAGGCGGGCCGCGACGAGGGACGCGGGATCCACCGACCCGTCAGCCCCCGGCGGAGTGCAGACCACGATCTCCGGCACGCCCGCGATGACCGCCGGGATGCACAGCATGATCATGACGGAAGGGAAAGACCCTTTCCCGCGCGGGACGTACAGCCCCACGGAGGCGATCGGGGTCGTGCGCTCACCCGCCAGCACCCCAGGCGCTATCTCCGTCATCCAGCTCGGCGGGGGGAGCTGGAACTGATGGTGATTCCGGACATTCTGTATTGCTTGCACCAGGGCGGCGCGGAGGTTGTCTTCGACCAGTTTGTCGGCGCGATCGAACTCTTCTTCGCTGACCCGAAGCTGGTCCTCGCTCAGCTCGGCGCCGTCGTACTGGCGGGTGAGCCGGACCAGAGCCGCGTCGCCCTCGGAGCGAACAGCGGCCAGCACCTGCCGAACGGT
>JBDTAX010000196.1:0-7211 GCA_039924425.1 Pseudonocardiaceae bacterium
ACGCCGGTGCTGGTGCCTACATCTGCGGGGAGGAGACCGCGCTGCTCAACTCGCTGGAGGGCCGGCGTGGGGAGCCCCGGCTCAAGCCGCCGTTCCCGGCCACTTCCGGGCTCTACGCCGCACCCACGGTGGTGAACAACGTCGAGACCATCTGCAGCGTGCCCTACATCGTCAACGGCGGGTCGGACTGGTTCCGCGCGATGGGCACCGCGAAATCACCCGGCCCGAAGATCTACTCGATCTCCGGGCATGTGCGGCGGCCGGGGCAGTACGAGGCCCCGCTGGGCATCACGCTGCGTGAGTTGCTGGAGATGGCCGGCGGGATGAAGGGTGGTCCGCTGAAGTTCTGGACACCGGGCGGGTCCTCCACACCGCTGCTGACCGCCGAGCACCTCGACGTCCCGCTGGATTTCGAGGGTGCCGCGGCGGCTGGCTCCATGCTGGGCACCACCGCGATCATGGTCTTCGACACGAGCGTGAGCGTGCCGTGGGCGGTGCTGAAGTGGACCGAGTTCTACAAGCACGAGTCCTGCGGCAAGTGCACCCCGTGCCGGGAGGGCACCTACTGGCTAGCCCAGATCCTGCGGCGGATGGTGCGCCGCGAGGGCACCCCAGCCGATGTGGAGACGCTGTTGGACGTCTGCGACAACATCTTGGGCCGGTCGTTCTGCGCGCTCGGCGACGGCGCCGCCAGCCCGATCATGAGCGGCATCAAGTATTTCCGACAGGAGTTCATGGACCTGTGTACTCAGCAGGGCACCGAGCAGGCCCCACAGGTCACGTTGGCGGGGGCGCGCAGATGACGGTGGCAGCGCAGCGGGCCAGCGGCGGCCCGGTCTCCAAGGCTGTTCCGGAGGGGCACGTCCGGCTGTTGATCGACGGCCGCGAGGTCGACGCGCCCAAGGGCGAGCTGGTGATCCGCACCTGCGAGCGGCTCGGCATCATCGTGCCGCGGTTCTGCGACCACCCCCTGCTCGACCCGGCCGGTGCCTGCCGTCAGTGTCTGGTCGAGGTGGAGCTGGGCGGGCGCCCGATGCCCAAGCCGCAGGCCAGTTGCACCCTGGCGGTGGCCGAGGGCATGATCGTGAAGACCCAGCACACCTCGGCGGTGGCCGACAAGGCGCAGCAGGGCGTGATGGAACTGCTGCTGATCAACCACCCGCTGGACTGCCCGATCTGCGACAAGGGCGGTGAGTGCCCGCTGCAGAACCAGGCGCTGTCCGGCGGCCGGGCGGAGTCCCGGTTCACCGACACCAAACGCACCTTCGCCAAACCGATCCCGATCTCCAGCCAGGTGTTGCTGGACCGGGAGCGCTGCGTGCTCTGCCAGCGCTGCACCCGTTTCTCCGAGCAGATCGCCGGGGACGCGTTCATCGAGATGCTCGAGCGCGGTTCCGAGCAGCAGGTCGGGGTGGCCGCCGACCAGCCCTTCCAGTCCTACTTCTCCGGCAACACCATCCAGATCTGCCCGGTCGGCGCGCTGACCAGCGCCGCGTACCGGTTCCGCTCCAGGCCTTTCGACCTGGTCTCCACCCGGGGGGTGTGCGAGCACTGCGCGAGTGGCTGCGCGCAGCGCACCGACTGGCGCCGAGGCACCGTGACGCGCCGGCTGGCCGGTCTCGACCCGCAAGTCAACGAGGAGTGGAACTGTGACAAGGGCCGCTTCGCCTTCGCCTACGCCAGCGCCGCGGACCGGATCACCCGGCCGCTGGTCCGGGAGCCCTCCGGGGAGCTGAGGCCAGCGTCCTGGACTGAGGCGCTGCGGGCGGCGGCCACCGGGTTGTTGGAGGCCCGGGACTCCGGCATCGGGGTGCTCACCGGCGGCCGGCTGACCGTCGAGGACGCCTACGCCTACGCGAAGTTCGCCCGGGTCGCGCTGGGCTCCAACGACATCGACTTCCGCGCCCGGCCGCACTCGGCCGAGGAGCTGGACTTCCTCGCCGCGCACGTTCTCGGCCGCACCCCGGACACCGGTGGGGTGACCTACGACGACCTCAGCGCCGCCCCCGGGGTGCTCTGCGTGGCCTTCGAGCCTGAGGAAGAGTCGCCGATCGTGTATCTGCGGCTGCGCCGGGCCGCGCGCGACCGCCGCATGCCGGTGTGGCACCTCGGCCAGTTCACCACCCCCGCGGTGCGCCGGACTTTCGGCACGCTGCTGCGGGTGCCCCCCGGCGGTGAGCCCGACGCCCTGGACACGTTGGACGCCTCCATCCGCGACGCGCTGCGCGTATCAGGAGCGGTGCTGCTGGTCGGTGAGCGCGCCGCCGAGGTGCCCGGGTTGTACTCCGCGGTGGCTCGGCTGGCCGCGAACACCGGCGCCCGGCTGGCCTGGATCCCGCGCCGAGCCGGTGAGCGCGGCGCCCTGGAAGCCGGGGCGGCGCCGACACTGCTCCCCGGGGGCCGGCTGGTCACCGACCCAGTGGCCCGTGCCGAGGTGGAGAGCGCGTGGGGAGTGACCCTGCCCAGCCGGCCCGGCCGGGACACCGCCGGGATCGTGGCCGCCGCGGCGGCCGGGCAACTGGGCGGGCTGGTCATCGGCGGGGTGGATCCCGCTGACCTCCCGGACCCGCGACTGGCCGAGCAGGCGCTGAGCCGAGCCGCTTTCGTGGTGAGCCTGGAGATGCGGCCCTCGGTGGCGACCAGGGCGGCCGATGTCGTCCTGCCGATCGCCTCCGCATTGGAGAAGGCCGGCAGCTACCTCAATTGGGAGGGCCGCCGCCGGGAGTTCGGCACCACGGTCAGCTCCGGTGCGGGGCGTGCTCAGGCGGTCCTGCCGGATTGCCGGGTGCTGGACAGCCTCGCCGTCGAGATGGACGTCGACCTGTTCACCCAGACCCCCGCTGCGACGTGGTCCGGCTTCACCGCGCTCGGTACCTACCGTGCTTCCGACATTGGGTCGCCGCAGGTACCTGCGGCGCCGGTCCCGGAGGTGGGCGCGGGGGAGGCCTTGCTGGCCACCTGGCGCCGGTTGCTGGACAACGGGTCGATGCAGGACGGTGAGCCGCACCTGGCCGGGACCGCCCGCGCCGCCGTCGCGCTGCTGTCCGAGGACACCGCCGCCGACCTCGGGGTGCGCATCGGTGACCCGGTCACGGTGTCCACCCAGCGGGGTTCGGTGACGCTGCCCGCCGCGGCCGCCGACCTGCCCCCCGGCGTGGTGTGGGTCCCGGGCAACTCCGGACCCGCTACCGTCCGGAGCGCTCTCGCCGCCGGGCACGGCGCTGTAGTGACAGTAAGCGGGGTCACCGTGACACCGGGAGGCACGTCATGACGCCCACCGGGGCGCTGCTCGCCGACAACCCGCTGTGGCTCATCGTGCTGAAGGTTGTCGTGATCTTCGCGTTCCTGATGGTCATGACCCTGTTCATGATCTGGATGGAGCGCCGGGTGGTCGGTCGCATGCAGCAGCGGCCAGGCCCCAACCGGGTCGGGCCTTTCGGGCTGTTGCAGTCCCTGGCCGACGGGCTCAAGCTGGCGTTCAAGGAGGACATCCAGCCGGTGCTGGCCGACCGCTGGGTGTTCGTGCTGGCCCCGGTGGTCTCGACGGTCACCGCGTTCACGGCGTTCGCCGTGATCCCGCTCGGCGGCCAGGTGTCGATCTTCGGTCACCAGACCGTGCTGCAGGTCGCTGACCTGCCGGTCGGGGTGCTCGTGGTGCTGGCCTGCTCGTCACTGGGGGTTTACGGCATCGTGCTGTCCGGCTGGGCGTCGGGCTCGCCGTACCCACTGCTGGGCTCGCTGCGCTCGGCCGCCCAGGTGATCTCCTACGAGATCGCCCTCGGGATGTCGATCGTCGCGGTGATCCTGTACTCGGGCTCGCTGTCCACGGCCGACATTGTGGAGGCCCAGTCGCGGCAGTGGTGGTTCGTGTTCCTGCTGTTCCCCAGCTTCGCGGTGTTCTGCGTGGCGATGGTGGGGGAGACCAACCGCGCGCCCTTCGACCTGCCCGAGGCGGAGTCGGAGCTGGTCGGTGGTTTTCACACCGAGTACTCATCGCTGAAGTTCGCGCTGTTCTTCCTCGCCGAGTACGTCAACATGGTGACCGTCTCGGCGATGGCGACCACGCTGTTCCTCGGTGGCTGGCACGCTCCCTGGCCGCTGGCCGGCGGGCCGCTGGACAGCGGCTGGTGGGGACCATTGTGGTTCATTGGCAAGATGCTGGCGTTCCTGTTCATGTTCGTCTGGCTGCGCGGCACCCTGCCCCGGCTGCGTTACGACCAGTTCATGGCGCTGGGCTGGAAGGTGCTGGTGCCGACCAGCCTGGTGTGGATCGTGCTGGTCTCCAGCGCTCGGGCGTTGCGCGGCACCGCCGTCACGCCGAGCGAGATCCTCGTGGGCGGCGGCATCGTGCTGGTGATGCTGCTGGTTATCGCTTTCCTGCTGCCGCAGAAGAGTTCGGCGCAGAAGAGTTCGGGACAGGGCCAACCAGCTGAGCTCGTCCACGAGGCGCCGAATGCTGGCTCGGGCTACCCCTTGCCCCCGCTGGACCTGGTGGTACCGCCATCCCCGCCCCGACGTGCCGTTGTGTCGGCCAGTGTCGCTGTGTCGACCAGTGCCAAGCAGGAGGACAGCCATGGGACTGCTTGATCCGGTCAAGGGTTTCGGGGTCACCTTCTCGACGATGTTCCGCAAGGTGGTGACCGAGGAGTACCCGGAAGTCAAAAAGATCACCGCGCCGCGCTATCACGGCCGCCACCAGCTCAACCGGCACCCGGACGGGCTGGAGAAATGCGTGGGTTGCGAGCTGTGCGCCTGGGCCTGCCCGGCGGACGCGATCTACGTCGAGGGTGCGGACAACACCGATGAGGCCCGCTACTCGCCCGGCGAGCGTTACGGCGCGATCTATCAGATCAATTACCTGCGGTGCATCGGCTGTGGCCTGTGCATCGAGGCCTGCCCGACCCGCTCGTTGACGATGACCAACGAGTACGAGGTGGCCGACGACAACCGCCAGGATCTGATCTACACCAAGGAGGATCTGCTGGCGCCGCTGCTGGCTGGGATGGAGCAACCCCCGCACCCGATGCGGCTGGGCGAGAGCGAGCAGGACTACTACGTGCAGGGCCCGACTCTGGAGCGGCCGGGCTCGGTGGGCGAGGAGCACCGGTGAACCCGTCGGACACCATCGGTCTCGGGGAGACCGTCGCGTTCTGGATCCTGGGTCCGCTCGCGCTGGGCGGCGGGCTGGCCATGGTGCTCGCCCGCAACGCGGTGCACTCGGCGTTGTGGCTGGCCCAGACCATGCTGTGCCTGGGCGCGCTGTACATGGTCCAGCAGGCGCCGTTCCTGGGTTTCGTGCAGATCATCGTCTACACCGGCGCGATCATGATGTTGTTCCTGTTCGTGCTGATGCTGGTGGGCCGGGAAAGCGTCGATTCGGTGGTGGAGGTGCTGCGCGGCCAGCGGGTCGCGGCCGCGCTGAGCGGGGTCGCCTTGGCCGCGTTACTGGTGGCAACGCTGGGCCGGGCCTTCGCCGGGGTCACCTCGGTGGGGCTGGCCAAGTTCAACAGCACCGGTGGCAACGTGGTCAATCTCGGTCGGACGCTCTACACCGACTATCTGTTCCCCTTCGAGCTCACCTCGGCGCTGCTGATGACCGCCGCGCTCGGGGCGATGGTGTTGACCTTCTCCGAACCCGGCAAGGAAGGCAGGCTGACCCAGCGCGACCGGGTGGAGGCCCGCCTGCGTGGGCCGCGTCCCTCCCCGCTGCCCGGCCCGGGCGTGTTCGCCACTATGACCTCGGTGGCCACTCCGGCTCTGCTGCCGGACGGTTCGGTGGCGCCGGAGTCGTGCTCCGGGCTGATCGAGTCCACCGCCCTCAACCGCTTGGACGACGACGTGCGCACCGTTGCCGACACCGGCGCGGACCCGCAGCGGCGCGCGCTGTCCTCCGGCCCGGTGGCACCCACCGCCGCCCAGGAGGGGAAGCCACGATGACCCCGACGTACTACCTGCTGCTGTCGGCCCTGCTGTTCGCCGTCGGCGCGACCGGTGTGCTGGTGCGCCGCAACGCGGTCGTGGTGTTCATGTGCATCGAACTGATGCTCAACGCGGTGAACCTGACCCTGGTCACCTTCTCCAGAATCAACGGCACACTGGACGGGCAGATCATGGCGTTCTTCGTGATGGTCGTGGCTGCCGCCGAAGTGGTGGTGGGCCTGGCGATCATCATGGCCATCTTCAAGACCCGCCGCTCCGCCTCGGTCGACGAAGCCAACCTGCTCAAGTACTGATCTACCAGCGGGAAACCGTCACAACGCCACCACGGTCACGTCCGCGTCCAGGTATCCGGCGATCCGGTGGATGTCGGCGACGTCGCTGGTGAACACGGCCACCGGACCCGTTGTGCTCGCGATGACGGCGGCCAGATGCGCATCGGCTACCGATACACCCAGGGCGCGTCGGACACCAGCCGCGTGGTCGGCGGCGGGCCGGTCAAGCGGGGCGTCGTCGGCGCGCAACTGGTTGATCGCCGCGGCGCCGGGTGCACGCCGGTCCCAACCCGCTTCGACCCGCACGGCCGTCGGGACGACGAGGCGCACTGAGCCCGCCCGCCGCAGCGACCGGGCAGTCACCGCCTCCACCGCAGCCAGCACTCGCCGATGCTTACGATGATCAGGGTCAAGCATCGCCTGGACGGCCTCGTTGTCCAGCACAACGCTGCGAGCGCGGCTCACGCTGCCGCGGCCAGTCCAGCGGCGTAGCTCAGCACCTCGTCGGGCGTCGGCTCGTCGAGGATCGAGACGATCTCCTTCGCGGCTCGCGCAATGAGCTCAGGTCGTTCCGCCAACGGATGGCCGTCTAGCTGCGCCGCCGCGAGGGCGATTTCGGCCAGGTCGGGTCGCGCGCCAGGATGGGCCTCGTAATGCGCGTCAAGCACCGCACGCCGCGCCGCGGCTTCCAGCAGATCCCGCAGTCCCCGCATGGTCAACTCAGTCGTAGACCCCGCAAGTCCCATCTCCGCCGCCACCACAGCGGCATCACGCAAGGCCACCGGCAACCGGACCGACGTGCCGACGGTCTCCCCGCCAGGCACGTCGAGCAGATCAAGCAAACGGACTAATCGTGGATCCATGAATCTACGGTACCACGATCTGTACCACGATATCGAGAGTTCGCCGAGCACTCGCGAGGTGCGACGTCACCCGTCGGAAACGGCTGGGTCGGCCCGCATACCATGGTTGGGCCACGGCCCTCCGGCAGTGCCGCCG
>JBDTAX010000197.1:0-19334 GCA_039924425.1 Pseudonocardiaceae bacterium
GAACGACGACGGCTTCGAACGCCTGCTCTACGACCTGCTTCTGGCCTTCCGTGAAACCAGAATGTGGAGTGGCTCATGCGGACCCGAGCCCCCGATCGCGGCCGGGATCTCTCCTTCGACCAAGTCCTCCCTACCAGCACAGGTGAGTCTCGCACCGAGAGGGGCATCCTCCAGGCCAAGCACTGGCGCAGCCAATCCGTCGGGCCGGCCGAAGTCTCAAATGCGGTGGCTGGAGTCACGCTGTGGCCACCGCCGGTCGTTCGAGTGCTCGTGATCGCGACGAGCGGACGCTTCTCGGCCGATGCGGTTACGTGGAAAGAGCAACACAACAGCAAGGACACTCCACCGTGGATCGAGCTCTGGCCAGACAGCAAGCTCGAGACCCTGCTCGCTCAGAAACTCCACCTGGCCGCAGCTCACGGTCTTCGCTAGCTAGCGCCGAAACGACCTGAACCCTATGTGTATGGGGCAATCGACCATCGAGCTGAAGCGCCGCGACACGCCGAGGGCCTCTGAAGTCTCGGTCGTCGCTCCCTGGGGTCGTGTGCCCTTGCCCGAGTGTCCCAGTCGGAGTAATATAGAACATGTGTTCGATATCGGGGAGGACTTGGGGTGCGACTGGCTGCCACCGTCAGTAGCCGTCCCCCCGGAGGAGGTCATCGATTGTCTGGTTGAGGAGTGGCCCGGGGTGGGGGAGCCGGTGCGCTGGTCGGAGTACGCGCCGGATGGCTTGTTGGCGGACATGCTGTCCCGCCCCGGTGATGTTGATCCAGAACATCGGGAGTTCGAGTCTTTGGAGCGTGTGGGGGCCTGGGAGCGGGTTATCGCGTGGGCGCAGGCTGGGCAGGTCCGGGCGATGACCTCGTTCATGCGTGACGCGACGGCCCGCAACACGGCGATGGGGGCGCATGACATGCAGGCCCATGAGTCGGCGGTGGCTGAGGTCGGCCTGATGCTGGCCACCTCGGCTCGCACTGCGGCGTGCCGGGTAGGTGACGCGTGGTCGCTGTGCACCCGGTTGCCGGCCACGCTGGCGGCGCTGGAACAGGGTCGAATCACCCTGGCCAAAGCACGCATCATCGACGCCGAGACTGTGAATCTCTCCGAGGAGCACACCGCGGCGGTGGAGCGGCTGGTGCTGGCCAAGGCTCGGAAGCAGACCCCGGGGCAGCTGCGTGCCGCGACCAGCCGGGCGGTACTCACGGCGGACCCGGCAGCTGCGCGGAAACGCGCCGAGGGTGCTCGGCGCGAGCGTGGGGTGCGGATGTGGCCTGAACCTGATGGGATGGCCACCTTGTCCGCCTACCTTCCCGCAGCCGAAGCCACCGGCATGTTCGCCGTACTTGACGAGCACGCCCGCCAAACCGGGTCCCCGGCAGATGAGCGCAGCATGGACGCCCGCCGCGCCGACGCCCTGGTCGACCTCGTACTGACCCCCACCGGCTCCCGCAGCGCGGGTACCAGCACCACCCAAGAACCAGCCACCCAAGAACCAGCCACCCACGAACAGGCCGCCCAGGAGCCTGACAGTTCAGGCGGCGCCCGTGATGATGTCCCGGCCCCGGAGGCCACCAGCCCAGCGAGTCGCCACTGTGAGTGCGGGCGTCCCCGTCGCGGCACCGGTGTGGACATCCGGGTCACCATCCCTTACACCGCGCTACTCGGCGCTGAGGACCAGCCCGGTGAGCTCGCCGGCTACGGACCCATCCCGGCCGCCGTGGCCCGAGACCTCGCCGCTGGGGGCACCTGGCGGCGCATCCTCACCGATCCCGCCTCCGGTCGCCCAGTGGACTACGGCACTACCCGCTACCGCCCGCCCGCGCACCTCGCCGGGTTGGTGATCACCCGAGATCAGACCTGCCAATTCCCCGGCTGCCGGATACCCGCACACCGCTGCGACCTCGACCACAACATTGCGCACAACCCGGACACCGGCACGGGCCCCACCAGCGAGACCAACCTCGGGCCCAAATGTCGACGCCACCACCAAGTGAAACAGACCCCAGGCTGGTCGGTGACCCAGCATCCGGACGGCTGTACCACCTGGTCAACCCCGAGCGGGCATGTCTACCACTCGCAACCGCCACCGCTGACCGACCCCGAACCACTCACAACTCACCCGATACACGGCCCGGAAGAGCCGCCCCCATTCTGATCTCTCCTCGATGATCGATTCCAAGGAGTAGCCCTTGGCGTGTCGTGATCAGCTGACAGGCCAAGGGCGTTCGAGATCGACATCGCTGACACCGCATCGAGCCTGCGACGCCGACCGGGTCGTGATCATGCCCTGGTCGGCGCATCCACTCGCCTCTGGGGCGGTTGTTCCTGGGCAACTACATAACGTGATAACTCTGGCTGGCGTGTAACACGTGTGATGGATATTTCGCACCATCAACAAGCACCCACAGGAACGTCAGTAGCGCCGGAATACTGGGCGGGTTCCGAGCGTCAGGTGAACTGACCGCCGGGCCGGCGTAACGCGGATATCGTTAGCTTCGATGAACATCCATGCGACATCCCCTATCGAGCAGCGGGGCGATCGGGGGATGTGGGCCAGCGGCGAGCGAGCGCTTCGTGGGTCGTGCCCGTGAGCTGGCGTGGTTGGGTGAACGAGCCGCCGAAGCACGCTCGGGCGCGCCTCGGCTGGTGGTTGTCGAGGGCGAGGCGGGCATCGGGAAGACGTCACTGCTGCGGCGTTTCCTGTCTGGTTTGGACGGGTTCACGGTGCTCGCCGCGTCCGGCGACAAGACCGAGACGCCCCTGGTCTACGGCGTGTTGACCAAGCTCATCACCGCCACACCAACGCCGGTGCGGAGCGAGTTCCCGCTGCTGTCGCGGACCCTCGTCGAGCACACCGCCCCGTTCGCGGTCGGTGCCGAGTTCCTCGCGCTGCTCGGTGAGGTGCAGTCCAGCGGCCCGGTTGCGGTCGTGGTCGAGGATCTGCACTGGGCCGACCGGGGCTTCAGCGGAGGCCCTCGCGTTCACCCTGCGCCGGCTGCGCAACGACAGCGTGCTGGTCCTCGCCACTGCCCGAGGGGGCCCTGCGGCACCCGCGCTGGAGGAGCGCTGGGGAACGCCTGCTGCGCGACGACCACTGGACCACCCGGCTGAGCGTGAGCGGGCTCGCGGTGACCGAAATCGTGGCCTTGGCCTTCGCGCTCGGCCTGCCCCGACTGTCGCGGGCCGCAGCGCAACGGCTGCATGGTCACACCCGATGCGGGAATTTGCATGAGCGTCATAGCTTGGTCTCCTTCAACTGTTCTTGGCGTCGATCGTCCTTGCCCCCGTCCCGGCGATGTTCCAGTCGATCGATTGTTTCTTCACGGTCGAGTGAACATCGCGGTTCGCGACGTTCGCACTGGGGATTTCCCTAGTCTTCTACCCCACTGGGGGCTGGAGTACCAGCGAGTAGCTGAATGCGCGCGGTGGGTACTTTCCGGCCTAGTAAAATAGCCGTATCCTGACCGGCTCGTCACCTCGGACGCCATGATCACGCCCTGTTGGCCACGGATCGCTCATAGTGCGGCTGCCGTACTCGACACGTGCGAGTGCCCGTCACCCGTACGTTCACCGGCTCCTCGGTCCCGAGTTCGTCGTACTCGTGTCGCGCCCGACGGGTCGTCAGCGTGCCCTTGCCGGGCGATCTCCACTCGCCACTTTCAGAGCGATCATTTCCGAATCACTACGCAGGGTAACTACGCTGCCTGGCGTGTAACACGTGTGGTGGATGTTGTGAAAGTTACGCGGGGGAACTCTGGTGCGCCTGAGGGTTACGTGACAGAGTGCAGTCGCGTGTGTGCTTGACAAAGTCGGGGCGGACCCCAGGACTGACCGGCGCCCAGCGGGGTGCCGGGGAAGGAGTGCGGTGTGAGCGTCCGGACTCGGCGTCACCTCGCCGGCCGCGCGTTGGTCCCGGCGTTGCTCGCGGTGCTGGCGCTGGTGGCGCAACCCGCCCTGGCCGAAGCGTTGCCGCCACCCCCACCCAACCCCAGCGACGATGATCTCAAGTCCGGCCAGACGCACGTGAACGCCACCGCGACCCGGGTCGGGCAACTGGCCAACCAGGTCGCCCAGGCCGACGCGGCCCTGATGGCCCTCCAGGACCAGGTTGAGATCAGGCACGAGCAAGCCAACAAGGCGCTGGTCAACGAGCAGGCCAAGGACGCCGCCGCCACCACCGCGACGCTCGCGGCGGACAACGCCCGCAAGGAGGCCGACGCTGCTGAGGCGCAGATCAGGGTGGCGCATCAGGATCTCGACCAATTCGCGGCCGCGAGTTACCGGCAGGGCAGCACGGTCGGGTCAATCTCGGCCTTCCTCGGGTCGAGCAGCCCGAAGGATCTGCTCGCCAGAGCTGAGCTGCTGGATGCGGTGGGCGGCGCTCAGCTGCACGCTGTGGAGAACATGCGGCGCGCCCGCGTCGATGCGGCCAACCAGGATTCGCAGACTCGGGCGGTGCTGGCGGCGGCTCAGTCCGCCCAGCAAGCCGCCGCGGACGCCAAGACCGCGATGGCGGGCGCCTACCGGGTGGCTATTGACACGGAGACGGCGCAATCCGCGCAAGCCACCGCCCTGCAGGACCACAAGACGGACCTGGAGCGGCAGCTCTACGAGGCGCAGAACGCCGTCGCCGGGCTGCGCGGGCAGCGGCAGCGCTATGAGGACTGGCGCGCCGAACGCGATCGCGAAGCCGCTGCCGCGGCAGCAGCGGCGGCTTCGGCAGCGGCCGCTGCGGCGGCTGCTGAGCGAGCCACGCCGGCTACCGTTGGCGGGTCCCGGCTCGTCACTGGCGGCGTCCAGTCAGTGATCAATCGGGCGATGGCGCAGCTTGGGGTCCGCTATTCGTGGGGCGGCGGAAACGCCCAGGGGCCCACGATCGGTGTCCGCGACGGTGGCGTCGCGGACACCTACGGCGACTACCACCGGGTCGGCTTCGACTGCTCGGGGCTGATCGTCTACGCCTTCTCGCAAGCGCTGGGCTACACACTGCCGCACTACACCGGCTATCAGTACAACACCGGCCGCAAAGTGCCGCTCGCCGACAAGCGCCCCGGGGACCTGCTGTTCTGGAGCACCGGCTCAGACATCCATCACGTGGCGCTCTACATCGGCGGCGACCAGATGATTGAGGCGCCATACTCGGGAGCCGCTGTCCACGTCACGCAGGTTCGCTACGCTGAGATCATGCCCTACGCCGTACGGTTGCTCTGAGCTGACCGGAGGTCGCGGTGACAGCGGCCTGAGCCGCAACCGTGCGAGGAGGACCCGTGAGTGACGCCAACGGTGCGGCGACCCCGGCAGCGACGCCAGCCGGGGACGCCGAGCTGATCGAGCGGACCGTCTTCGAGGTTCAGCGGGTGATCGTGGGGCAGGACCGGCTGGTCGAGCGGATGCTCGTCGGTTTGCTGGCTCGCGGGCACCTCCTGCTCGAGGGCGTGCCGGGAGTGGCCAAGACCCTGGCGGTGGAAACCATCGCCCGGGTGGTGGGCGGCTCGTTCTCCCGCATCCAGTTCACTCCCGACCTGGTTCCCGCCGACATCCTCGGCACCCGCATCTACCGGCAGGGACGCGAGCGGTTCGACGTTGAGCTGGGGCCGGTGATGGCCAACTTCGTGCTCGCCGACGAGATCAACCGGGCACCAGCCAAGGTGCAGTCGGCGTTGCTGGAGGTGATGGCGGAGCGACACCTGTCGATCGGGGGCACCACCTACCCGACGCCGGCACCGTTCTTCGTGCTGGCGACCCAGAACCCCATCGAGAACGAAGGCGTCTACCCGCTTCCCGAGGCGCAGCGCGACCGGTTCCTGTTCAAGATTCTGGTGGAATATCCCACGGTCGAGGAGGAGCGCGAGATCATCTACCGGATGGGGGTGCGCCCTCCCGAGCCGCGCCGGGTGCTCGATCCCGCCGAGCTGATCAGATTGCAAGAGGTCGCCGCACGGGTGTTCGTGCACCATGCCCTGGTCGACTACGTGGTGCGGCTGGTGGTCTCCACCCGCGCGCCCGCCGAGCATGGGCTGTCCGATATCGCCGGGTGGGTGGCCTACGGCGCCTCGCCGCGGGCCAGCCTGGGCATCGTCGCGGCGGCCCGGGCGCTGGCGTTGATCCGCGGCCGTGACTACGTGCTGCCCCAGGATGTGGTGGACGTGTCGGCCGACGTGCTCCGGCACCGCCTGGTGCTCTCCTACGACGCGCTGGCCGACGGCGTGCCGGTGGAGCACATCGTTACCCGGGTCTTGCAAACCGTGCCGATGCCACAAATTTCCGCCCGCCCGCAGAGCGCAGGTCCGACCGGATGACGGCATAACGTTATGACAACGGGGGACGTGCGGCACCCTGGGGCGCCACCGGCTTTGCGCGAGGGAAACATGGAAGCCGGGCTGCGCGCCTTGGAGCTCACGGTGCGACGCCGGCTGGACGGCCTGCTGCAGGGCAATCATCTCGGCCTGGTGCCGGGACCGGGCACTGAACCGGGCGAGGTCAGGCGGTACCAGCCCGGCGACGACGTCCGGCGGATGGACTGGGCGGTCACCGCGCGCACCACCGAACCACACATCCGGGACACCGTCGCTGATCGGGAGCTGGAGACCTGGCTGGCCGTGGACCTGTCGGCCAGCCTCGACTTCGGCACCGCGGCGTGCGACAAGCGGGAGCTCGCGGTGGCCGCCTGCGCCGCCGTGACACATCTGACCCGAGGCGGCGGGAACCGGGTCGGCGCCGTGGTCAGCACCGGCTCGGACGTGCTGCGGATACCGGCCCGGGGGGGTCAGCCGCATGCCCGCGGGATGCTCCGCCGGATCGCGCAACTGCCGCGCGCCGCCGACGGCACCCGCGGTGATCTCGCTGGGATCCTCGAAGCGCTGCGCCGCCCACCGCGCCGCCGCGGGCTGGTCGCGGTCATCTCGGACTTCCTCGGCCCACGCTCGGGGGACATCTTCGGCTGGGAGCGGCCGCTGCGCGGCCTGTCCGCCCGGCACGACCTGATCGCGGTCGAAGTACTCGACCCGCGCGACCTTGAGCTGCCCGACATGGGCACGGTGGTGCTTGCCGATCCGGAGACCGGTCGGCAGAAGGAGGTCGTGACCACGCCGCTGCTGCGCCGCGAGTTCGCCGCCGCGGCGGCGGCGCATCGCGACGAGGTGGCCGCGGTGCTGCGGCGCTGCGGCGCGGGACGGCTGACGCTGCGGACCGACTCCGACTGGGTGGCCGACATGGTGCGCTTCGCGGTCGCCCGCAAGCGCCACTGGTCGGGAGGTGCGGCATGAGCTGCTCGAACTTCAACGAAAGGAGCGCCAGTGGCCCGTTCCGTGCTAGTCACCGGCGGTAACCGCGGCATCGGGCTGGCCATCGCGCACGCCTTCGCCAAGCAAGGCGACCGGGTCGCCGTGACACACCGTGGCTCTGGCCTGCCTGAGAACGTGCCTCAGGAGATACTTGGCGTGCGCTGCGATGTCACTGACGGCGCCGAGGTGGAGGCGGCGTTCGCGGCGGCGGAGCAGGCGCACGGGCCGATCGAGGTGCTCGTCTCCAACGCCGGGATCACCGACGACACGTTGCTGCTCAGAATGACCGAGGAGCAGTTCTCCCGGGTGCTCGACACCAACCTCACCGGCTCCTACCGGGTGGCCAAGCGCGCCGCCAAGAGCATGCTGCGGGCCCGGTGGGGCCGGATGGTGTTCATCTCCTCGGTCGTGGCGCTCTCTGGTGCGCCCGGCCAGGTGAACTACGCGGCCAGCAAGGCCGGGCTGATCGGCATCGCCCGGTCCATCGCGCGTGAGCTGGGCTCCCGCTCGATCACCGCCAACGTGGTCGCGCCGGGCTATGTCGACACCGAGATGACCGCGGGCCTCAGCGAAGCGCGCCGAGCCGAGATCCTGGGCTCGATCCCGCTGGGCCGGCAAGCCACTTCCGACGAGGTCGCCGCGGTCGTCACCTTCCTCGCGTCGGACATCGCCGGGTACATCACCGGGGCGGTGCTGCCCGTCGACGGCGGCCTGGGCATGGGTCATTGAGCGGGGTCTCATTGAGCGGCGGCCCATTGAGCGACGCCCCAGTGGACGCGCTGTTGCTGCTGTCCTTCGGGGGGCCCGAGGGGCCCAGCGAGGTACGCCTGTTCCTGGAGAATGTCACCCGCGGCCGGGGCGTTCCGCCGGAGCGGCTGGACGAAGTGGCACAGCATTACCTGCACTTCGGCGGCGTGTCACCGATCAACCGGTGCAACCGCGACCTGATCGTCGCGATCGAGCGAGCGCTCGCCAGCGCCGGATGTGAGCTGCCGGTGTACTTCGGCAATCGCAACTGGCACCCGATGGTGGAGGACACCGTCGCCGCGATGGCCGCCGACGGGGTGCGCGCCGCGGCGGTGTTCGCCACCTCGGCGTGGGGCGGGTACTCAGGGTGCCGGCAGTACCACGAGGACATCGCCCGAGCCCGGCACGCCGTCGGGCCCCGGGCACCGGAACTGAGGAAGCTGCGGCAGTTCTTCGATCACCCGCTGTTCATCGCGGCGTGTGCCGACGCGCTGCGCGCCGCCCGTGAGCGGCTCGGCCCCGCCGCCCGGGTGGTGTTCACGGCGCACTCGGTGCCGCTGGCCGCGGACGCGGCGGCCGGGCTGGCTACGGAGGGCGGCCACCGCTACTCCCAGCAGGTCGCCGAAGCGGCCCGGCTGGTCGCCTCGGCGGTGGGAGTGGACAGCTACGACGTCGTGTGGCAGTCCCGCTCCGGGCCCGCGCGAGTGCCCTGGCTGGAACCGGACGTGCTGGAGCACCTCGACGCACTGGCCGCCCACGGGGTGCCCGGCGTCGTGGTGGCACCCATCGGTTTCGTCTCCGACCACCTCGAGGTCGTGTGGGACCTCGATCACGAGGCCCGGCAGCGCGCCGCCGCGCTCGGGATGGGCTTCGCGCGCGCCGCCACCCCCGGCACCGATCCCCGTTTCGCGGCGATGGTGGTGGAGCTCATCACCGAGCAGGTGCACGGCGCACCCGCCCGCCGGTGCTCGCGGGTCCCAGCGGCCGGCCAGGGCGTCAACGGAGCGCCCTGTGCGGCCGACTGTTGTGGGCAGCCAACTGTTGTGGGCAGCCGACTGTTGTGAATAACTAACGCCGCCCGGCGCGTGGAGTCAAGGCTCGCACCGCCTCGGCGACCGCTGAGCGCCGGGCTTCCCGCACCGCGGTGAACAGCGGCCGCAGCGCCGTGGAACGGGCCGCCGCCACCGACGCGGACAGCGCGCCGCCGAGACTGTCGGCCGCCGCGGCGCGGAGGATGGCCTCCACCTCGTCGGCCTGCTCGAGCACCCGCAGGGTGCGAGCCGGGGTGCCCTCGGGCCACGGCGGCCGGACCCGGCGCTCCAGCGTCTCGGCGATCTCGGCGCGGACGCCGGGGCGGTGCCGGGCCACACCGAGCTCCACCAGCGTCGTCGCCGCCTGGCGGACCGCGCCCCGCAGGCCATGCTCGGCATCGGGCAGCGCGGGCTCAGGGGCCGGGGGCAGCGGGCCGCCCGCGAACACCGTCCAGCTCAGCACGCCGTCGGCGACCGCGTGGGGTACCACCGCCAAGTCGGCACCGGTGAACACGGCGACCTCGCCGCGCTCCACCGCCACCGCAGCGAGCGGGCCGTCCGGCGGCAGCCCCCGCACATCCCCGGGCACCGGCAACAACAACTGGCCACCGTCTGCCCCGGCTCGTCGGGCAGCGGCCAGCAGGCCGACCACGGAGGTCGGCGGTTCGCCGGGTGCGGGCAGGTCGAGCTGCCGCGCGGTGGCCTCGTCGACGGCCACGACCTCGTGTAAGCCCGCCCAGGTGTGCAGGCCGTCGATCACAGCGTCAGGGGCGGCGCAGCCGTGCAGCCAGGCCGAGGCCCACACAGTCAAAGTCGCGCTGGGACATGGCACGGGATAGGAGAATAGAACGCCGGTTCAGGACCCGCACACGCGGCGTGGCGTCACGCTGGGATTCGGTCCGGCGGCTACCGTCGCGGGCATGCCTTCGAAGGACCCCCCGAGGAATCCACAGAGCAGCTCATGGGGTCACAACTCATGGGGTCACGGCTCACAGGGTCGCGGCTTATCCGGTCGCGGTGCGGACTGCGGGTTGGACCTGCCTCGGCAGGCACACCGGCCGCGGGAGGTGCCGCGGTTGGCGGCCGAGACCGGCCTGGTGGTGGAGGACGCGGCGAGTGAGTTCTGCGGCGCGGTGCTCCGGTGCGAGCGCGACTCGGTGGAGCTGCAGGACGCCCGGGGTCAGGTCCGGGCGTTCCCGCTTCGGCCCGCGGCGTTCCTGATCGACGGCGATCCGGTCACTCTCTTTCGCCCCGCGCATCTGGCCGCCGCGGTGACCCGGTCGGCCTCTGGGTCGGTCCGGGTGACGCGGACCCGAGCCCGGGTCGCGCGGGCCAGCCGGATCTGGGTGGAGGGCAAGCACGACGCTGAGCTGGTGGAACGAGTCTGGGGTCATGACCTGCGGGTGGATGGCGTGGTGGTGGAACCGCTGGAGGGTGTGGACCACCTGGCCGAGCGGGTCGCGGAGTTCGGCCCCGCCCCGGACCGCCGCCTCGGCGTGCTGGTCGATCACCTGGTCGCGGGCAGCAAGGAGAGCCGCCTCGTGTCGGAGGTGCGCACGCCGCACGTCCTGGTGACCGGGCACCCCTACGTCGACATCTGGCAGGCGGTGCTGCCCTCGGCGCTGGGCATCCCGGGCTGGCCGGAGGTCCCCCGAGGGGTGCAGTGGAAGGACGGCGTGTGCCAGACGCTGGGTTGGGTGGACCGGAGTGGCGTCCCGGATCCAGTCCAGGGCT
Organism: Pseudonocardiaceae bacterium; assembly: GCA_039924425.1. Classification (GTDB taxonomy): domain Bacteria; phylum Actinomycetota; class Actinomycetes; order Mycobacteriales; family Pseudonocardiaceae. The sequence continues at coordinate 10,796 of JBDTAX010000197.1, forward strand.
GGTGCCGGGTGCTGGGAGCGGTGGCGGGTTTTCGCGATCTTGAACCGGCTCTGTTGGGTGCTGTCGAGCGGCTCATCGACTTCGTCACCGCTCAGTCTTGTTGAACTAGTTATGATCACAGCAGACGCATGCTCGAAGATCTGCCAATATGGACACATGCCCGCTGTGTTGTGGCTCATCGCCGGGGTTGCGCTGATCGCCACTGAAGTGCTGTCCACCCGCTTCGTATTGATCATGATGGGGCTGGGTGCGCTGGTGGCTGCGGGGTTCGCGGAGCTGGGCGCCGCGCTGTGGCTACAGGTGGGTGCCTTTGCCGGCATCTCGCTGGCGCTGACCACCCTGGCCCGGCCGGTGATCATGCGCCGGCTGCACACCGACCATGTGCCGACTAACACCGAGGCGTTGGTCGGCGATAAAGCGATCGTGGTCACCACCGTCAACGCGCATGGCGGCAGAATCAAGCTGCGCGGGGAGCTGTGGTCCGCGCGCACGTTCGACGAAACCGAGGTACTGGAGCCCGGCCGGGCGGTCAGGGTGATGACCATCTCCGGTGCCACCGCCGTCGTTTGGGGGGAGCCGTCATGAGCTTTGCCGTAGTCGTGGTCTTGCTGGTCATCCTGCTGTTGATCGTCGTCACCGTTGTCCGGTCCGTGGTGGTGATCGAGCAGGCCACAGCCGCGGTCGTCGAGCGGCTCGGCCGCTACCGCGGTACCTGCGCCCCGGGGCTGAACTTCCTGGTGCCCTTCGTCGACTCGATCCGGGCACGGATCAGCCTGAGTGAGCAGGTGGTCTCCTTCCCGCCGCAGCCGGTCATCACCAAGGACAACCTGACCGTGGCCATCGACACCGTCGTGTATTTCCAGGTGACCAACCCGAAGGATGCGGTTTACGAGATCGTCAACTACCTCGACGCGGTCGAGCAGCTAGCCATTACCACGCTACGCAACGTCGTGGGCGGGATGAGCCTGGATGAGACCCTGACCTCGCGGGACTACATCAACGGTCAGCTGTCGGGGGTGCTCGACGACACGACCGGGCGGTGGGGAATCCGGGTCAGTCGGGTCGAGCTCAAGGCGATCGTTCCGCCGCCGTCCATCCAGGAGACGATGGAGAAGCAGATTCGCGCGGAACGGGAGAAGCGCGCCACCATCCTCACCGCCCAGGGCCAGCGCGAATCCGCGATCACGACTGCGGAGGGGCAGAAACAGGCCGCGATCCTCACCGCTGAGGGCGCCAAGCAGGCCGCGATCCTCACCGCGGAGGCCGAGCGACAGTCTCGTATCTTGCGCGCCCAGGGCGAACGGGCTGCGCGGTATCTGCAGGCGCAGGGTCAGGCCAAGGCGATCGAGAAGGTGTTCGCCGCGATCAAGGCGGGTCGTCCGACCCCCGAGTTGTTGGCCTACCAGTACCTGCAGACGCTGCCGCAGATGGCCCAGGGCGACGCGAACAAGGTCTGGATCGTCCCCAGTGACTTCAACAAGGCTCTCGAGGGGTTCACCAGGATGCTCGGCGCGCCGGGGGAGGACGGGGTGTTCCGGTACGAGCCATCTACGGAGCCCGCGCCCACCAGCCGGCCCGAGGAGGACGACGAGGCCGTCTCCGGGTGGTTCGACACCTCCACCGACCCGCACATCGCGGCCCTGGTCCGGGCCGCTGAGGAAGTGGCCCGCCGGGAGGTGCCGGGCCCGGAGGTGGGGATGGCCCGGGCGCTGAGCGCTCCGGTACTGCCGGTGTTGAGCGGCCAGCCAGGTGCGGCGCAGCCAACAGCTGACCCGGTGGAGCGGCCAGAGGCATCGGGTCGGCCGGCCCAAGAGCCGCAGACACCCCATGCCGGGCCGACGGACCCCACCCGATCCTGACCCGCCAGCGGGTCAGGTCGCGATCGCCACGTACTTGGTCTCCAGGAACTCGTCGATGCCCACAGCGCCGCCTTCGCGGCCCAGACCGGAGTGCTTGATGCCCCCGAAGGGCGCCGCTGGGTTGGACACCAGGCCCTGGTTCAGCCCCACCATGCCGGCCTCAAGCCCCTCACAGACCCGCAGGGCGCGGTTCAGGTCACGGGTGTACACGTAGCTGACCAGGCCGAACGGGCTGTCGTTGGCTGCGGCCAACGCTTGGCGCTCGTCGGTGAACGCGGTGATCGGCGCGACCGGCCCGAAGATTTCCGTGCTGGTCAGCTCGGCATCGGGTGGCACGTCGACGAGCACGGTCGGGCGGTAGAAGTACCCTGGGCCCGCCACCGGCTCGCCGCCGACGAGCACCCGGGCGCCGCGCGCGACCGCGTCCTCCACCAGGTGCCGCACCTTGTCCCGGGCTTTGGCCTCGATCAACGGGCCGACCTGGACACTCTCGTCGCTGCCGCGGCCGATGCGCAGTGCGCCCATCTGTTCGGCCAGCCGGTGGGAGAACTCCTCGACGACGTCGGCGTGCACGTAGAAGCGGTTGGCCGCGGTGCAGGCCTCACCGATGTTACGCATCTTCGCGACCATCGCCCCCGCCACGGCGGAATCCAGGTCGGCGTCGGCGAAGACCAGAAACGGCGCATTTCCGCCGAGCTCCATGGAGGTCCGCATGATCTGCTCGGCGCACTGCTCCAGCAGCAGGCGGCCCACCTCAGTGGAGCCGGTGAAGGACAGCTTGCGGGCTCGACCGTCCCGGATCAGCGGCTCCATCAGCTGACCCGCGTTGGAGCTGGGCACGACGTTGAGCACCCCGTCGGGCAGCCCGCACTCGGCCAGGATGTCGGCTACCGCGAGCAGCGACAGTGGGGTCAGGTTGGCCGGTTTGAGCACCATCGTGGCGCCCGCCGCCACCGCCGGACCGATCTTGCGGGTGCCCATCGCGGTGGGGAAGTTCCAGGGGGTGATCAGCAGCGACGGCCCGACCGGCTGGCGCATCACGAGGACCCGCCCCGAGCCGCCCGGTGCCGTGGCGAACCCGCCTTCGATCCGCACGGCCTCCTCGGCGAACCACCGGAAGAAGTCGGCGGCGTAGGCGATCTCGCCGCGTGACTCGGCCACCGGCTTGCCCATCTCCAGCGTCATCAGCAGCGCGAGATCCTCCTGGCGGGCCAGCATCATCTCGTAGGCGCGGCGCAGGATCTCGCCACGTTCCCGCGGTGGGTACCGGGCCCACTGCGCCTGTGCGGCGACTGCGGCGTCCAGCGCGGCCATCCCGTCCTCGACAGTGGCGTCAGCGACCGCGCGCAGCACTTCGCCGGTGGACGGGTCCTCCACATCGAAGGTCTGCCCGCCGCTGGCGGGTCGCCACTGGCCGTTGATGAACAGCTCGGCGGGAGCTGCGGCGGCGACAGCGTGCTCCCGGTCGCCGGAACTCAGCACGGGGTGACCGATTCCTGGGTGGCTGGGGCGGGGGAGCGCGCTTCGACGATCAGGCCGACGATCCCGATCGCCGCGCTGGTCAGCGAGACCGCGAGCAGGGCCGGCGAGGTGGTCCCGGTGAGCGCATCGCCGAGCACCACCACCGCCACGGAACCAGGCACGATGCCCACAGTACCGGCCAGGTAATGGCGGAACCGGATCGACGACAGAGCGCAGCAGTAATTGAGCACCGCGAACGGCACCGCCGGGATCAGCCGCAAGGACGCCACCGCGAGCCAACCGCGACGGCGCAATCGCGCGTTCACCGCCCGAGACACCGTGTATTTCACAAAGGGGTATTTCAGCCAGGGGTGCTCCAGCCAGGGCGGCAGCGCCGCGCGAGCCAGCCGACGGACCACAGCGAAGGCCGCCACCGCGGACAGCAGCGTCGCCACCAGCGACAGAGCCACGCCCAGCACCGGCCCGAAGAGCAACCCGGCGGCGAGAGTGAACACCGTGCGGGGGACCGGTGCCATGGTCACGAGAGCATGCCCGAACAAGAACAACAACGGCGCGGCGACACCAGCCGACTGCACCCAGGCGCGCATCCGCAAGGGGCTGGGCACCGGCAGCACCGCCGCCGCGACGAGTACCGCGAGCACCAGGAGCACCGCGAGCAGCAGCCGGGTGCGCCGTCCGGCCAGTTCGCTCACGGCTGTCGCCACCTCCCGATACGGTTCGTGCTTGTCTTGGAGAGCGCACGCTACCGGCCGCGCTGACCGCCAGCGGGTTCAGGCGGGAGGAATGTTGGCGTTGAGGTGGAAGACGTTGTCGGGGTCGTACTTGGCCTTGATCCGGGCCAGCCGCGCGTACTTGGCCGGGCCGTACGACGCCCGCACCCGATCTTGCTCGTTGCCGGTCATGGAGTTCACGTACCCTCCCGAGTCCCTGGCGAACGGCCGCAGCGCGCTCCACAGCGACCGGACCCAGGCCCGGTCAGCGTTGAGCACCTCGGGGGTGGCGCCGATGCCGGCGATGTTGACGACATAGCGCGGTGCCCGCCGCCCGCCGAAGGCGGTCTCGTCATTGCCGATCTCCGAATACGCGCCGTCCAGGCGGAAAACCAGGCAGGAGCTCAACGGAGAGCGCTTGGCGGGCATGTGAGCCACGATCACCGAGATCACGTCGTCGGTCAGCTCGTCAAGGTAGATCACTTCTTGGTAGCCGAGCAGCCCCCAGGGAGCGGTCTCATCGAGAGTCCGCTGCAACGCGACATAGGGGATGGGGGTGACGAGTTCGAACAGTGGCGGCAGCGCCTCCCGAATCGGCGCGACGATCCGCGCGTGTTCCGCCGCGGAGGAGAACCCGACCACGATGAGCAGATAACCGGGAGTGAAGTGATATCGAGAAGGCACGAAGGGCGCGGGCGGGGCGTTGAGCCCGATCGCGAGCTGAGCGCCGGCCTCGGCGGGCAAGGTGGGCACGACCTCGCGGGCCAGCCGCAGCGCCTGTTCGCCGTTGTCCATTCCCCAGAAAAACAGTCCCAGGTGCACCTCAGGCCCCACCGGGTGCAGCTGGAACTCGAACGTCGTGACGACCCCGAAGTTGCCGCCCCCGCCGCGGACCGCCCAGAACAGATCGGCGTGCTCGTCTGGCGAGGCATGCACGTAGCGGCCGTCAGCGAGCACCACATCGACCGAGACCAGGTTGTCAATTGTCAGTCCCGCCTTGTGGGTCATCCACCCGATGCCGCCACCGAGCGTCAGGCCACCGACGCCAGTGTGGCTGATCACCCCGGTGGGCACGGCCAAGCCTTGCACCTGGGTTGCCGCGTCCAGCTCCGCCACGGTGGTGCCGCCGCCCACCTGGGCCAACTGAGTGTCGGCAGAGACCGAGACATGGCGCATCGCGCTGAGATCGATCATCAGTCCGTCGTCGCAGACGCCGGCCCCGGAAAACGCGTGGCCCCCGCCGCGCACCGAGATCTCGAATTCTTGTTCCCGGGCGAAGGTGAGTGTCGCCGCGATGTCAGCTGGTGACACACAGCGAGCGATCGCTACCGGACGGCGATCGATGTCGTTATTCCACTGGATGCGCACCGTGTCGTAGTCGGCCTCCTCCGGCGTGATCACCTTGCCGGCCAGCAGCATGCGGAGCGCTTCCAGATGATGAGACGACACTTGCATCATGAAATAACTCCCAGGCCTCGGGTGAGCACCCGGCACGTGCCGGCGCATCAATAAGTTAGTTTGCCTCAGTTTGCTGAAACCCCGGCGATGCGGGGAGGGGTGGCCCGCGTCTTTCGTCGCCACCCCTCCCCGCCCTACGGCACCGCACGCGATCATCCAGTGGCGCCGCCGCGACTCATCAGCTCCCGGTGGAGCCGCCAGGACCACCGTTGGCGCTGCCACCCGCGCCACCGATGCCGTCACCGGCGCTGTTGACCTGGTCACCGAACGCGTTGAGGTTCAGGACGTTCAGGCCGAGACCACCCCGGCCGGTGCCGCCAGCGCCACCGATGCCGCCGTTGCCACCCCGGCCGGCACCCCCTCCACAGGAGCCGCACATCGTCAGCACGGTACGGGCCGGCAGCAGCTCGGCGTGCTGCCCGTCGATCTCCACGAAACTCAGTGCATCAATCATCAAATCCTCCTAGGAAAGTGACTCCGTGATACTCGGGCAAAAAACCGGATCGGTGGCATTACCGATTCGGCTTCTCTTACCCTGCCCAGGCGCGCCGCCACGAGCAATCAGTAACCGCACGTAAATCCGCAAAGCTGGCTACGTAGCCGGGAGTTGTTTTCCGAACACGTAGCCAGCGGCGACACCGACGTAGATCTCGACTCTGGGTACCTACCGCGAACGCCGCAGCCTCGGTGTGCTCATACGCTCAAAGCGTGACAATACGCCGGTGGCGAACCGAAACCGATGTGGTCGTCGTCGGGGCGGGCCCGACCGGACTGATGGTGGCCAGTGAGCTGGCCCTGGCCGGGGTGGCCGTCGAGGTGATCGAGCGGCAGGCAGCACCAAGCGGTCAGTCCCGCGGCGGTGGGGTCAACCCGCGAACCTCGGAAGTGCTGGCGATGCGGGGGCTGCTCGACGCGGTGACCGAGCGCGCTATCCCGAGAGAGAAGCCGGCCGGTTGGCATTTCGCCGGCCTGCCGGTGCGGCTGGACGCTCGTCCTTGGCGCACCCGCTGCCCGGATGGTGTCCTCATCCCGCAGGACCAGCTCGAGGAGGTTCTCGAAGCCCACCTGGGGGTCACGGTGGCTCGGGGCACCGAGCTGACTGGCGTGACCAGCGACGATGCCGGTGTCGAGGTCGCCGTGTCAAGCCCCGGCGGCACGGGCATGTTGCGGTGCCGCTACCTCGTCGCCTGCGATGGCGCGCACAGCACGGTTCGGAAGCTGACCGGGGTGGCCTTCCCGGGGCAGCCCGGGACACTGGCCGCGGTCAGCGCGGATGTCGAGCTGGCCGCCGTGTCCTCGACGGTGCCGCGGTCGGTGACACACATCAGCACGCTCACCCACACCGGTGGGGGTTACTGGATGTTGCTGCACCCACTGGAGAAGCCCGGCGGGCTCACCGGTCTGTACCGGGTGGTGTTCGGTGGTCCCGAGCAGCGGACACTGCCCCGCGAGGCGCCGGTCACCGCGGCGGAGGTGGCGCGGGCGTTGACCGCGGTCCACGGCCCGGAAACCGAGCTGGGGACGCTGCGGTGGGGCAGCCGATTCAGCGACGCGACCCGGCAGGTCACCGACTACCGGTGCGGCCGGATCCTGTTCGCGGGCGATGCCGCGCACATTCATTCACCCGTTGGGGGGCAGGGCCTCAACCTCGGTGTGCAGGACGCGATGAACCTCGGCTGGAAGCTGGCCGCCCACGTGCAGGGCCGCGCGCCAGCCGGTCTGCTCGACAGTTACCACACCGAGCGCCACCCAGTGGCCGCCCGGGTGCTCGCGACGACGCGCGCTCAGAGCGTGCTGATGAGCCCGCCGCCGGACGCCGACGACGTGCGGGCCCTGCGCGAGATCGTCATCGGCCTGGCTCGACTGCCCGACGCGAACCGCTACCTGACCGGGCTGATGTGCGGATTGGACCTGCGCTATGACCTCGGCGACCCTGATCCGCTGGTCGGCGCCCGGATGATTGATCTGTCGCTGGAGACCGATGACGGCCCGACCACGGTCAGTGCGCTGCTGCGATCCGGACGTGGGCTGCTCCTGGAACTCGGCGAGCCTGCGCTGTGTCCGATCCCGGCGCACGAGGGTGTCGACCGGATTGTCGCGCGGGTGATTGACTCGCCCGTGGGCACCGCATTGGGCGCCTCAGAAGGCGTTGACCGCGTGCTGATCCGACCCGACGGTCATGTCTGCTGGGCCGGCGCCGGCCCGAGCTCCTCACCTGAGCCCGTGCTGCGGCGCTGGTTCGGCGCCACACCGGTTATGCCGTTATGAGCAGGTGTTTTCAGCTCGGATCGAGTTGGCCCAGTGCAGGGCGTTGGATATGAACCCGACCGAGTTTCTGCGCACGGAGCAGGGGTGAGCGGGCGACCATGCCGTGGCCGGCCTGCCTGGTGTGACGGCAGCCCGGCCTTTGCCAGGCCATGCCCCTCGCCTGATTTGTCATAATGTCGCTTATCGGATCGCTCGCGCCGACCGTCACGTGGGCTCGCCATCAGCTAGAGCACGAGGAGAACAAGCCATGGGCGCCACCGACCTAGCTCCCACCAGTGAGAATGAGCCGGTCCTGCTCGACTGGTTGCGGGTGATGCGCGAGCGGCACCCGGTCTGGCGGGACCGCTACGGCCTGTGGCGCGTGTTCGGGGTTGAGTAGGACAGGTACAGCCGTTGGCGCTGAGAACGATCATGATAGGCAGTGTCGGTCTCGGGCGTACGCGAGTGATCGCGGTCACTATGGTTCGCGGTCATGCCGGTGGAGTTTCTGACCGATGAGCAGGCCGCTTACGGTGTTTCAAGGAGGTGCCCACACGGCCGGAGCTGGAGCGGTTCTTCTTTCTCGACTCCGACGATCTTGATTTGGTCGCGTTGAGGCGGACCGATGGCCATCGGTTGGGCATGGCTTTGCAGTAGACCGTACCCGATCTTGTAGACACCCGGTCGTGACTGCCGCTGATTGCCAGCGGAGGAAATTGCGTGGCGACACGCCGACGCTTCACCCAGGATTACAAGGACCAGGCCGTTAGCCTGCATCTCGAT
>JBDTAX010000198.1:0-5898 GCA_039924425.1 Pseudonocardiaceae bacterium
TGCCTACCGGTATCCACTTCCACTATCTGACGAGTCGGAGTGAGCCCCCTTCACCCGTGGCTGAGCCACCGGATTTGAACCTGCGCTGCGCGGTCAGGCAGCTGTGGGGTGCGGATCACCGGGAAGCTGGAGCGTGACATCGGTGTCATCCAGGGAAGCGACGATCTTGACCGTGCCCCCAGCGTAGTGATGTGGGCGCGCACACTGGCCACGGTCAGAACCCACGACCTCGCAGACCTGCTGCTGGCCGACCTGCGCAGCGAGCTGCCCTGGCTGAGCCGCCAACCCACTTCACAACGAGGCGCCGAATCCGCCTCCTTCTCCCACGGCGCCAGCCCCCGCCACCCTGCCTGACGCCGCGAGGATAGAGAAGCTACTGAGCACCCGCTCTCGCGCTGCTGGTTAACCAGCGCTCGTTGCGAAGGTGTGACCAGGCTTTCGCGACGTGGTCCGGTCCCATCATTCGGTGCTTACGGGCGTTCCATGCGCCTATGAGGTCACCGGCAATTTTCGGGTCAGCGGCCGCCTTGGTGTTCTCGTGAGTGGCAACCCAGTGAACGCTCGCTAGCAATTCCAGGCCATAGGCCGACTCGAAACCCTCGCTGAGTCGGACGACCCGCTCGATTCGGGCGACAGTGCTCGGTGAACTGTCCAACACATGGTCAGCCTCGTCGCTCGCGCCAGGGAGCAGCTTGACCGGCTCGGCTTCCTGGACCGATTTGCTACCGTCGCCGAATCCGGTAATGAAATGACCTTCCATTGATCGCAGCGCCTTGCGGAGGTTATCCGCGTACGGACCATAACGACCCTTGGTATAGTCGAGGCGCATGTCCTCGCCGGCGACCTGCAGGAAATACATCAGCTTCTGGATCTCGATGAGGGACACATCGAGCGTGATCTCGCTGTACCTGCGCATTATCGCGATGAATGCTGCTTTTGCCACGGTCATCACGGGTCGCGCGGTCCGAGTGGTCATGTCCGCTGCGTCGGGTACGCCCTCGGGTGGAAAGATACGGACATCGACGTCTGGTAGTCGAGCGAATGCGCTCTCGATGAGCGGCTGCACCTCCGCCCAGTCGAGCCCGCCGTTGCCGCAGCCCAACGGCGGCACCGCGATCGAACTGATCGACTTCTCACGCACCACGCGCACCAGGTCGGCAAGCCCGGCCTCGATGTCCGGAAGTTGGGAGCGGGCACGCCAGTGGCCCTTGGTCGGAAAGTTGATGACGAACTGCGGCCCGGTCATCGCGCCGGTGCCCCAGATGTGCATCTGACCGAGGCGGACCTCGTGCCGTTTGGCGGCCCGCTCGTAGTCTCGGAACATGTCCGGGAACCGGCGGCTGAACTGCAGAGCGATGCCCTTGCCCATCACTCCCACCGTGTTCACGGTGTTGACCAGGGCCTCCGCATCCGAGTCGAGGAGGTTGCCGTGAGACTCGTGGATCACTGCGCCTCCTTGTCGTTGAAGTACCAGGCAGGCCTTGTTTGTACCGCACTACCCTGACTAAAACGAGCCAAGGTTGCCCGAGCTTCGGCGGCTCGAGCAGGCGTGCGGGCCACGACGTACTCGATCGCCCACCACGGCACCTGGCGGTGGACCAGGCACTCGGCCATCCGTCGTTCCCTGCGATCCGGCTCGCTGGGCGTGTTGTTCCACATCTTCGCCCGCATGAGGGGCCAGTCGATCCACGCGTCGAGGTCAGCGAGATCGTGGGTAAAACGCACGGTCTCCAGTACGGCGTTGCGGTCGGTGAACAGCATCGGCAGTCCGAGCTCGGCCAGCCGGTCGGCTGTCGTGACGAGGTACACCAGCGGGTCCATGCCGCCGGTGTACTCCGGCACGTTGCCCATCGCGATGGCGTACAGCATCGGGCTACGCGGCGCGAAGTAGAACGGCACGTAGTCCGCGACCACGCCGCGCGGGTCCACCGGCACAGCTCGACGCCGACGCCGCTCCTTGATACCACGGTTCCCGACCTCGACGGCCAGGGGATCGGCTGCGGCACCGGTGTCGCACAGCAGGCCACGCTCGATGATCGACGCCAGGTGGTGGATGGGCGTGAAGTGGTAGAGCCACGTGGGCACCGGGCGCGGCATGACGACTACCTCAACTCAGCAGTAGGATCGATCAACGACCAGACCCTAACCGTGGTCGTGATACGAGCAGCGCCAGACCTTGGCCCCCAGCAGGGCTGGGGTCAGGGCTGGTAGCGGTAGCCCAGGCCGGTTTCGGTGAGCAGGTGGCGGGGGTGGGCCGGGTCGGGCTCGAGCTTGCGGCGCAGCTGGGCGATGTGGAAGCGCAGCTGATCGGTCTCGGTGCGGTAGCGGGGTCCCCAGACCTCGGTGAGCAGCCGCTGGGATTCCACCAGGGCGCCCGGGTGGCGGGCCAGCACGGTGAGGATCTTCCATTCGGTGGGGGTCAGGTGCACCGCCGGCTCGCCGCTCGTCGGGCTTGGGGTCTGGCGGGTGATGCGGTGGTCGGAAATGTCCACGGTGTGGTCACCGAGGATGATCCGCTGCGGGGCCTGCGCGATCTGGTGGCGCAGTGCGGCCCGGATGCGGGCCAGCAGCTCGGCCATGTTGAACGGCTTGGTGACGTAGTCATCCGCACCCGCGTCCAGGGCCTCGACCTTGTCGGCGGCATCGGCCCGGCCGGAGAGCACGATGATCGGCACCTGGGTCCAGCCGCGCAGGCCGGTGATCACCTCGATGCCGCTGATGTCGGGCAGCCCCAGGTCCAGCACGACCACATCGGGGGGCCGCCGCGCGACCGCGGCCAGCGCGGTCGCGCCGTCTTGAGCGGTCTCGACTTCATAGGCCCGGGCTCGCAGGTTGATTCGCAGCGCGCGCAGCAGCTGGGATTCGTCATCGACAACGAGGATCCGGTTCATGCCGAGATCTCCTCACTGGCCCCGTCCTCACTGGCCCCGTCCAGCGGCCTGTGCACGGGGGAGGCGGGCAGGGTGATGACCATGGTCATCCCGCCGCCGGGGGTGTCGTCCGGGGTCAGTGCGCCGCCCATGGCCTCGACCAGCCCGCGCGACAGGGCCAGCCCGAGCCCGAGGCCGGTGGTGTTGTCGCGGTCGCCGAGGCGCTGGAACGGCGCGAAGACGCGGTCCCAGTCAGCTTCAGGGATGCCCGGCCCCCGGTCGATCACCCGCAGCTCCATCCGGTCGGCGAGAGTGCTGGCGGTCAGCACCGGGGGATGGTGGGGCGGGCTGTAGCGCAGGGCGTTGGCGACCAGGTTGGCGAGCACCCGCTCCAGCAACACGGGGTCGGCCCGCACGGGGGGCAGGGCCGGCGCCGGGTGCCAGCGCACCGCACCGGCCTCGGGGCCCAGACCGTCCAGGGCGATCGGGATGATCTCATCGAGAACGACCGGTTCCAGGTGCAGCGACAGAGCGCCGCTTTGCAGGCGGCTCATGTCGAGGAGGTTCTCGACCAAACGGATCAGCCGGTCCAGGGACTCCTCCGCGGTGGCCAGCAACTCGGCGGTGTCCTGCGCGCTCCAGACGACGTCCGGGCTGCGCAGGCTGCTCACCGCGGCCTTGGCCGCGGCCAGCGGGGTGCGCAGGTCGTGGCTGACGGCGGCGAGCAGCGCGGTGCGCAGCCGGTCGGCCGCCATCGCGGGTTTGGCCTGGGCGGCTTCCTGGACGAGCCGGTCACGGTCCAGCGCGGCCGCGACGTGCGCGCCGAACGCGGTGAGCACCCGCTGGTCAGCGGCGGGCAGCACCCGGCCGCGCAGCGCCAGCACGGCATTGTCGCCGACGGCGACCGTCACGTCAGCTTCGGCTGGGCAGCGCGACGGCGGTTGCCCGGCGACGCCGAGGACGATCCACCGCCGCGGGTCATCGGCTGCTGTGCTCTCCGGCGGGGTGCGTTGCGCGTCACGGGGGCCGAGGAGCGTGGCCGAGGCCATGGCGAAGGTTTCCCGGGAGCGTTCCAGCAGCGCGGGGATCGCCTGCTGACCGCGCAACACGCTGCCGGACAGCACCGACAGAGTCAGGGCTTCCGCCGACGCGCGGGCGGCTCGGCCGGTGGCCCGGACCGCGATGTGCACGACTGAGGCGACGGTCAGCGCCACCAGCACGAACACCACCAGCGCGATGACGTTGTTGGGGTCGGTGATGGTGAAGCTGTGGATCGGCGGGATGAAGTAGTAGTTGAGCAGCAGCGAGCTGGACACCGCGGCGAGCAGCGCCGGGGCCAGTCCGCCGATGCGGGCTATGCCCACGACCACCAGCAGGAACAGCAGGACCTGGCTGGTCAGGTTCAGCTCGCCGCGCAGCTGGCTGAGGATCGCGGTGACCACCGGGGGCACGATCCAGGCCGCGGCCAGGGCGGCGAGCGCTCGCCGGGGAGGCAGATCGGTGCGCGGCGGCGGCAGCGGCAGGCCTTGGCTGGCGTAGGGGTGGGTGACCAGGTGCACGTCGATGTCGCCGGAGGCCTCGGTCGTCCGCTCCGCGATGCCGCGCCCACCCAGCAGCCGCGATGTCCAGCCGCGCCGGCTGGTGCCCAACACCAGCTGGGTGGCGTTCTGCGCCCGGGCGAAGTCCAGCAACGCGCTCGGGACGTCGTCGCCGACCACGCAGTGGTAGCTGCCGCCCAGCGACTCCACCAGCCGGCGCTGGGTCGCCAGCTCCGCCGGGTCAGCGCCGGTCAGGCCGTCGCTGCGGGCCACGTGCACGGCCAACAGGTCCCCGCCGGACCCGCCCGCGTGGGCGGCGATGCGGGCGGCGCGGCGGATGAGTGTGTCGCCCTCCGGGCCACCGGTGAGCGCGACCACGACCCGTTCCCGGATCTCCCACACGCCGCCGATGCCGTGCTCGGCCCGGTACCGCGCCAGCCCTTCGTCGACCCGGTCGGCCAGCCAGAGCAGCGCCAGCTCGCGCAGCGCGGTCAGGTTGCCGAGGCGGAAGTAGTTCGCCAGCGCGGCGTCGATCTTTTCCGGGGCGTAGACGTTGCCGTGCGCCATCCGCCGCCGCAGTGCCTCGGCGGTCATGTCGACCAGCTCGATCTGGTTGGCCCGGCGGACCACCAGATCCGGCACGGTCTCCCGCTGCGCCACCCCGGTGATCTTCGCCACGACGTCGTTGAGGGACTCCAGGTGTTGGATGTTCACCGTGGTGATTACGTTGATCCCGGCGGCGAGCAGCTCCTGGATGTCCTGCCAGCGCTTGACGTGGCGCCCGCCGGGGACGTTGGTGTGGGCCAGTTCGTCGACCAGCGCCCACGCCGGCCGGCGGGTCAGGACGGCCTCGAGGTCCATCTCGGTGAACTCGGCATCCCGGTAGGTGCGCCGGGTCCGCGCGATGAGTTCCAGGTCGCCGACCAGCGCTTCGGTCTCCGGCCGGCCGTGGGTCTCGACGACGGCGACGACCACGTCAGTGCCGCGCTCGCGCCGCCGGTGGCCTTCCACGAGCATGCGGAAGGTCTTGCCGACCCCGGGTGCGGCGCCCAGATACACCCGCAGGACTCCGGTTGCGCCCATTCACCGCTCCCCGCCGTCTGGCCCCGTTGTCTACGGTAGGCGGGTCAGCGCGGTGTTGAGCTCCACCACGTTGACCCGCGGTTCACCGAGGATGCCCAGCGTCCGGCCCTGGGTGTAGGCGGTCACCAGCGCGCGCACCGTCGCCGGGTCCAGGCCCCGGGCCTTGGCCACCCGGGTGACCTGCTCCTCGGCGTAGGCCGGGGAGATGTCCGGATCCAGGCCCGAGCCGCTGGCGGTTAGCGCGTCCGGCGGCACGCTGGCCGGCGGCACCCCGTCGAACGCCGCCACGGCGGCCCGGCGCGCGTCGATCGACTTGATCAGGTCCGGGTTGGCGGGACCCAGGTTGGAGCCGCCGGAGAACAGCGGGTTGTACCCCGGGTCGTTCTTGTTGCTCGGGTCCGAGGCCG
>JBDTAX010000199.1:0-21454 GCA_039924425.1 Pseudonocardiaceae bacterium
CGGTCTGTGACGATCAACGAGACTCCGGCGCGGACTCGCGCGACCGCCTTGGACGGGTTCTGGTTAAGCTCCCGCAGGCCGATGGTTTCCATGCCACCAAGGTACCTACCTCATGTAGTTACACCAAGAAGTAGTCAGCCTGCTCGCGCTCGCGTTCTGCGCCTTCATCGGCTTCGGCGGTGCGGCGATGATGTTCATTTACAGCCTCCGCCCGGAGTTCTTCGGCGAGCATCAAGCCCGACTCCGCCATGAGCGAAGACACGCCAAGACTCTTAGGCACTAACCACTGGGCCATTGTGGTGTCTGACTGTTATCAGTTCGTCACGAGGTTGCTCTAAACGGGTTACCACCAGTGGGTTCTTGCTTTTGAGCGCTTTCGTTGGTTCCATGATGCAGGCGTGAGCAATGGGGGTCACGGATGCGGTTTCGGACAATCCGGACACGGTCGTGTAGCCGATGGTGACGACTGAGGATGCCCGCTGGCTTGCCGGCTACCTGCGGAAGATGGTGTCGACCCGCCCCTCGGCCTGGGCCGGCAGCGAGGTGACCCTGTCTCAGCTGATCGCGCTGCACATCATCAGCGCGAAGGCCCCGATGACGCTGCTCTCGCTGTCTGAAGCGTTAGGCACCCGGCCACCGGCCACCAGCGCGATGGTCGATCGGCTCGCTCGGGCTGGGCTGGTCCGCCGCACGCCGGACCCCACTGACCTGCGGCGGGTCATGTTAGCCGTGACCAGCACGGCGGCCCAGATGATCGGCAAGATCGACCCTGACACCGCTCGGCGCCTGCAAACGGTGCTGACCACCATGGGTTCGGCCGCTCAGCGCGTGCTCACCGAGGTGCTCAAGGACACCGCGCGGCGGCTGTCTCGCTAGCTGACACCAAGTCACGGACGGCAATGCCAACTGGGTGAACGCCCATGCGGCATTATCATGGGGTGCACGCAGCCGTGAGCGTCCCTGATGTTTTGTTCCACGACCCGAGTTCGGAAGCCCGCTGGCGGGCCCGGTTCACCGCACCCCGGATCAGCCTGCCGCAATGGGCTCGCGACGCCCCCGATCGGTGCCTCTACCTCTCCAATGCCTCGGGCACGTGGGAGGCCTACGCCTGGGACCGCTGCACCGGGACGCACCGGCAGGTCACCGACCGACCGCACGGCACCCACGTCGCCACCGTGACGCCCGACGGTGAGCAGGTGTGGTGGTTCGCGGACATCGGCGGCGACGAGTTCGGCAGCTGGGTGTGCGAACCCTTCGGCGGGCGGCCCGTTGGCGAGCAGTCCCAGCTGGCCGTGCCGGGCACCACGCCTGGCTACCCGGCCGGGCTGGATCTCGGCCGGCGGACCGCCGCGGTGGGCATCACCACCGACGAGGCCACCACGGTGTGGATCGCGCGGGAGGGCACCGCCGCGGTCGTCTACCGCAGCGAGCACGACGCCGGGGTGGGTGCCCTGTCCCACGACGAGCGACTGCTCGCGATCATGCATTCCGAGCACGGCGATTCCCGCCACCCCGCGATCCGGGTGCTGCGCACGAGTGGGGACACCGCCAGTGTGCCGGTCGCCGAGAAGTGGGACGGCCCGGGCAAGGGTTTGGAGGTGCTCGGCTTCGCGCCCCTCGAGGGTGACCCCCGGCTGCTGCTCGCCCACGAGCGCCACGGCCGTCAAGAGTTGCTGATCTGGGACGTCGCGGCGGACACCGAGATCGAGCTCGCCCTGAAGCTGCCCGGCGAGCTGACCGCCGACTGGTACCCCGACGGCGCCGCGCTGCTCGTCGTGCACCAGCACGCGGCCCGTTCCACGCTGTACCGATACCAGCTGTCGACCGGTGAGCTGACCGAGCTGCCGGTGCCCCTCGGCACGCTCGACGGTGCGGCGGTCCGCCCGGATGGCACCGTCGAGTACGCCTGGTCCAGTGCCGCCCAGCCACCGACCATCCGCGTGCTGCACCCCGATGGCACCGATCGTGCGCTGCTCGGGCCCC
This sequence comes from Pseudonocardiaceae bacterium, assembly GCA_039924425.1. Lineage (GTDB taxonomy): Bacteria > Actinomycetota > Actinomycetes > Mycobacteriales > Pseudonocardiaceae. The sequence goes on from JBDTAX010000199.1 coordinate 1,984, forward strand.
GAGGTGCGCCAGCACCCTGCTCGCAACCGCTGACCGACCAGTTCGTGTCGACCGCGCACGGCCCCGTGCACACCCTGGTGGCCACCCCCGAAGGTGCCTCCGAGGATCCGCTGCCCACTGTGTTCCTGCTGCACGGCGGGCCGCACATCGCCGACGAGGACCGCTTCTGCGCGATCCGGGCGCTCTGGCTGGACGCGGGTTTCGCTGTGGTGCACGTCAACTACCGCGGCTCGACCGGCTACGGCTGCGCCTGGCGCGACGCGATCGAGGGCCGCCCTGGGCTGACCGAGTTGGAAGACCTCGCCGCCGTGCATGACTGGGCGATCTCCAGCGGGCTTGCCGACCCGGCGGGGTGTGTGTTGGAAGGCTGGTCCTGGGGCGGCTACCTGGTCCTGCTCGCTCTCGGTACCCAACCCCAGCGGTGGGCGGCCGGGGTGGCCGGGGTCCCGGTGGCCGACTACCTGGCCGCCTACGCTGATGAGATGGAGCCGCTACGGGCCTTTGACCGGGCTCTGTTCGGAGGCTCACCCGAGGAGGTGCCCGAGATCTACCGGAAGGCGTCCCCGATCACCTATGCGGCCGACGTGCGCGCCCCGATGCTGCTCCTGGCCGGGGAGAACGACCCGCGCTGCCCGATCCGTCAAATCGACAACTATCTCGCCCGGCTCACCGATCTCGACAAGCCGCACCAGTGCTACCGCTACGACTCGGGGCACGGGTCTTTGGTGGTGGCCGAGACCTTGCGGCACTTCGCCGCTGAGGTGGCGTTCGCCCGCGACGTGCTCGCTAGTAGCTCCATTGCCGGCTCAGCCGGCGGTACTAGCTCCATTGCCGGCTCAGCCGGCGGTACGCGTTCAGCGGTCTGATTGCGGCCGGGTGGGCGTTACCCTTGGTCAACACGGCGGTAATGCCGATGGCGCACGCTTGACCAGGAGGTGGTCACTGTGACCCTGTGGCGGTTGCACGTCGACGTGGCCGACCAACCCGGCCGACTGGGCGCGCTCGCCGGGGTGATCGGTGGCCGCGGGGCGAACATCGTCTCCCTGCATGTGGTCGGGGAACCGGCCCAAGACGGGGCGGTGACCGATGAGCTGCTGGTCCGGGTGCCGCCGCAACTCTCGGTGCCGGTGCTGGTGGAAACCATCGAGGCCGCTGGGTTCCGGGTCACGGTCGTGGTGCAGGCCGACGCGCAGGCGCTGGCCGATCCGGTGAGCACCGCGCTGGCGCTGGCGCACTGCGTGGCGGTCGACCCGGGCAGCGCCGCGCGAGCGGTGGCGGCCCTGCTGCGTGCCGAGCTGGCCGGGGACGGCGCACCACCCACCGCGCATCACGCCGAGGTTGGCACCGGTGCGGCGCGGGTGCGGCTGCGACGCGGCTGGCCGTTCACCGCCACCGAGATCTCCCGGGCCGCGGCGCTGCTCGAGCTCGCCGGGTCCACTGAAGGGCGGGTGCCCGCGCCGGCTCGCGCCAGCGTGCAGCTGACTGACGGGTCTGAGGTGGTCCTGCGAGCCGCGACAGCCGCGGACGCGCCGCTGGTCGCCGCGCTGCATGCGCGCTGCTCCCCGCACACCCGCGCGCTGCGTTCGCTGCCCACCAGGCCGGTCCTTACCGCCGCGCTGCTGGCGCAACTGATCGGCGCCGACGGATCCGCCAGCGTGCTCGCGGTGACCACCGATGGTGGTGCCGCAATCGGGCTGGCGAACCTGGTCTGCACCGGAGCGGGCACGGCCGAAGTGGCTCTGCTGGTCGAGGACGCCTGGCAAGGCCGGGGAGTAGGCACTGCGCTGGCCCGCAAGCTGGTGGAGCTGGCCCGGATCGATCAAGTCACCGAGCTCACCGCGATGTCGCAGGCCGGCAACGGCGCGCTGACCCGGGTGTTGCGCCGGGCCGGGCTGCGCCCGCGCGGCCGGTTGGAGGCAGGCGCGCTGCGGGTCCGGGCCGAGCTGCTCCCCACTGAACCTCACCCGAGCGTCGAGTCCGACCCGAACGCACCGACCCGGGTTAGCCTGGCCTAACCTCGGTGGTCTTGCGCGAACTGCACCACCTGCTCCCCGATCGTGCGCAGCGTGCGGTCGACCGCGGGATCGGACGGGATGCCGCGGTCATCGAAGCGCACCTGCGCGGAATTCAGCGCCGCTCCCAATGGCGTGGGCCAGCCGCGCAGCGCGTGCACGATCGAGCGCAGCGCGCCCAGCGTGGTCACCGCCGCCTGCCAGCCCAGCGCCATGGCCACGCAGCCGACCGCCCGCCCGTCCAGGTAGGGCCGAGGGTCGGCCCGCAGATCCTCGACGTAGTCCAGCGCGTTTTTCACCAATCCGGACACGGTGCCGTGATAACCCGGTGAGACCAGCACCACGCCATCCGCCTCGCGCAACGCGTCCACCAGGCGGTGCGCCACCGGGCCGCGCTCAGCCGCCGCCGGGTCGTAGAACGGCAGGATCAGGTCCGTCCCGGTGATCGCGACAGTCTCGGCGCCGGCGAGGCGGGCACTGCGCAGAACCACGCTCAGCGCCCGCTCCGACTGCGAGTCCTCGCGCATCGAACCGCCGATGCCGACCACGGTGAGCCCCATGGTGTTGACCTTACGACGCGATGGCCCGCCACCCCCAGGGGTGCCGGGCCATCGTCTGTCGCCCTCGGGTCAGGCCTTGGCCTGCGCGCCCGAGCGCGCCGGGTTGGCTTGCTTGGCCGCCTTCGGGTCCAGTTCGGTCTGCTTGGCGCGCACACCCTGCTCGACCCGGTCGCCCAGATCCTTGTCGACGTTGCGCCAGTACTCGAACGCCCGTTTCAGGACCGGCTCGCTCACGGCGTTGAGCAGATGGCCAACGATGTTGTCCACCAGCCGCCCGCGGGCGGCGTCGTCAAGCACCTCGCGGACCATGGTGCCCGCCTGGCCCCAGTCGTCGTCTTCGGCATGGGGGGGGTAGGCGGCATGCATCATGTGCCCCTCGGTGTGCCACCCCGCCGGCTCGCCGTAGCGCGCGGTGTCGGCCTGCGGACCGCCCTTGGAGTTCGGCGCGTACACCGGGTCCGAGACGTTGTGGTAACGCATCTGACCGTCTTTGCTGTAGCTGTGCACCGGCGATTGTGGCGCGTTCACCGGCAGTTGTTGGTAGTTCACGCCGATGCGATGACGGTGGGCGTCGGCGTAGGCGAATAGCCGCCCGAGCAGCATCTTGTCCGGGCTTGGGCCGATGCCCGGCACGAGGTTGTTGGGCTGGAACGCCGCCTGCTCGATCTCGGTGTGGTAATCACTCGGGTTGCGGTCCAGCGTCATTCGGCCGACCTCAATGAACGGGTAGTCGCTGTGCGGCCACACCTTGGTCAGGTCGAACGGGTTGAACCGGTAGGTCTCGGCGTCCTCGAACGGCATGATCTGCATCTTGAGGGTCCAGCTGGGGTACTCGCCCTTGTCGATGTGCTCGTACAGGTCGCGAGTGTGGTAATCGGTATCCATCGAGGCCATCTGGTCTGCCTCATCCTGGGTGAAGCACTCGACACCCTGGTTGGTTATGAAATGATATTTGACCCAGAACTTCTCGCCGGCAGCGTTGACCCACATGTAGGTGTGGCTGGAGTAGCCGTTCATGTGCCGCCAGGTGCGTGGGATGCCGCGGTCCCCCATCAACCAGGTGACCTGGTGGGCCGACTCCGGGGACAGCGTCCAGAAGTCCCATTGCATATCGTGGTCACGTAGGTTGTTATCGGCGCGGCGCTTCTGGGAGCGGATGAAGTGCTGGAACTTCATCGGGTCCCGGATGAAGAACACCGGGGTGTTGTTGCCGACCATGTCGTAGTTGCCCTCGGTCGTGTAGAACTTGAGGGCGAAACCGCGGGGATCGCGCCACGTGTCGGGGCTGCCGCGCTCGCCGGCCACCGTGGAGAACCGGGCCAGCATGTCGGTCTTGGTACCCGGCTGGAACACCGCGGCTTTGGTGTAAGCGCTGACGTCGTTCGTCACCTCGAAGTGACCGAAGGCGCCGCCGCCTTTCGCGTGCGGCTGGCGTTCCGGGATGCGCTCGCGGTTGAACTGCGCCATCTGCTCGATGAGGTAGTGATCCTGGAGCAGGATCGGTCCGTCCGGGCCGGCGGTGAGCGAGTGCTCGTCACTCGCGACCGGGATACCGGCATCCGTCGTCGTCGGCTTGGGTTGTGTGCCGGTCACTGTGGTGCCTCCTGGTGGTTTGTCGGTAGTTGTTGGGCTTGCTGGCAGCTGGGGCAGATTCCCCAGAACACCACCTCGGCCTCGTCGAGCAGGTAATCATGATCATCACTGGGAGTCAGGCATGGACGTACGTTAACGGCGCAGTCGACGTCCTCGGTGCGCCCGCAGGAGCGACACACCACATGGTGGTGGTTGTCACCGGTCCGGCGCTCGAACCGGGCTGGATGCCCGGCCGGCTCGACCCGGCGCACCAGCCCCACCGCGGTACAGGCGGCCAGCACGTCGTAGACAGTCTGAGTGGAGATCGATCCCAGCCGCAGCGACACCCCGGATCGAATCTGCTCGGCGGTGGTGTGCGGGTGCTCGGCCAACCACCGCAGCACGCACTGGCGGGGCGCGGTCACCCGCAGCCCCGCCTGGCGGAGCTGCTGGCAGATGTCTGACGAGGTCATGGCTCAGCCACTATCCCAGAGTTATCTGGAATGAGTCAAGAAAGGGTACCTAGTCGGTAAGCGCCCGGTCATCGAACTTCGATCAGATGCTCAGTGCGCGCCACCAGCTCGCCGATCACCGGCGCGCCGGGCACCTCGCCGGCCACCAGCAGGCCACCGGAGGTCTGCGCGTCGGCCAGCAGCAGCAACTCGTTCTCGTCGACCGGCGCCCACGCCGCGAGGTGCGGGCGCACCCAGTCCAGGTTGCGCCGGGTACCGCCGCTGACGTATCCCTGCGCCAGCGCCTGCCGGGCACCGTCCAGGTAGGGGACCGCGGCGGCGTGCAGCACCGCTGAGACTCCGCTGGCGCGGGCCAGCTTCAGGAGGTGCCCGAGAAGACCGAAACCGGTGACGTCGGTGGCGCACCGGGCACCGGCCGCCACGGCGGCGGCGGCCGCCGCCGAGTTGAGTGTCGTCATCGTCTCCACGGCATGCGGGAACGTCTCGCCGGTGGCCTTGTGCTTGCTGTTGAGCACCCCGATGCCGAGCGGTTTAGTCAACGACAGCGGCAGCCCCGCCATCCCCGCGTTGTTGCGCAGGATCCGCTCGGGATCGGCGATGCCGGTGACGGCCAGGCCGTACTTGGGTTCCGGGTCGTCCACGCTGTGCCCGCCGGCCAGGTGGCAGCCGGCATCGCCGCACACGTCGCGCCCGCCCCGCAGCACTTCGGCAGCCAGCTCGAGCGGCAGCACCGCGCGCGGCCAGCCGAGCAGATTCACCGCGACCACCGGGCGCCCGCCCATGGCGTACACGTCGGACAGCGCGTTGGCGGCCGCGATCCGGCCCCAGTCGTAGGGGTCGTCCACCACCGGAGTGAAGAAGTCCGCGGTGGCGATGATCGCCAGGCCGTGCTGAATCCGCACCACCGCGGCGTCATCGCCGTCCTCCAGACCGACGACCAGCTCACCAACCGGATCGTTCACCCCAGCGCCGACCAACCCGGACAGCACCGCCTCCAGCTCCCCAGGAGGGATCTTGCAAGCGCACCCACCCCCCCGCGCATACCCCGTCAACCGAACCACCCCACCATCGTATCCCCCGCCCGCCCCGCATTCAGCGGGCTGAGCGGGGTTATACGAGCCTGATAACCCCGCTCAGCCCGCTGAATGCGCCAGCGGCGTCACGGTGAACGCGGCGGTGAGGGTGGTTTGGCCGCAGGTTGTGGTGATCTGGTATCGGCCGGGGGTGGCGTTGGGGCGGACGGTGGCGGTGCCGAACAGGTGCCACGGCTGGTGGCCGTCCGGGTTGCCCTTCAGCTCGCCGATGTCGAGAACCGGGGAGCGCACCGCGCCGAGGTTGTCCAGGCAGGCGACGTCGAGTGCCACCGCGGCGCCCGGAGCGCCCTGCCCGGGGGACACCCGCAACCAGCTCATCCCGAGGGCCGGAGCCAAGGGTGGGGTGGTGTGGCTCGAGGACGTGCTCGGGGAGCAGGCCGCAGTGAGCACCCCCAGGCTGATGATGGCGGCACAAGCCCGGGCGCTCATAACCGCGCAGTATGCCGTCTGTACGGCCAAGGCGCACAAGCATCCATGAGACCGTTCACGAGGGGGCATGAAGGTGCTCAAGCATCCATGAGACCGTTGGTGGCTCGTAGGAGTTGCGGGAGTTCGTCTTGGTGGTAGTCCTGGGGGGTGGTTTCGTCGGTGCCGTTGACGACTCGCATCTGGCGCAGTGCGATCGTGACCAGCGTGGCGACCACGAGATTGCCGATGAGGGCGACAAATCCGACGTAGATCTGGGTCGGTGAGCCGGCGAAGGGATGCCAGCCTAGGATCGACAGCTCCTTGAGCGCGAGTGCCGACCCGCCGAAGTGTCGATGGCCACTGGCCGGGTTGGGAATCCGGTAGAGCAGCGCCGAACCCCAGCCCATACCGACCACCCAGCCCGCGATCAGCCCCCCGATGTGGAACCAGCGGGTGTAGAGCGCGACCGCCACCATCGGCAGCGTCTGGAGAATGATCACACCGCCGATCAGCTGCAGGTCGATGGAGTATTGCGGGTCGATGAGCACGATCAGGACGACGGCGCCGAACTTCACCACCAGCGAGGCAAGCTTGGCCTGCCTGGTCTCCTGCGCCGCGGTGGCGTCGCGCCGCAGGTACGCCTTGTAGATGTTGCGGGTCCACAGGTTCGCCGCCGCGATGGACATGATCGCCGCCGGCACCAGCGCGCCGATCCCGATGGCGGCGAACGCGATCCCGGCGAACCAGTGGGGGAACTGTCCCGCGAAGAGCATCGGGATCACCGTGTTGGAGTCCGGCCGACCGGTGGCCGCGTTGATTATCGGTTTCGTGCCGGCCGCGATCGCGACATAGCCCAGCAGCGCGATCAATCCCAACACCAGTGAATACGCCGGCAGCGCCACCATGTTCCGTTTGATCACGTCGCGGCTCCGGGCGGCCAGCGCCCCGGTCACCGCATGCGGGTAGAGGAACAGCGCGAGCGCTGAGCCCAGCGCCAGTGTGACGTACTGCAACTGGTTGTGTGCGCCGAGTAGAATGGCTCCGCCACGGGGGGGCAGGACAGCGCCGCCGTGGGCGGGCGCGGTGGTGAACTTCGTGTTCGCGGCGTCGAAGATCGCGCCCCACCCGCCGAGCTTGACCGGCAGGATGACCACAGCGGCGATGATCACCAGATAGATCAGCCCGTCCTTGACGAAGGCGATCAGCGCCGGGGCCCGCAGGCCGGATCGGTAGGTGTAGGCCGCGAGGATCACGAACGCGAGGAACAGCGGGGCGTGCCCGGCCAGTCCGGATCCGTTGAGGCCTATAGTGCGCAGCACCGCCTCCAGGCCGGCCAGTTGCAGGGCGAGGTAGGGCATGGTCGCGACGATGCCGGTGACCGCCACCAGCAGCGCCAGAGTGGTCGATCCGTAGCGGCCGTGCACGAAGTCCGCCGGGGTCACATACCCGTGCACCCGGGACACCGACCACAACCGCGCCAGCGGCAGGAACACCAGCGGGTAGACGAGCAGGGTGTAGGGCAGCGCGAAGAACCCCATCGCCCCGGCACCCCACACCAGCGCGGGCACCGCGACGAAGGTGTAGGCGGTGTAGAGGTCGCCACCGATGAGGAACCAGGTCACCCACGAGCCGAACTTGCGACCCCCCAGCCCCCACTCGTCCAGGTGTTCGAGACTGCCACCCGAGCCCCGTTGCCACCGCGAGGCGTAGAAACCCACCCCACTGACCACCCCAAACAACCCCACAAAAACACCCAACTCAACCCACATCCCGACATTATGCGCATCCAGCGGGCTCAGCGGGGTTAATCGCGCTGGATAACCCCGCTGAGCCCGCTGGATGCGGGAAGCGGGGGGAGGAGGCGGTGTTTGAGGGTGGTCAGTTCGTCGTGTAGCGAGGTGGGGAGGGTTTCGCCGATCTTGGCGAACCACTGTTCGATGAGGGGGATCTCCGCTTGCCACTCGTCGATGTCCACCTTGAGCGCGGCGGCGACGTCCTGGGCCGGGATGTTCAGTCCGGACAGGTCGAGCTGATCCGCGGTGGGCACCCGGCCGATCGCGGTGTCAGTCGCCGCGGCCCGGCCCTCGATCCGCTCGATGATCCACTTGAGCACGCGGCTGTTGTCCCCGAAACCCGGCCACAGGTATCGCTGGTCGCCGCCGCGGCGGAACCAGTTCACATAGAAGATCTTCGGCAGCTTGCTGGCATCGGCCTGTTTGCCGATGTTGAGCCAGTGCTGGACGTAGTCGCCGGCGTGGTAGCCGATGAACGGCAGCATCGCCATCGGGTCCCGGCGCACCTCTCCGAGCCGGCCGACCGCCGCCGCGGTCTTCTCGCTGGACAGCGTCGCACCCAGGAACACCCCGTGCTGCCAGTCGAAGGCCTCGTTGACCAGCGGTATGGTGCTGGCCCGGCGGCCACCGAACAGGATCGCCGAGATCGGCACGCCGGCTGGGTCGTCCCACTCCGGCGCGAGCACCGGGCACTGGGCCATCGGTGTGCAGTACCGGGAGTTCGGGTGTGCGCCGCGCCGCCCGGCGGCGCCGTCGGCGGGTGTCCAGTCCTGTCTGGTCCACGACGTGGCGTGCGCCGGCGGTGCTTCCATGCCTTCCCACCAGATGTCGCCGTCGTTGGTGAGCGCGACGTTGGTGAAGATGGAGTTGCCGCGGCCCAGGGTGCGCATGGCGTTGGGGTTGGTCTGCCAGCTGGTGCCCGGGGCCACGCCGAAGAACCCGTTCTCAGGATTCACCGCGTAGAGCCGGCCGTCGGCACCGAAGCGCATCCAGGCGATGTCGTCACCCAGGGTCTCGGCCTTCCAACCGGGGATGGTCGGCGCGAGCATCGCGAGGTTGGTCTTGCCGCAACCCGAGGGGAACGCGGCCGCGACGTAATGGGTCACCCGCTCCGGGCTGGTCAGCTTGAGGATCAGCATGTGCTCAGCGAGCCAGCCCTCGTCCCGGGCCAGCACCGAGGCGATCCGCAGCGCGTAGCACTTCTTGCCCAACAGCGCATTGCCACCGTAGCCGGAGCCGTAACTCCAGATCAGCCGGTCCTCGGGGAAGTGGCTGATGTACTTGGTGCCGTTGCACGGCCAGGGCACGTCAGCCTGGCCGGGTTCCAGCGGGTGGCCCACCGAGTGCAGGCAGGACACGAAGTCCGCCTCGTGGCCCTCGGGTGAGGTGAACCTGCTCAGCGCCGCCGCGCCCATTCTGGTCATGATCTTCATGGAACACACCACGTAGGCGGAATCGGTGATCTCTACGCCGAGTTTGGGGTTCGGGTCCCCCAGCGGGCCCATGCAGAAGGGCACCACGTACATCGTCCGACCGCGCATGCACCCCCGGTACAGCTCGGTCATCACCGAGCGCATCTCGTCCGGGTGCATCCAGTTGTTGGTGGGACCGCAGTCCTGCTCGGCTCGCGAGCAGATGAAGGTGCGCTCCTCGACCCGGGCCACGTCCTGGGGATCCGAGGCGGCCCAGAACGAGTTCAGCTTGCGGTCCAGCCGGGTGAACGTGCCGGTGTCGACCAGCTGGGAGGTGAGCCGCTGCCACTCCCGTTCGGATCCGTCGCACCACACGACTCGGCCGGGCTGGGTTAGTTCCGCGGTGTCGCGCACCCACGTGCGCAACCGCGAGTGGCTGGTAGGGGCATCATCGAGACCCGGAATGGTCACCGCTCGTCTCCTTGCGTGAGTTGACCAGATTAACTCTGGTGACTACCCAGCACGGCAACTTGTGATTGAGAAATCAATCACAGTTCCGGGATCGTCGAGCTAGCTTGCCTGGCTCACGGAGGACATGTTGAAATCGGGGATCCGGATGGGGGGCATCGCGGTGCGGGAGAACCAGTCCTTCAATTCCCGACCCAGCGCGGGCTGGGTCGCGCCGACGTCACTGGCGCGCCGAAGCAGGTCGATCGGGCTCTCGTTGAACCGGAAATTGTTCACCTGACCGACCACCTCGCCGCCTTCGATGAGGTACACCCCATCCCGGGTCAGCCCGGTGAGCAGCAACGACACCGGATCAACCTCGCGGATGTACCACAGGCAGGTCAGCAGCAACCCCCGCTCGGTGCGCGCCACCAGGTCATCGGTCGAGGCGCGGGTGCCCCCGGTCAGCACCAGGTTTTCCGGCGGTGGGGTGAAGCGCCCGCCCAGCTCCGCGGCGGCCGCCCGGGGATAGGCCAGCGCGTTCACCGTGCCCTCGCGCAGCCAGTCCACCCGGGGGATCGGGGCGCCGTTGTCGAAGACGCTCACCGAGTCGCCTGAGGCGGTGGTGGTCAGGAAGGGCTCGGTCCGCAGGCCGGGCGCGGCCGGATCGCTGAACAGCGTGAGTGGCAGGTCGGTGAGCCGCTCACCCATCCGGGTGCCGCTCGGCGGTGCGGCGAACGCGCTGCGCCCCTCGTGCGCCGGCCGGCCGTCCATCGACCACACCAGGTGCAGCATCAGATCGGCGACCGCGCTGGGCGGCAGGATGGTCTCGTACCGGCCCGCCGGCAACTCCAGCCGGCGGGCCGACCAGCTCAGCCGGCGCCGCACCTCAGCGGTGAGAGCGGTAAGATCTACATCGGTGAAATCAGCCGTGTAGGCCCCGGCCCAGGCGCTGCGGGTGAGGTCGTCGGCGATCTTGCCGTTGAGCTCCACGGTGCCGGTGGGCTGCACCCAGCGGCGGCGCAGCCCGGTCGAGGACGCCAGCCAGGTGGTCTCTATGCGGTGCTCAGCAAAGCCGTACAGCAACTCTGCGGCCCCTCCGGCCGAGCCGGAAATCCGGTCACCGGCCGAGCTGGCAAGCCCGCCACCGCCGTGAAAAGCCTCAGCCAGCTCGTCGGTCAACCGGGCGAACACGTCGATTTCGGTGGCCACCGCCGGCATGGCGAAATCGTCGTCCGCCGTACCCTCCAGCAGCGGCGCGGCGTCCCGGGCTGGGCCGGACTGCCGGGCCGCCTCCTCGCTGGCCACCACCACGGCGCGCACCTCGTTGAGGTCGACGCCGTTGCCGCTGACCACGCCGATGGCGGTCCCGTCGACACCGTCCATGACTGAGATCACCGAGAAGGAGCGGGTCGTGGTGTGCCCGTTGGTGGTCATCGTGCTGTTCGCCCAGCGCAGGTTGACCTCGCTGGTGTCGGTGAGCACCACGATGCATCCGTCGGCCTTCGAGGCGGCCAGCGCGGTCGCGGTGAGTTCCTGCGGACCCAGCGCTGGTCCATTAATGGGGCCGCTGGTCACTGGCCGGCCTCCTCACGGGAGTTGAGCACGGTGATGTTGCGCAGCAGCGCGGAGGGGCACCCGTGGCTGACCGCGGCGACCTGGCCGGGCTGGGCCTTGCCGCAGTTCAGTGCGCCGGCGAGCAACCAGGTGCGCTGGCCTCCCACGGCTTCCAAGGCGCCCCAGAAATCGGTGGTGGTGGCTTGGTAGGCGACGTCACGGAGCTGCCCAGCCAGCGCGCCGCCCTCAATGCGGTAGAACCGCTGCCCGGTGAACTGGAAGTTGTAGCGCTGCATGTCGATCGACCAGGAGCGGTCACCGACGATGTAGATGCCGCGCTGCACCCCGGAGATCAGCTCCGCGGTCGCGGTGTCGGTGTCCGGGTCGGGTTGCAGCGACACGTTGGCCATTCGTTGGATGGGCACGTGGTGGGGCGAGTCCGCGTACGCGCAGCCCGCTGAGCGTTCCAGCCCCAGTCGGCGGGCGAAGGCCCGATCGGTCTGGTAGCCGACCAGCGTCCCGCCGGCCACCAGGTCCCACCGCGAGGTGGCGACCCCGTCGTCGTCGTAGCCGATGGTGGCCAGCCCGTGGGGCTCGGTGCGGTCCCCGGTGACGTGCATGGCCGGCGAACCGTAGCGCAGGGTGCCGAGCTTGTCCGGAGTGGCGAAGGAGGACCCGGCATAGGCCGCTTCGTAGCCGATCGCCCGGTCGTACTCGGTGGCGTGCCCCACCGACTCGTGGATCGTCAGCCACAGGTTGGTCGGGTCGATCACCAGGTCGTAGCGCCCGGGCGCGACGCTGGGTGCCTTGACCTTCTCGGCCAGCCATTCGGGCATCTGCGTGAGCTCACCGTCCCAGTTCCAGACGGTGTTGCCGGTCAGGTACTCCCAGCCTCGCGCGGTGGGTGGCCCGCAGGTCCGCATGCTCTCGAACGAGCCGCCCGCCCGGTCCACCGCGGTGGCGGTGACACTGGGGTGGATCCGTACTCGCTGCTGGGTGGTGCTGGTGCCGGCCGAGTCGGCGTAGAACTTGATCTCTTTCTCCGCCTGGAAGAGCACCTCGGTGTGCTCCACCCCGTCAGCGGCGAGTAGCCGGCGCGACCACTCCGTGAGCAGTGCCACCTTCTCCTGCAGCGGCACCGTGAACGGGTCGATCTCGTGATCACCGACCCAGACCGCGTCAGTGTGTACTGGCTCGGCGGCCAGCTCCACCCGCTCGGCGTTGAGCGGGCTCAGGGTGCGGGCCACCTCGACGGCCCGCTGCGCGGTGGCCGCCGCGGACTGTGCGGTCAGCTCCAAGTGCGAGGCGAACCCCCAGGTGCCTTCGACGATCACCCGGACGGCCAGCCCGATCGTGGTGGAGTCCCGCGCCGTCGCGACTGTCCCATCGCGCAGCCGCAGCAGCTGCCGGGTGGTCCGTTCGATTCGGACATCGGCGTGCTCGACGCCCAGCTCGCGAGCTCGTCCCAGGGCAGCGTCGGCCACCAGTCGCAACGGCAGGGCAAGGAAGGCGGGATCGATCGTGCCGGTACTCACGATGACCGACCCTAACCTCGCCGCTTGCCGTTAGCCAGCTCGGCGCCGAGACCGCTCTGCGCGTCGGTTTGTGACCGCTCACCGCGGCGGCTACCGCATCGGGCGCAAGCGACACGCCAGCGCAGGTGCGTGGTTTGCCGCCACTGTGGCCCTACCGTTACCTTCCGTCGGTCGCAGGTCACGATCTGGTTGCGAGCAGGCGCCGTTCTCGGCTCGCGCACCAGGTACCCGGTGCGGAAGGGGTTCACACAGTTGGCGCGTCACCGTTGTCCCCCAGGTCATCGGCGGCATTCTCACTTTGCCTCCACCTCTGCACCCGAGTCTGGATCTCGCGGAGCGCATCGCCTGCCCCGACCGGGCCCCGCGCTGCGGGGTCGGGCATTGACAGCGGCTGTCGCCGCTGGCGCCCTGGCGGTGGCCGGCCATGCGATACAGGCCAGTGCGGCAACTCCAGCCGAGCAGGTCGCCGAGGTAACTCCCGCCGCACTAACTGCTTCATCGGTGGAACCCGAGGTTCTGTTACTGGACCGCGGCACCCGTGACGGCGCAACCGGAGTGTCCGCGCTGCGCCGCGCCGTGGAGCGAGCGGACCGAGCGGCTTATCAGGAAGTTCTCCGCACCCGTCTCGGGGAGCCCTATCAAGCCGGCAACAGCCACAGCCTGGATGGCTGGATCGACAAAGCGCTCGGCTTGATGGGTTTGCCGCAAGCTCTCGCCCCCGGCGTCAGGTCGATCATCATGCACGAGTCCGGCGGCAACCCTAACGCGATCAACACCTGGGACAGCAACGCCGCGGCGGGCACCCCATCGCAGGGCCTCATGCAGACCATCCCCAGCACCTTCCGAGCCTGCGTGCTGCCCAGCTTGGCGAGCAGCTCGATCACCGATCCGGTGGCCAACATCACCGCCGGAATCCGCAGCATGATCGCGCACCACGGGATCAGCGCCGTGATGAGCGGTGGTCGGCACGATGCTCACGGCAACTACATTGGATACGGTGGGGCGGGCTGTTCGTCCTATAACGTCAGCGAGTACGCGGCTCAGCTGCGCAGCTTGTGGGCCAACGAGCCGGTGCCCGTCCTGTAGCCACATATAAGGAGCCAGGGGAATGGCGGACGAGCAGCGCAAGGCGGCCGCCACACTGGGCGTCGCCGACGTCGAGTTCCTCGGTTACCCCGATGGCAGGCCCAGGCCCAGGCCGCCGGTCTGCCGGCGGGCCGGTTGGCGGAGGGCTACCGCGTGCTCGACACCCGCTGACTTACACCAGCTCAGCGACAATGCCCGCGTACCGTGCGCGAAGGATGTCGAGGACAGGGTGGTCTGCTGGCCACTGCATACCGTTGACAGCGCTGACAGCGCGTATGCCAGTTGCCGCGTTCGTGGTGAAGACGGCGTCCACATCAGCTGACTGACCAAGCGTCACCGGTGCGGTGGCGACCCGCCCATCGCGAGACTCGCTGACCAGTCGCATGGTCACGCCCGCGAGGCGGTCCGCGTGCGGCCAGACGATCCGGTCGCCGTCGATGAAGCCAATGTTCGACGTGGCCGCCTCGCAGATGTGACCCTCGGCGTCAGTGAACAGCGCATCGTCGAAGCCGTTGCGCTGAGCGATGCGCCGATGCCGTAGCGATCCGAAAAGACCGACATGCTTGACGTCAGGCAGCTCGCGGCGATAGGTGGTCGACTGCAGGCGCAGCGCGGGAAACGGCGCTTGCGTCGTTGGTCGGGTCGTGACCAGCAGGCGCGGCTCGGCGTCCGCACCGGGGTGCCCGAGTTCGAGCGTGGGGTCGAACACGGTCACTCGGATCACGATCGACCGGGGTGTGTCGGCCAGCGCGTGGCGCAGGAGGTGCCGGACCTGGTCGAGGTCCAGATCGGTGTCAAACACCCGGCGGCAGTCACGGCTCAACCGCTCCAGATGATGGGAGAGGCCACGCACTCGCCGCTCGTCGACACGCATTGAGGTGAAGTGACCGTAGTTGGTCAGCGCCAATGCCTCGAGTTGGGCGAGGTCGACGCCGTTGCGCTGCGCGTTCATCTCTCCAGCGATCGGGTACTCCCAGCGTATTGTGGGGTTGTGACCAGGTTGCTCACACGTTATTGGGCCACAGTTCACAACGAGGCCGCTACTGCCACACAGTGCTACTGCCACGCACGGTCCGGGCCCAAGAGCGGAATAGGCATTCGATGAACTACGAAGAGCAACCGCAGCGCTACCCGGGGAACGGCGAAGTGACGTTGCGTAATTCCGTGGGACAGATCGAGCACGCCGTCCGAGGCAGCGGTCGCGGCCAGGTGCTGACGCGCCTGGCGTTGCTCACGTTGGCGATCATCCTGGTGGGCGCGGCTGGTGGCCTGGGCGGCGCTCTGGTGTGGCCGAAAACCTACGCGGCGCGCGCGGAGATCGTCTGCTCCCTGAGTCAGGACCAGCAGGGCGGCGACACCCTCCTGCAGGATCCCCAGTTGTCCACGCAGCTAGTGATCCTGAAGAGCCTGGCCGTGCTCGGCCCGATCGCCCGGCAGCAGAACCGGCAATACCAGGATCTCGCCAAGGACATCAGCGCACAGATCCTGGACAGCAGCGACGTCATCCAGATTGAGGCCGACGCCTCCACCATGCCAGCCGCGCTGCGGACGCTGCAAGCGGTCATGACCAACTACCTCGCGCTCGCCGCCCAGCCCAGTGCGGCGGACCGCACCCTCACCACCCAGCTCACGCAGGCCCAGGCGACCACCGCGGCGCGCCAAACGCGAGTGCAGCAACTCGCGGCCGCGGTGTCAGTGAAAACCGCCACTCAGGCTTCTCTCAACGATGCCCAGGCGCAGCTCACCGCAGCCCAGAACCAGGAGAATGTCATCCAGCAGCGCATCGCCGAATTCGGTCTCACCGGCCAGACAGGGCTCAATGCCCAGCTGTTGACGCCGCCCTACTCGCTACCCGATCCTGTTTCACCCCGACCGCTGCTCGCGGCCGGTATCGGTGCGCTGGTCGGGATGGTCGTAGCCGGTGTGCTGCTGGCGTGCAGCGCCCTGGGCTGGACCAAGGATCTGGGTTGGACCAACGACCTGGTGAAGGCCCGTGGTAAAGATGAGGATGCCGATGCGGGTGGCTCCGCCCCACCGGGTGCCCCGGCAGCCGGTAGGGTCGCGCAGGTGCCGGATCGGCTCCGAGGTCACGACTGAAGGTCTTCAGCAGCCACACTCGCCCATCTAGCGCAATCACGCTGAATCCGACATATCGGTCTTATGTCCGTGTCAGCCCGTGAAGATCTGGTCCGAATAGTGACTGCTGGGGCTGATGGCGCTGATGTGACGGAATTTTCACCGGCAGGAGCGCGCGGTCCGATGCTGAGGCTCCGGATGCCGCGCGGTGACGGACCCCCATACTGCCACTTCCCTCAGCTCGTGATCGAGGGTAAACTTCCGATAACGAATCTAAATGGCGATAAGGGTCGCGATCCGAACCTGATCGAGTGTCAGAAGCTTGGTCGAGCGTCAGAACTTTCCTCGCGGGGTTGGGGGTTACATTGAATCAGCTTGGTGAGTCGAATCTCGATGGCTGGTGGTTGGGCCTGATCATCGGGTTGGTGGTCGTGGTGGTTGTGGTGATCGTTGTCAGCGCGCTCCTCGTGCTTGCCTCTCGGATCAACGCGCAGGCTCGCGGGGTGACTCGTGAGCTCGAGGCGACACAGTCGACCACACAGCCACTCCGGGAGCTGGGCCGCACGAACAACACGCTCCAGAGCATTCTCCGGGGCGCTCAGGCCGCTCGACAAGCATTGGGGGGATAACAATGGTCTTGGCTCTCGCCGCGCAGGAGAGCACGTTCTGGCAGGTTCTCCTGATTATCGGGGCAGTCGTGATAGTTGCGGTGATCGCGCTGCTCAGCCTGCTTCTCTACTTGGTCCGCTCCATCGAAGACAGTGTGGAGGGAGTGTCGGACGTGGCGTTGCGGGTTGGCGGCAACACGGCCAACATCAAGATTGCGCTCGCCGTCGCGGCCACTCTGGATGAGGTCGCGCAAGAGGCTCGACGCCACGCCCGGCTCCTGGGGGTGGGGGCGCGATGAGCACGCAACTGCTCGTGATCCTCACCCTTGTCGAGATCGTGGCACTGGTGGCTGTCCTGGCCCTGTTCGTCATATTGATCACTAGCCGGCTGCGCTCGATCGCCAACGCTCTCGGACACGTGAGCGGCGGGGTTCTCAGAGCGATCCAAGGCGATGTTTTTCTGGTGGGCGCTGGCTCCGCGATCCTGAACAAAAAGCTGAACGCGATCTCGGGCATGCTGCCGGCGATCGCCACGAAAGCCGAGTCGCTGCCCGCGAAGCAGCGACAAGCCGGACCGCACGCTCAGGCCCGCAGGTAGAGGAGGCGACGATGACGGCGACTATGATACTGTGGTGGGTTGGCAACGCGATTTTCTTCCTCGTGGTCATACCCGTTGTGGTGGTGCTCTTACAGCGCCTGGCGAGGTCCGCCGGCGCCGTGGGGAACCGTATCGACATCATTCACGATCAGGCTGGAGGCATCGTGATCGCGGTTGACGATGTGAAACGGCTAGAATCCACCCGTGACGCCGTGAAACGCGTTGGGGCTGGCCTCACCCGCTACGTGAACGCGGTTGACCGCATCCTGTGAGGAGCGAATTACCATGCCGATAGCCGCTATATTCACGATCATCGGAGCAGTGCTCACCGTGTTGGTGCTCGCTGCCTACCTGATCAGTATTGCGTTCGTTCTCAGCCGCGTCAATTCCGCGCTCCGCTCAGTCACTGACGGCCTGCACTTGGTTACTGAGCGGACCAAGCCAATCGGACCGATCGTCGAGGACATCAACAGGAATCTTTCCGGAGTGGACGACGCCTTGAAGGCCGTGCTCGCCAGGTAGCCCGGACTGTCCTTCCCGGTATCGCCGGGCGAGACCACCACGTCTCGCCCGGTATTTGTGCTGCTCAGGGGTGGCGGAAGCGGAGGGATTCGAACCCACGGTGCCTCGCGGCACGTTCGCTTTCAAGTTCTGCGCTCACCCGTTCGTGTCCCGCGCTGAGTGCGCTGACCTGCGGGAACAACGACGTCCGACACCTCCAGGTTGCTCCCGGGCCGGGCGGAACTGAGATCCAAACTGAGCCCCAGGCTTGATCACTTCCTCTGGTGGTGGCGGACTGTTGGTGGTCGCTCGTACGCTGAGCGTCATGGAGCCGCTGGACGTCTCGCGCCACTATGGCTGTGGGCCGGGACCTGTCTCCTTCACCGACAGGCTTGACCTCGCCGGGTGGGAGGAGCGGAGCGTCTGGGGTTATGACGAGCCCCTGGGCGGTTTCTTCGCGCAACTTTGGACCAACGCCAGCACCTCCGACGAGCCAGAGATCTGGCTTTCGGCTGGGGACGGGATCTACCCATGGCCGGGTTGCATCGCGCTGGAGATCGTGGAACGGACCCGAGCCGCGCCGCTGGCCGTCGTCCGAGCCTTGGGGGTGGCCGATCCCAAGCCCAGGCTCCGACCCCTGGCGGAGATCACTGCGCGGATGACGGAGATCGGCGAGCCGAGGGACCAGACCCGTTTCGTCGCTGGGCAGCTCCTCGCGTTGGGCTGGACACTGGGGGCGGGGGAGGTCTGCCCTGGTTCGCGGCTGCCATCGATCCCCGGCAGGCCTTCCCCACGGCGGGTCGACGCTGAGCGGCATCTGGTCACCGGCCGCGTCTACCGGGGCGCGGATCGAGATCTCCACTCCGGAGCGGACACGGGACTCTCGTGGGCGTTGGGTCGCGGTGATGAGCTGCGGGAGTTGGCTGTCCCGGCCGGCACGATCGCTCCTACGACGTCACCTGAGGGCAACCCGGGCCGTGTCTGGCTTGATGTGCCCTACGAGGAGAAAGATCAGGCCAAGACTTCAGGGTGCCCGGTGGGACCCCGCCGCCAAGCGCTGGTACGCCTCCGGACCCGCGACGACTGGTCTGGCCCGCTGGGCCGCGCTGCCCGATATCCCCGATCTGCTGCCCGGAGAGGACCGATCGCTGGGGTCTGGCCTTTTCGTGGACCTGGTCCCCTCTTCCTGTTGGTTCACCAACGTCCGTTACTGCGTCGTACCCAAGGATTGGGAACGACTCCGCCGGATGATCACGAGCCGGGCTGGGAGACGCTGCGAAGCGTGCGGCAAGGCTGAGGACACAGGGCGCCGGTTGGAAGCGCACGAGCGCTGGATCTATGACCAACCTAGCGGGGTGCAAGCGTTGCGCCGCCTGATCTGCCTGTGCGACCAATGTCACACCGTCACCCACTTCGGGCTCGCCGGAATTCGGGGTAAGGCCCAGGAGGCACTGACTCACCTGCGTGCCGTCACAGGCATAAGTGACCAGCAAGCTCGCCTGCATGTCGATGACGCTTTCGCGTTGTGGAAGGCTCGCTCCGCCCGTACCTGGACCCTCGACCTGAGCATGCTGACCACGGCCGGCGTGACCCTCGCGCCACCGCCCGCCCCCTCAGACCGTGTGCGGGTCGCCGAGCGAACCCTCCACGCCCACCGCCGCCCGACCTGACCCCGCACCTTGGGCTCCACCATTGAGGTCAGGAAGTCGCTCGGACGCCCAGTACTCCCGAAGGCTGGC
>JBDTAX010000200.1:0-25187 GCA_039924425.1 Pseudonocardiaceae bacterium
GCGGAGTCGCTGCGCTCCGTGGCGCTGCCGCCGCGCGAGTCTGTCGAGGCCATCGCGGCGCGGATTCCCGCATCGAAGTAACCGTGGAGGACGGCATGGCAACCCCAGGGTGGCGCGCCGGATGGCGGACGTCGACCCGCTGCAACAACGGCACAGACTGCGTCGAGGTGGACTTCACTGCGGCCGGTGTCGAGATGCGGGACAGCAAAGCCCGCGGCACCGGGCCGACCCTGCACGTCACGCCCACCGAGTGGACCGCCTTCGTGGCGGGCGCCCGGGCTGACGAATTCGACTAGCCCACGCCAGTGGCTGACCTGGTTGTCTGAAGAATCCCGCTCAGCGAAGCTCGCCGCTCGCGGAGCGGGGCGCCGGCTCGTCGACGACCTCGCCCTCGATCACGGCTCCTGGCGCGAAACGCGCTCCGGCGCGGCGTGCCGCTGAGCGCAGGATCAATCGCCGGGTCAGCGCGCGGGTGGGCGGCAGGAGCAGCAGCAGCCCCAGGGCATCGGACACGAAGCCCGGCAGCACGATCAACACTCCCGCCGCGGCGATCAGCATGCCGTCCAGCAATTCGCGGTGCGGAAGCCTGCGGGTGCGCAGCGCCTCGACGAACGCGCCCAGTGTGCGGGCACCCTCACGCCGCAGCAGGGCCGCCCCCAACAGCGACGCGAGCATCAGCAGCCCGATGGTGGCCAGGACCCCGATCGCGTGCCCCACCGCGATCAGCACCGTCAACTCGATGATGGCGGCGGCGATCAGGACCAGGACCGGCATGACGCGCGCCTCCTCGGATCGGCGGGTTCTACCGTGGTAACGCCCGAAGCACCGACTTCGCTCCCGAGCGCCCCGGAGGGTGCACATGCATCCATCAGACCAGGTAGGGGCGGGCTAGAAGGTGCACATGCATCCATCAGACCGTGCGCGAGGTTTTAGCGCTGCGAACACACCGGCCTGGGCGGCGGTTGTGTGCTGTCGTCCCATCCCGCCCCGAAGCTGCGCCGCTTGCCGCCACCACCTGAGTTGGGTCTGTAGCGCCGCACGACGGTCGGCGAGGTGCCCGATTCACCCGATATGCCGGTATACTGGGCCCTCTCGACACGCTCAAGGTGCATGCAACGTGGCTGCTAGATGACATCGAGGTAACCCATCCGGACGTCAGCGCTTGCTCATCGATCAGCCCGCCCTTATGGTGATGTGACTCACGTGCATGACCAACCAGGGTCGGGAGGTGTGCGGCGTGTCCGGGTCATCAGCCGGGACCGCCACCGCCGCGGAATTGTTCGAGCGGCGGGTAGCACCCCTTTACCACCTCGCTGACGACGCTCCCGTGATCGCCACCGCGTGCCACGCCATGGCGGTCCGCTTCCACCGTGGAGGCACGCTCGTCGTCTTCGGCAACGGCACAGCCAGCACGGACGCGCAGCACGTCGTAGTCGAGTTCGTCCACCCGGTGATCATGGGCAAGCGCGCGCTGCCAGCAATCTCGCTGACCGCTGACGTCGCGACGGTGACCGGCATCGCCGGCGCGGAGGGCTTCGACGAGATCTTCTCCCACCAGCTGCGCCACCTGGCCTGCGACCAAGACATCGCGCTCGGCATCTCCCCCGACGGCAACTGCGGCAACGTACTGCGGGGGTTGGCCGCCGCCAGGGAGCTGGGCATGCTCACGATCGCGCTGGTCGGCGGCGACGGCGGTCGCATCGCGTCGTCGCAGGCCGCCGAGCACATCATCCTCGCCCACTCCGACGACCCGCAAGTGATCAAGGAAGTGCACGTCACCGCGTACCACGTGCTCTGGGAGCTGGTTCACGTGTTCTTCCAACATCCGGACCTACTGGACCCGAGGGCCGTCGCATGACCATTCCCGAATGTCACGGCGAGGTGTGCATCACGTGCTCGGACCAGGCCGTCGCGGTCCGCGTCGTCGAGTTGCTCCCCGATGGCCTGGCCATGGTGGACACCGGGTCCAGCAGGGAAGAAGTGAGCGTCGCATTGGTGACGGCGGAAGTGGGCGACGAGATCCTCGTGCATGCCAAAGAAGCGATCGTGGTCCTCGGGCGGCAAGCATGAACCCCGGAGCCAACGGCCACAGCGACCCGGGACCAGCCGCCCGCGCGACTGGCCAGGCCCTGTCCGACGCCCAGTCCCGGTCTGATGACTTGGCATCCCTGTACCCGTTCCTGTACGCACACCCTGACAACGTCGGCCATGACAACTCCGGAGCGGGAGCTCTCGAGGCGGTCTTGGCCGAAGTGCGCCGTTCCACAGTGGACAAGGCGCACCAGATCGTGGCGCTCCGGCAGGAGGTGCTGGCTCTCGATGGCCAGCGCCTGGCCGCGTGCGCCTCGGCAATGGCGGCGGCGTTCGCCACCGGCGGGCGACTGTTCGCCATCGGCAACGGGGGGAGCTGCACCGATGCGGCCGACCTCGCTAGCCTGTTCCTGCACCCGGGTCCGGGACGACGGGCATTGCCCGCCTTCGCGCTCACGGGCGACATTGCGGTGCTGACGGCGCTGTCGAACGACGTCTCATTCGACGTCGTCTTCGCCCGGCAGATCGCGGCTTTTGGGCGGCGCGGTGACGTCGTCGTCGGGCTGTCCACATCGGGTAATTCCACCAACCTCGTACGCGCTTTCCAGGAGGCGAGCAGGCGTGGCCTGCTCACCGTCGGCCTGGCGGGCTACGAGGGCGGTGCGATGGCCGAGCTGGGCAGCATCGACCATCTGTTCGTGGTTCCTTCTGACTCTGTGCACCGGATCCAGGAGGCGCAGACCACGATCTATCACACGCTGTGGGAGCTCACGATTGGCGAGCTGCCAGCGCAAAGCGACATCCGGAACGAGAGAGCGGCCGGAGGTCGCTCGTGGAGTAGGGGATCATGACAAGACCAACTGCACAAGCCACTCCCACCCAAGAAGAAGAGGCCCCGATCCACATCCTGTGGATCAACTGCGGGTTGTCCTGTGATGGTGACTCGGTAGCCCTGACCGCGGCGACCCAGCCCAGCATCGAGGAGATCGCGCTCGGAGCTCTTCCCGGACTGCCCAAGATCGCGGTGCACTGGCCGCTGATCGACTTCGAATGCGGCCCGGAACAGGGGGCCGACAACTTCATCGAGTGGTTCTGGAAGGCCGACCGCGGCGAGCTGGAACCGTTCGTACTCGTCCTCGAGGGCTCCATTCCGAACGAGTCGATCAACGGCGACGGCTACTTCACTGGTTTCGGGCGACACCCCGACACCAACCAGCCGGTGACCATCAACGAGTGGATCGATCGGTTGGCGCCCAAGGCAACGATCATCCTCTGTGCTGGCACCTGCGCTTGCTACGGCGGTATCCACGGCATGGCGGGGAACCCGACCGGCGCCATGGGGGTGCCGGACTACCTGGGCTGGGACTGGAAGTCCAAGGCTGGGATCCCGATCGTCTGCGTACCCGGCTGCCCGACCCACCCGGACAACCTGTCCGAGACGATCCTCTACCTGCTCTACCAGGCCGCCGGCCTGGCTCCGATGATTCCGTTGGACGAGCACCTGCGCCCGCAGTGGTTGTTCGGCGCCACCGTGCACGAGGGCTGCGACCGGGCCGGCTACTACGAGCAGGGTGAGTTCGCCAAGACCTACGACTCGCCGAAGTGCTTGGTGAAGCTCGGTTGCTGGGGTCCGGTAGTAAAGTGCAACGTACCCAAGCGGGGCTGGATCAATGGGGTGGGTGGCTGCCCGAACGTGGGTGGCATCTGCATCGGTTGCACCATGCCAGGCTTCCCGGACAAGTTCATGCCATTTATGGACGCACCTCCGGGATCCCTGATATCGGGAACCGCGAGCTCCGCCTACGGAACGGTTATCCGGTCGCTGCGCAACATCACACTCAAAAAGGTCGACGCCGAGCCCAAGTGGCGCAAGAAGGGCCGCTCGCTCGAAACTGGCTACAGGCCCTCCTGGTGAACTCCGACCTGCTGGAGAAAGGCGTCTAGACGATGACAACCACCGCAAGGCACGGCAGCACAGGCCAACTCACCGAGATGGTGTGGGATCCGGTCACCCGGATCGTGGGCAGCCTGGGCATCTACACGAAAATCGATTTCGGCGCTGGCAGGGTTGCCGAGTGCCACAGCACTTCATCGGTTTTCCGCGGGTACTCCATTTTCATGAAGGGTAAGGACCCTCGCGACGCCCACTTCATCACCAGTCGCATCTGTGGGATCTGCGGGGACAACCACGCCACATGTTCGGTGTACAACCAGAACATGGCCTATGGGGTGGCCCCGCCACACCTCGGTGAGTGGATTATCAACCTGGGTGAAGCGGCCGAGTACATGTTCGACCACAACATCTTCCAGGAGAACCTGGTCGGGGTCGACTACTGCGAGAAGATGGTCGCCGAGACCAACCCGGGCGTTCTCGACCTGGCCAACCGCACGCCATGCCCACAGGCCGAGGCCCACGGGTACCGGTACATCGGCGACATCATGCGGGCGCTCAACCCGCTCTCAGGTGAGTTCTACCGCGAGGCGCTGCAAGTCTCCCGGTACACCCGCGAGATGTTCTGTCTCATGGAGGGTCGCCACGTGCACCCCTCCACGCTCTACCCGGGTGGCGTCGGCACCATCGCCACCCACCAGCTGTTCACCGACTACTACACCCGCCTCATGCGGTATGTGGAGTTCTGCAAGCGGATCGTGCCGCTGCACGACGACCTGTTCAACTTCTTCTACGACGCCATGCCTGGCTACGAAGAGGTCGGCCGGCGCCGGGTGCTGCTGGCTTGCTGGGGCGCTCTCAACGACCCGGAGCACTGCGACTTCAACTACCGCAACATGACCAACTGGGGACGCAAGATGTTCGTCACCCCCGGTGTGGTCGTGGACGGCAAGCTGGTCACGAACGACCTCGTGAAGATTAACCTTGGGTTGCGGATCCTGCTCGGCTCCTCGTTCTACGAGGACTGGGACGGCCAGGAGATCTTCGTCGACAAGGACCCGCTGGGGAACCCGGTCGACCGGCGGCACCCCTGGAACCAGCACACCATCCCGCGGCCGGCCAAGCGCGACTTCGCCGGTGCCTACAGCTGGACCATGTCGCCTCGGTGGTTTGACGGCAAGGACCACCTCGCCCTGGACACCGGCGGCGGACCGCTCGCCCGCCTGTGGCCGACGGCCCTGTCAGGGCTAGTGGACACCGGCACTGTCAAGGCCACTGGCAAGAGCGTGATCATCAACCTGCCCAGGACGATGACCAAGCCTCCGGTCACGTTCGAATGGCACATCCCGTACGACAAGGCTGGCAAGCCGTTGTCGAACGCGATCGAGCGCAACCGTGCTCGGACCTACTTCCAGGCCTACTCCGCCGCGCTTGCGCTGCATTTCGTGGAGAAGGCCCTGGCCGAGGTGCGTGCTGGCCGCACCAAGACCTGGGAGCCGTTCAAGGTCCCCAAGGAAGCGATCAGCTGTGGCTGGACCGAAGCGGTCCGGGGCGTGCTGTCGCACCACATGGTGATCCAGAACGGGAAGATCGCCAACTACCACCCCTACCCGCCCACCCCGTGGAACGGCAGCGTCCGCGACATCTACGGAACGCCGGGCCCCTACGAGGACGCCGTGCAGAACACGCCGATCTTCGAGGAGAACCCACCGGCGAGCTTCAAGGGTATCGACATCATGCGGGCGGTGCGCAGCTTCGACCCGTGCCTGCCCTGTGGTGTGCACATGTATCTGGGAGAAGGCCAGGAATTGCAACGACTCCACACGCCACACGCGTTCAGCACGACTGGCGGCTGAGCCGTGCCCACTAGTACCACCGCTACCCCTGGTGACACGGTGGATATCCAAGCGGTCGGGGAACGGGTCGAGGCGCTGATAGCGGCGTTTGCCTCGAACTCGGACCCCGCGACCGCGGAGCGAGCCGAGGAACTGGTCGGTCTGCTCGTCGAGTTCTACGGTGCGGGCTTGGCCCGCATCGTAGAGTTGCTCGACGAGCAAGCCGTCACTCCGCTGCTCGCTGACAAGATGGTGGCGGGCCTGCTGGTGCTGCACGACCTGCACCCGCAGAGCACCGAGGAACGTGTGCTCGCCGCGCTGGAACGGGTCCGGCCCTACCTCGGCTCGCATGCTGGCGACGTCGAATACCTCGGGCTGGACCCCGACGGCACCGTGCGGTTGAAGTTGGCGGGCAGCTGTGACGGCTGCCCGTCCTCCGCTCTCACGGTGAAGATGGCCATCGAGAAGGGGATCGAGGAGGTCGCTCCGGAAGTCACCAAGGTGGAGGTGGAAGGCGTGGCGCCCGATCCGGCTTCGCCGCTCACCGCGGGAGAGGTGCCCGATGGGCACACCATGCTCCCGCTGACCCAGGTGAGCAAGCAACCGGAGCCACCTGCCTCGACCTGGGTAGAGGTTGACGGCATCGCGGGTCTGAGTCAGGGTCAGCTAGTTCCCATGCGGATCGCCGACACCGCAGCGGTGGTGTGCAACGTGGCAGGGAGCCTGTATGCCTACGCTGACCACTGTTCGGTCTGTGGTTCTAGCCTGACTGGTGCGGAACTGGACGGGGCCTTGCTGGCCTGCCCCGGTTGCGCGCAGCGTTACGACGTGGTCCGGGCTGGTCGTGGTTGGGGCGGAAACGGTGGAGATTCCGGCACAACCACATCCCGCAGAGTACATCTCGACCCACTACCACTGCTGGCCGAGAACGGCGGGGTCCGCATCGCGGTTCCCGCTCAGGCGGTGTCATGAAGGGGGGGTTGCGGCGCTTCGTAGGAGGCGCCGCCGCCCCACCGCCTCTGGCCGAGCGGATCGAGCGTTGCGAAATGTGCGCCGCGTCGATCCCCGAGTGGCACGGGCACGTGGTTGACGTCGAAGGCCGTGGCCTCATGTGCACGTGCCGCCCCTGCGCCTTGCTGTTCACCAAGGAGGGCTCAGGTGGTGGGCGGTATCGAGCGGTTCCAGAACGCTACCGGTACGCCGCCAACGTGCCGCTCGCCGCGGCAACCTGGGACTCGATCGGAATCCCGGTGGCGATGGCGTTCTTCTTCACCAACAGCGAGCTCGGGCAGACCGTCGCCTTTTATCCGAGCCCGGCAGGGGCGACCGAATCGCTGCTGTCCTTGGAAGCCTGGACGGATCTGCTCACCGCGACCCCGACACTGGCCGACCTGCTACCCGATGTCGAGGCGTTACTGATACACAAGGGAGAGGCCGGGTTCGAGTGCTTCGCGATCCCGATCGACGCCTGCTACCAGCTGGTGGGTCTGGTCCGCAGGCACTGGAAAGGCTTCGACGGCGGCGAAGAGGCCTGGACGGCAATTCACGAATTCTTCGCCGATCTACGCGAGCGCAGTGACCTGGTGGCGCCCGGGATGGAGCCAGCAGATGGCTGAGTTGTCTTTCACCTGCCTCGACGTGCAGCCCGAGCGCTACGCTGTAGCGCCGACGCTGCTGTTCCGGCTGCGGGTCAGCGGGGCCGCCGAACAGCGAGTTCGAGCGGTCTCGCTGCGATGCCAAATCAGGATCGAACCGCAGCGCCGCGGGTACGGCGAGCAGGATGCTGAACGGCTGATTGAGCTGTTCGGTGAGCGCGGGCGCTGGGGCGACACGCTCAAGCCGTTCCAGTTCGCCAACACCTCGACGGTGGTCGCCAGCTTCACCGGCAGCATCGAGGTTGACGTAACCGTGCCGTGCAGCTACGACATGGAAGTCACGGCGGGCCGGTACTTCCACGCCTTGGAGGATGGCGAGATCCCGTTCATCCTCCTGTTCAGTGGGACCGTGTTCGGCGACGGCGGCCAAAATGGGATGTGGATCGAGCAGATTCCCTGGCACGCCGAGGCCAATTACCGGATGCCGGTGGCTGTGTGGCGGGAGATGATGGACATTCACTTCCCCGGGAGTGGGTGGCTGCGGCTGCGCCGTGACACGATTGATGCCCTGGCTGACTTCCGGGCCACCCGAGCTCTGCCGACCTGGGACGACGTCATCATCACGGTGCTGGATGCGGCTCGCGAACGCACTGGTACTCGGGAAAGCACCGCGAAGGGGGGATCATGACGGCTTCGATGGACATCGCCCGGGGAGTGGCTGACGCCGTTCTCTACGAGGGTTACCTGCTCTACCCGTACCGGGCGTCGGCGGCCAAGAATCAGATCCGCTGGCAGTGGGGGGTGCTGGTCCCGCCCGCTTACGCCGCCGCCGGGCATGGTGAGCATGCCAGCTCGCACGCCGAGTGTCTGCTGGAACCCGGTGCCAACCCGCTCCTGCACATCCGGCTGCGCTTCCTGCAGTTGCAGCACCGCAGCGGTGGTGATGGTCCGGTGCCCGAGTTCGACGAAGCGGTGGAGCAGGAGATCGACTCCGTGGTGTCGTTAGCGGAGTTGGTGGACACCCAGCAGCCCGATGCCACGAAGGTCATTCCGGTCACCGTGCCCGGTGGCACGGAGACCGCCGATGGCGTGACCCGGCAACGCTGGCCGCTGACCGGCGAGATCCGGGTGTCCGCGCAACGGCTCGAGGGCCCGTACGGCGTCCTGCAACTCGCCGTCGAGGTTGTCAACACCGCTCCGTGGGAAGATCCAGAGGCCCCCCGGCACCTGGCGCTGCAACACTCGTTGATCGCCGCGCACACCGTGCTGGCGGCCACCGAAGGAGAGTTCATCTCTTTGATCGACCCTCCGGAGTGGGCCAAACTCGCCGTGGCGATCTGTCGCAACGAACGCACCTGGCCGGTCATGGTGGGCGAGGCGGGGAGTCGGGACGTAATCCTGCTCTCGCCGATCATCCTCTACGACTACCCGACGATCGCGCCGGAGAGTCCTGGAGATCTGTTCGACGGCACCGAGATCGACGAGATCCTCACGCTGCGCACGATGACACTCACCGATGAGGAGAAGGCCGAGGTTCGGGCCACTGACGAGCGGGCTCGCAAGCTGATGGACCGCATCGACTCGATGCCCCCCGAGATGCTCGACAAGCTGCACGGCGCGATCCGTTATCTCGGCGAGACACCCGGCGTCCGCAAGGAGCCGGACTCGGTCGAGACGATCACTACCCCCGGCACGCCCTGGTGGGATCCCGGTGCGGACGCCTCGGTGGACCCGGACACCGACAGCGTGCTCATCGACGGAGTTGAGGTGGCCAAGGGGGCCAAAGTAGTGCTCAACCCGGGGCTGCGCCGGACCGACGCCCAGGACATGTTCCTCATCGGGCGCACCGCCACCGTGGCAGCGGTGCTGCTCGACGTCGATGGCAACACCCACGTCGCGGTCACCCTCGACGATGATCCTGGTGTGGAGATCTCGGCCGCGCACGGCCGGTTCCGCTACTTCTCCCCCGACGAACTCGCGCCGGTAGGAGTCGAAGCATGACGACAATGGTGGCCGGAATCGGTAACATATTCCTCGGCGACGACGCGTTCGGTGTCGAGCTGGCCCGCCGGCTCACCACCGAGACTCTTCCCGAGGGCGTGCGGGTCGCTGATTACGGGATTCGTGGGATGCACCTGGCCTACGACCTCCTCGAAATGGCCCCGGACACCACGATCCTGCTCGACGCCGTGTCACGCGGCGGGGAGCCGGGAACGGTTTACGTGCTCGAGATCGGCTCCGGCGACGTGCCGGACATCGAGCCGTCAGCTGTTGACGCGCACGGGATGGCTCCGGACGCGGTGCTCGCGCTGCTGGAAAACCTCGGCGGCAGCGCGGGGCGAACCCTACTAGTCGGCTGTGAGCCGGCCAGCACTGAGGAAGAGATGGGGTTGTCCACGACCGTCGCCGCAGCCGTCGAGAGGGCTGTCGGGGTGGTTCTGGATCTGCTCACCGACAAGAAAGGAAGTGACAAGGATGTTCCGTCTGCTGCGTCGACTGATCTTCTGGGGGTCAGCGATCGGCCTGGCCACCATAGCGGTACAGGTATCTAAGGATGTAGCCCGCTACAAGCAAATGAGCGAGATGTAACAAGCGGTAACCCCACTCCCACCACGGAGGTAACAGCCCATGTGCCTCGGCATCCCGGGCGAAGTGATCGAAATCCTGCCCGACCAGCCTGATCTGGCTATGGTCGAAGTCTGCGGGGTCAAACGCGCGATCAACATCGGCCTGCTGACCGATGACCCGCCCGTTCCCGGCGACTGGATTCTGATTCACGTCGGTTTCGCGTTATCCAAGATCGACGAGCAGGAGGCCAAGGCAGCAATGGACTTCCTGATAAGTATCGGGCAGGCTTACGATGACGAGATCGCCGCTCTGCTCGAGTCGCGGATTGACGAAAGGCAGTGAGCGGTATGCGATTCGTCGACGAATACCGGGATGCCGAGAAGGCTCGCGCGCTCGCCGCTAAGATCGCGGCGCTGTGCGAGCCTGGTCGGCATTACAAATTCATGGAAGTCTGTGGCGGTCACACACACACCATCTATAAGCACGGGCTGGAGGACTATCTTCCAGAGTCGGTCAGCCTGGTGCACGGGCCAGGGTGCCCGGTGTGTGTGATCCCGATGGGCCGGGTGGACGACGCGATCGCACTGGCCGAACAGCCCGATGTGATCATGACGTCTTTCGGCGACATGATGCGGGTGCCCGGCGGGCGCGGGTCGTTCTTCGACTCCTCGGCCGCCGGCACCGACATCCGGATGGTTTATTCCCCGCTCGACGCCCTGAAGATCGCCCGGCAGAACCCGGACAAGCATGTGATCTTCATGGCGATTGGGATGGAAACCACCGCGCCGTCTACCGCGATGACCGTGCTGCGGGCGGCGGCTGAGGGCATCGAGAACTTCTCGATCTTCTGCAACCATGTCATGATCATCCCGGCGATCAAAGCCATCCTTGACTCCCCCGATCTGCGGTTGGACGGGTTCATCGGTCCCGGCCACGTCTCGACCGTTATCGGCTGCCGGCCGTATGAGTTCATTCCCGCCGAGTACGGCAAGCCGATAGTGGCTGCGGGGTTCGAGCCGCTGGACATCTTGCAGTCGGTGTACATGCTGATGGAGCAGCTAGCGCAAGGGCGCTGTGAGGTGGAGAACCAGTACGGCAGAGTGGTGCCGTGGGACGGCAACACGGTGGCGCTGCGGGCGGTGAGCGAGGTGATGGAGCTGCGTCCCTACTTCGAGTGGCGTGGGCTCGGCTTCATTTCGCACTCTGCGCTGCAGGTCCGCGAGCGCTACGCGACCTTTGATGCGGAGCGGCACTTCACGCTGCCCGGAGTGCGGGTCGCTGACCCGAAGGCCTGTCAATGCGGCGAGGTGCTCAAAGGTGTGCTCAAACCTTGGGAATGCAAAGTGTTCGGCACCGCGTGCACGCCCGAGATGCCGATCGGCACCTGCATGGTCTCCTCGGAGGGAGCCTGTGCGGCGTATTACAACTTCGGCCGGTTCAGCCGTAAACGAGTCAGGGAAGTCAGTATCGAGGCGGGCCGCGCATGACACATCAGGACACCACCCAGCAGCAGGCTGACTGGGCGGAGGTGGCTGTTGCCGAGCATGACGCGGGACACCCCGAACATGCCGCAGCCGGGACTGAGCACGCCAGCCGGGAGCAGTTGGTGCTGGACCGCATCGACCGAGCCCGGCGGGCCCGGCCCCGAGTGCGCGAGAAGCTCATCACTCTCGCGCATGGTGCCGGGGGCAAGGCCAGCCAGTCGCTGGTCGAGGCGATCTTCTTGGAGGCCTTCCGCAACCCTCTGCTGGAGCCACTGGAGGACGCCGCGACGCTGATGGTCGGTGATGCTCGGCTGGCCTTCACCACCGACTCCTACGTCGTGTCACCGTTGTTCTTCCCGGGCGGTGACATCGGCGACCTCGCGGTCAACGGCACAGTCAACGACCTGGCCGTCTCCGGGGCACGACCGGCCCATCTGTCCGCCGGGTTCATCCTGGAGGAAGGATTCCCGGTCGAGGATCTGCGGCGGATCGTGGCGTCGATGGCCGCGGCCGCCACAGCGGCCGGGGTGTCGATCGTCACCGGTGACACCAAGGTCGTGCAGCGGGGCAAGGGGGACGGCTGCTACATCACCACGGCCGGGGTCGGGCTGATCACCGACGGCCTGACCCTGGGCGTGGCCACCGCGCGTCCCGGCGACGTGGTGATCGTCTCTGGCCCAGTGGGCGACCACGGCATGACCATCATGCTGGCGCGCGGTGAGCTCGACCTTGAGGCCGACCTGGTCTCCGACACCGCACCGGTGCACGACATGGTGCGGGGGCTGCTCGACGCGGTGGGCCCGGATGTCCGGGCGATGCGTGACGCCACCCGCGGCGGGGTCGCGACGATCCTCAACGAGGTGGCCAAGGCAGCGGGCGTGGCCGTGGCGGTCGAGGAGGAAGCCGTTCCGGTGCGGGCGGAGGTGCGCGGCGCCTGCGAGTTGCTGGGCATCGACCCGCTCTACGTCGCCTGTGAGGGACGCATCGTGGTGATCGTTGACCCTGGGGCGGCTGACGCCGCGGTGGCCGCGTTACGGGCGCATCCGCTGGGCGCCGGAGCCACCGTGGTGGGCCGGGTCGTTGAGGATCCACCCGGACTGGTTCTGCTCAAGACCGGGTTCGGCGGCACCCGCATCATCGACCTTCTCGTCGGCGACCCGCTGCCGCGGATCTGCTGACACGACACAAGGAGATTCGCTGAATCAGAGCGAGTTGATCACCGAGATCCTGGCCGACTGGCCCGAACCTGGTGAGATGGTCTACCTCGAGCGCCGAGGCGACATTTACGCGATTCGCCGCCTCGGCGCCGATGGAGTCTTCCCCACGCCAGCGCCGGATGAGTCGATACCCGATTCCTGGATCTACTACGGCGGGTGGCAGCCGCACCATCGCGACAACGCGTCGGCGTTCTTCGATGACCTGTTCGCCGAGATGGACGCGGCGGCTGGAGGTCATGATCGTTGCCGCTGGTCGGTGGATGACCCGTGGCCGCACGCGCACTGAATCACCACGGACGCTGAGTCGACACAGGCACTGAGTCGAGGCGCGATGGTATACCGCATTAGCCCGTCAGAGCGGACGGCGTTCAAGCGCTGCCGCCGGGAATGGGACATGAGCGCGCGCAACCGGCGCAACGTCGAACCGATCCCCCGCCCGGGCCCGATTAACCTGGCTCAGGCACTGCGCGACGCGCTTGCGGTGTACTACTTCCCTGGGATGTGGGAGTGGGACAGGGGCATCGTGACACCCCTGGTGCATCAGGCGCTGGACCGTTCGCTGCGCGGCCAAACCCAGCCGGACCAGCAGAGTCTGCGTGAGGTTCTGGACCGAGGCCATGCGCTGATCGACGCCTATACCGCCTGGGCACCGGCGGTTGACCACTTCACTCCGGTGCGCGTCAACACCGACTTCGAGGTGAACATTCCCGATCCGACCACGCCCGGCGCCTACCTCGTGACCCCGGACGGTGCGGAGATCCGGTACAGCGACCGTGTCGATCTGCTCGCCATCGACAACGACGACGCTTACTGGGTCATCCAGCACCGGCTGGTCACGGACTCCTGGGCCGATCACGACGCGCTCCAGCTGGATGAGCGGACGATCGCGTGGTCCTGGGCGTGGCCACAGTTCTACCTGGGGATGCAGATCACAGGCACGGTGTACAACGAGGTCCGTGCCGACGCTGGCGAACTCGGCGGGAGTGCCCCGCGGCCAGCGGGGCGCCTGACGGCGGGGCACCGCCGGATGTACGCCCGCAGCGGCACCGTCGCTGGCGAACGCTTGGATGCCGAGGGCACCGACGCGTTCAGCCGTACTCGAATCCGGCGCGGCGAGGCCGAGCTGGCGGCGGCCGGCGTGCACCTGGCCGCCGAGGCCCGCACCGCCACCAGGCCCAACCTGGAGATCTACCCGAGCCCTGAGCCGGACGTGTGCGCGCGCTGCGCCTACCGCCCCCCGTGCCTGATCCTGAACGAGGGCGGTGATCCCAGCGGTGGTGACTTCAGCGCCGAACTGTCACGCTCGTACCAGCAGCGCGCGCCGGAACCCGTCCAGGAAGGGCGGCTTGGCGGCGTGACCTGGTCCATGAATCGCGGTGCCGCACCACCCCGATGGCCGAGCAAATCATGACGCCAGGTCCATGCCGTGATCTCCCACACCGAACTCGGTGTCGTGCCACCACCGATACAAGCAGCTGGGACACTGGAGAAAAACAAGCCGCGCCTCATTGGCCAACAGATACCGCCAGTGCGGATCACAGGAGGTCCCTGGTGAGCTCCATGTGGCCGCGGTGTTGCGCGAGTTCCTCGTAGATGTGCACCAGAGCACCACCCTGGGTCCTGCCCAGTGGCAGCTCGACGTCCTCGGGGCGCGGTACGCTGCGGGGCGGCGCGAACGGGTCGACGCTCGCGGTATCCGCCCGCAGCTGCTGGCGTGCGCGGCCGGCCCGCTCGACCAGAGCGCCGACCGGGCCGGCCGCCCGGAACTCCGCGGCTCGGTCCCGCGCGATCGGACGCCCAGCGACGATGTGACCGCCCCAGTACTCCATCACGCCCAGGCAGTGGGTGAGGATGGCATAGGGCGAGTTGGCGCCCGGGATGTCGGGACGCCGATTGGCGCGGTCATCGCCAAGCTCGCTGACGATACTCACCATGCCATCGAGCGCCTCGTCCACAAAGACATCCCAGGAGCTTGAATGTCAAGGGTGTTCTGGATCCACCGGTTGGTGGTGCCAGAGCAGGGCAGTGCTGCCGCGCCGCTTCCGCTCCTCGGCGCTGGCGCGCCTGTGGTGTTATCTTGAGCCCGATTTTCGATCATGCTTGTGGCCTGGGGCGTTGTGTTCTGGACAGTGTTGTTGACGGGGTTGGTCTGGGCTGCTTTTCAGTGGGGGTCGATCGTTTTGGTTGCCGATCGCTTCGGCGTGTCGCGGTCGCGGAGCTCGCCGTGTATGTCGGCGGTCCTGCGGTCCCCGAGTGCTTTGGCGAGTGCGTCGCGGAGCTGTTGGTTCTCGTTGTGCAGGGTGCGGATGCGCGCGTTGGCCGCTTCGAGGCGGCGCAGTAAGGATGCGTCGGATGCCCGCTGCCTGTCGGGGATCGTGGCGGGTGGTTGGGTGAGGCTGCGGCGCTCGCGCAGTCGTTCGATCTCCGTGCGTAGGTCGTCCTGGGTGTAAAGCCAGGATCTGGAGACGCCGGCTTCCTTGGCGACGGTATCGAAGTTGATGGTCTGGCCGGTGGCGTCTAGGCGTCGTAGCGCCGCGACGGCGCGTTCCCGGGTCTGCTCGGCGCGGCGTCGGGCGGACGCGACGACGTGATGGGAGTTGTCAGCTCGCATCGACGGTGTCCGGTTGCTCGGCTTTCTCGACCTCGCTGATCATTCGGTCCAGGTTGGTCAGAACCTGCTGATTCATCTCGGTGACCCGAGTGTGTCCCTTGCCCGTGGACACCGTGATGAGCGTGAGCGTCCGGTGATGTTGCTCGCGCAGCTCGGGGAGGAATTCCGGGCCGGTGATGAACACCGGGCAGGTCAGGCAGGCGTTGGCGTGCGGGCAGCTCTTTTGTACCGGCAGGCCGCAGTAGCCGTTGGGCAGGGTCTGGGTGGCGATGCCGTACCGGGTCTTGGCCCACTGGGCCTGGGCAAGCGGGCCCTGCGGGTCGAGCGTCACGTGCTCACCCTTGATGTTGACCTTGGTGGCCTGTTCCCACCGGCGCCGGACCGTCTGGTCAGTGATCCGAGCGTAATGCGCTGTCATCTCGGTCGAGTCGTGGTCGAGGAGGATCCGGATGACTTCCTGGGGCACATCCCGGTTGATCAACCGTGTGGCGAATGTGTGCCGCCACTGGTGAGGAGTCAGATGGGCCGGGCGACCGCGCTCGTCGCGGATATCGCAGTCCGCCAGCCACCGGTTCAGCATCCTACGGTAGCTGGCGGGGGTGAGGGGACGTCGGCCGTTGGCGTTGGCGCGCGGCCGGGGGAACAGATTCGGGTTGCCCGCGGGCCAGCGCTCAAGGACACGGGCCTGCTGCGCCCGGATCTCGGCCTGGAGTTCTTCGTCGATCGGAACGGCGGCTTCCCTTTTCATCTTCTGGTTGTAGTAGCGCAGGTAGGGTGCGCTCTGGCCGTCGTGGACAAGGCAGTCGAAGGGCAGGGTGCAGCCGTCGCAGGCCCGCAGTCCGCACCGGATGAGGATCAACGTCAGCAGGCGGCCTTCGGGACTTGACCAGCGGTCGAGGTTGACGGGCCGCTCGAGCTGGGCCATCACGTGTTCGGCGAGGTGTCGCGGTAGCCGGGGCCTTCGACGTGGGACATCGCCGGTGAAGAACACCGCGGTGGTGGGCAGGGTCTCGTCCCAGCGATGCCGGCGGATGTCCTGGAAGAACACCTGGAGCTTGCCGACCCGTTCCTGGCGGGTCGTCGCCGCTCCCGGCAAGCCGCTCACCCAGGCCAGGTAGCGTTCCAAAAGTTCACGATCGATGTCGGCGAGCTTGCCGACATCGATCGTCACGGTGCGCAGGAACTCGCTGAACAGCGTCAGTGCCCGGATGTCGTGTGTCGCGGTTCCGATGGCCAGGCCCGAGGTTACCCGGAACCGCGCCCACCTCTTTGCCAGATCCTTCAGCCACGGCTGGCTGATCCCTCCGAAGCGCAGGTAGCTGCGGGCCCGTGGTCTCGATGGATTGATGGTCGCGCCGGGAAGCCCGCTGACTCTCCACTCGTCGCGTGGGTATTCCACCTCCCAGCCTTCGCCGACATCAAGGATCTCGATCAGGTCTCGCGCGTAGATCAGGAACGTTGTCGCCTCGGCCAGTCGCCGCGCGTTCAGCCGGGCTCGCTCCGCGGTGGACACCCACTCGGCCCTGGAGAGATCGAGCAATGAGGTGGCGCCGGTGCCCGCTACCAGACGGACCACCCGCCGCGCCAACTCCACAGACAAGACGGTGGCCTGCTCGTCCCAACGAGACTGAACGGCGTACTGGAGTTCGAGCTTCACCCGCGGGCCAAGTCCGCTGAAGTCGATGAATGCCACACCACGATGCGCCGCCCTCCCGCGGACCGCGGGACCGGGATCAGCGAGGAACACCGCCCGATCGGGCTTGCCCTGGCTCCTCCAGCGCGCGTAGTGCGGATCGCACATCCCGCCGTTCCTCTTCGGCCTGCCGCAGCCCTCGGCGATGCAGGTCTTCCAGCCGAGGACCGGATCATCAGCGGCAGGCGTCAGGAGATCAGCGCGGAACTCCGCACGAACGGCACCCATCAGCTTCTCCAGCGGGCCGGACCCGCCGCGCGTCCGCGGAACGGCAACCCCGATCACAGCCGAACCTCCCGGCCAGTGAACCAGCCAGCGGCTTCCAAGCTCTGGCGAGCGTCCTCGACCGTGAGATGACCATAAGTATCGACCGTGCTGGTGATCGAGGAATGACCGAGTAGTTCCTTGACGCTCTCCACCCCGGCACCCTTGCGCAACAGCCACGTCGCGTAGGTGTGCCGGTACTGATGGGGCTCGAAGTCGATGCCAGTGCGGCGGCGAAGCCGCAGCACGAGGTCGTAGACGGCGGCGTAGGTCAGCGGCCGGCCGTGCGGCCGCGCCCAGAGATTGACGAACACATAGTCGGAGTCGAGCGAGCCGTACTCGCGGGTGAGATAATCGACATACAACCGCATCAGCTCGGCGCTGCACGGGATCGCCCGCGAGATACCGGCCTTGGCGCGGGCCCGGTTGTCGTTCGGCCGTGGCCGAACGGTGACGGTCCGCTCAGCGATCTCCAGATCCTCGTGCCGCAGGCCCAGGGCCTCGCCGATCCTCACCCCGCAGTCCAGCAGAAGAGCAAAAAGTAGGCGGTCCCTCAGGTGGCCGCAAGCGTCCAGGATCGTCTGCGCCTGCTCAACGGTCAGCACCTTCGGCCGCGGCCGGGACGTCTTCAGCTTGATCGTCCGGTGGCGCCGCGGCGCGTCCTTGCTGATGTGGTGCAGAAACGGCTTGTAGGACGTTGCGGACCCGCGACGCCCCGCGGGCTGCATCGTGACCAGCAGCCCGGCCAAGGCGACCCCGTGCCGGGCGTGGAACTCACAAAACGAGGTCAACGCCGCGAGCTTGCGGTTCACGCTGGACGCCGAGCAATAATGCTCCACACTCGCCAGCACCGCGACCTTCCCGGCGCGGGCCTCCGGCGGGAGCCGCAGCCACGCCACGAACCCGGCGACGTCCTCCAGCGTCGCCCGCCGCCAATCGAGCCCATGGCCGGCCAGGTAGGTGAACCAGTCCTTCAGATCATGGGCGTAAGCCTTGACCGTGTTCGGCGACTTCTCAATCGAGGCCAGATAGGACAAGAACCGCTCCACCGACTCGACCGGACCGTGATCGTCCGCGAGCAAGGTCCACGACTCTTCCTCCGAGTCCCCCATGACCACCCGCTGTACGCGCATCGAACCTCCCACTCCGTGATGGACAGCGGAAGGTAACCGCATCCACCACGGTGATCGGGAAGGACTCAACCCAGGTCATGCACGTCATGGACACAAGCTCGGGGACTCTAGATAAGCGGTGCGGGTCGGCTTGCCTTCGGGGTATCGCGCTGCTCTGAGCCCTCGGCGAGGTCGGCGCGGTGGCGACGGTGATGATGTCGTCTGGAGCGAGCTGGGGTTGTCCAGGGGTCGTCTTCGTCCACGGTGGTGCCATGTCGGCGTCTTCGCCAGGCGGGGTCCGTTACGCGGCGGTCTTCTCGACGTGGTGCGGCCAGGCGGTCGCTTCGTCGTAGCGGGTGCGGGTTGTGAGGCAGCCGTGGAGGATGCCGACGAGCCGGTTGGCGAGTTGGCGTAGCGCCGCGTGGTGTTCGGTGCCGTGGGTTTTGAGTTGGTCGTAGTAGGCGCGGGCGCCGGGGGAGGCGTTGAGCGCGGCGAAGGCTTGGGTCATGAGGGCGTCGATGAGCCGGTCGTTGTGCACGAACCGGGCCATCACGATCTTCTTTTTGCCCGAGGCGCGGGTGATCGGGCTGGTGGCGGCGTAGTTCTTCCGGGACTTCGCGTCGGCGTAGCGGTCGGGGTCATCCCCAAACTCGGCGAGCACCCGGGCACCAAGGATCGGTCCCAGACCGGGCTGAGAGGAGATGATCTCAGCGTCCGGGTGCTGGCCAAAATGCGCATCGACCTGCCCTTGCAGGATCTTGACCTGCTCTTGCAGGGTGCTCAGCACCGCGACGGCGGACCGCGTCGTGGCCGCGTACGCGGCGGTGATGACCGCGGGCTGCCCCAAGTGCTCAGCGCGCAGCACGGCCTGGATCCGGGCGGCCTTCTCACCGATGTCGCGACGGCGGGACCGCTTGAGCGCGGCGGTGATCTGGGCGATGGTCAGCTTCGCCGCCGAGGCCGGGTCCGGCGCCTTGGCCAGCAACTCCAGAGTGTCGAGAGCATCCAGATCCTCAAACGCCTCCAACGCGGCCGGGAAGTAGTCCCGCAGCGCGTGGCGCAGCCGCTGAGTGTGGCGGGTGCGTTCCCAGATCAACGTCTTGTGGGCGCGGGTCACCACCTTGATCGCCTCGGCCCCCGGGGTGTCCTCGGCCACCGGGCGCAGCTGGTGGGAGTCGGTACGCACCATGTCAGCCAGCGCGTGCGCGTCAGCGGCGTCGCTCTTCGCGCCGGACACGCTGCGCCGCTCCCGGTAACGGGCCACCTGCAATGGGTTGATCGCATACACCGTGTACCCGGCGGCGATCAACGCCGTCACCCACGGCCCCCGGCCGGTCTCGATCCCGACCAGCACCTCGGTCTCCTCGGCGGCCTCACCGAGCTGCTCGGCGATCATCGCGTGCAACCGGGCCATCCCCGCCACCCCCTCAGGCAACCGGGCCTTCGCCAACCGCCGCCCGGTCGCGTCCATCAACTCCACATCATGATGATCCTCAGCCCAGTCATCCCCCACGAACAGCAACACGTCTCCCATCCTCGTAGCCGATCATGTTAAGCAGCCCGCGGGAGAACCATCAGCGACCTAATGAATCAGTGCTCACGCCACACCACAGCGGGCACGACATCCCATCAGCGATCAACTCTCCCGGCCCACCAGCAGGGGCACGATCTTTGTTCAGGACTCAACGTCCAGGCCCAAGGAGTGCTCACCTGCCGGCGGCTACCACACGCGAGTCTGCCGGATGACCGACCCGCTAGCTCTCATTAGGCGAAGTAGTCATCAATCGAGATCATCCTGACAGCCTGGCCGAAAGCTCCGCGCACCGCCAGCTCTGGGCCGGACCGGCGATTACACCGTCTCGAGATCGTCGCGGTAGAGCGTGTAGGCGTCCTGGTACTCCATGACTCTGGCGACCTCGGTGATCAGGTTCTCAGCGTAGCCAGCCCGGCGCAGCAGGTGGAAACCCAGTTCCATGCCCGCCGCGATGCCGCCCGCGGTGACGATTCGCCCGGCGTCGACGACCCGGGCGCGGCTGATCCGGCACGCTGGCGCGAGGTCGGCAAGCCGGTCGATCGGCACCTTGCCCGGCGGGTTGGCCTCGACCCGGTCAGGTTCCTTGCGGCTGGTGGCGGCAATGCCGTCGAGCAGCCCCATCTTCGCGTAGATCCAGGAGCCGGTGCACACGCTGGTCAGCAGCGTTTCGGCCGGCTGGTGGCGGATGAACTGGTGCAACCGGCCGTTGCGGATCTCCTGGCGGGTGCCGAAACCGCCAGGGATGAGGAAGGCGTCCATCGCGGGCTGGTCGGCGAAGGAGTAATTGGGCAGCACGGTGAACCCGGCCTGGGCCTGCACCGGCCGCAGCGCGTCCGCGACGAGGAACGCCTCAAGTTCGGGATCGAACCGCCGGGCCACCGAGAACACCCCGTGTGGAGCCGCGAAGTCGATGATCTCGACGTCCTTGAACACGTAGATCCCCAACCTGAACCCGCTAGTGGCCATCGCCCACTCCTCACTCGCCGCGCGGAAAAACCTCGTTCTCCGCATCAGCAGACGGTAGGCGCATTTCGGTTCCAAGGACGGCCTGGTCGAGGCATACCTGCGGCGCCGGAACCGGCGCTGGCTCGACTGGTTGGGTGGCGCCGTGGCCGCCACCGCGCCAGGCCCGGCTCGCATGCTGGCCCTGTTTGACGCGCTGGGCGAGTGGTTCGCCGAACCCGGCTTCAACGGCTGCGCGTTCATCAACGCTACCGGTGAGCTCGCCGGCAGCCCGACCGCGCGGGCCGCCGCCCGTGACCACACGGTAGCACTGCGCACGTTGCTGCGGGAGGTGGCCGCCGATGCCGAGGTCAGAGATCCGTCCGTGCTGGCCGACCGGCTGATGCTGCTCGTCGAGGGCGCGATCGTCACCGCGCACGTCGAAGGCGACGCCGACGCGGCCCTGCGCGCCCGATCAGCCGCCGCGGCGTTGCTCGATCTCGACCGGCTGGCCGCCACAACCGAGCCCCCCAACTGACAAACGAGCACTAGACTCCCGCCCGCAGGTCTCCGCCCCGACATGGAGACATATCGGGGCGACGGGATAGTCACTAGCACCGATATGTCTCCATATCGCCTGGGGTGGGGTGGTTGGCGCTCACAGCTGACATGCGGTCGGTTAACCGACCCACTGCACGAGGATCACTTGGACCTCCCGCTGATGGTCCAAGATCAGATAGGTGGCCGTGCCCTCGCTGTTGGCGCCGAATACCAGTTCCCGCATCGGACCCTCCGGCTTGTCCTCGTTGTAGGGACGGCCGGCCGCTGGTGCCAGCTCCAGCACGCTGATCACCTCGGCGTAAAACGGCAGCGCCTCGGCGGGTAGCGCCGCGATCTGCTCAAGCGCCTCGCTGTAGGTGACGACGCGGTACACCTACCGGCCGAGCCGCTCCTGGAGCACGGCCCTGACTTCCTCTGCTGACACACTGCCGGGAGGAGCTTCACCAGTTCGAAGTGCGTGCTCGGCGTGATCCAGCATCCGCCGGTGCGCCTCCGGGCCTTGCCGCTGGGTGAGCCACGCGATCCGGTGATAGTTGCGTAGCACGTCCAAGACCCTGGTCAGGTCCAGTGTGTGGGCGGCCTCGGTCATGGCTTCCTGATAGGCGCGCTCGAACTCGGCGCGCTCCTCGTCGATCAGCGCGTCGCGGATCGCCCTCGGCGCGGTGTCTGGCGGCAGGGCCGGTACCGGCGAGACAGCGAAAGGATTGGCGGCGGCTGCGGCGGTCACACCGACACCATAGCGGCCAGCGCCGCCGACTGACGCCGACTCTGGTGCTGCACCGCGCTAACCCCTCGGGTTTCGTTCCATTGAGCCGATAGAGGGCGGATCTCCACTGATCACCAGGCCGAGGTAGCGCAGCCAGCGGCAGGGGAAGACCCGTCGAGCAGCCGTCGTCGCGGGCGGGGCAGGGCCGCCACCCGCAGCGCGTCCGCTGAGCCATCATTTAGTGGAGCGTCTCGCCCGACCGGAGTCGTGCGTGGATAGTTCGGGCCAGCGCGGGTACATCGACGGCTCGGCTGGTGTCGAACTCACCGAGCGGTGGATGGATCGAGGCGGAGCGCCTCGCAACGGTGGAGGGCACGGATCTGGTGGGCTGTCTGCTCTGGCGTGGAGTCCGTGGTGTCAAGGACGTGACCATGCAGGTCAGCGCCACGCTCGTCGAACTGCTCGTAGAGGGAGGTTATCGGCGCAGAGTCGGTGAGATCAGGCGTCACGCGCTGCCGCGCGCGACGCACCGTGGTGGCCAGCGACGGGCGCAACACAACGTAGCTGAGCGGCACGGAGCTGGCCGCCACACGGGCGGTGAACGGCGCAAGGAACCACGGACCGACGATGCCATCGAGCACGACCACGTAACCGCCCCGGGCGTACTCACAAGACGCGGCGGCCTGCACGCGCAGCACAACGGTGTTCTGCTGATGCGCCTCGGGCAGATACGGCGCGACCAAACCGGTCGTGATGCAATGCCAGAAGTCATCCCCACGCAAGTGAACCGCGGGACCGGTGTTACCGCTCGCCAGCAGCGCCGCGACGGTGGTCTTGCCGACCCCGGGCGCTCCGGTGACAATGAGAACCTCACCGGACCGGTTGATATTCATGGCCATCGTCCCAGCGTGCTAGCGAAGATCCGTCTGCGGCACGCAGCCCGGGCGATTCTCTACGCTGTGAGTGTGCCGTTCCCCGATGAGCTGGCCTCCGGCTTGGCGGTCGTCGCCTACGATCCTGAGTGGCTGCGGGAGTTCCGCGCCCTTGCCTCCAGGCTCCAAGCAGCGCTCGGATCTCTCGCTCAGGGTGTTGACCACGTCGGATCCACAGCGGTAGCGGGCCTCACCGCCAAGGATTGCCTCGACATCCAGGTCCGGGTCGACGACCTCGACGCGAACACGCTCGTGCCCATCTTCGGCACGATCGGCTTCCGCCTTCGCCCCGAACCGTGGAACCGAGTTGAGGTCACCGCCGGTCAGCGATGGCCGAAACTGGTCTTCGCACCACCAATCGGTGAGCGAGCCAGCAACGTGCACGTCCGAGAGACGACCAGTGCCACCGCCCGACGCAACGTGCTGTTTCGAGACTTTCTCCGAGCCGACGACCCGGCCCGGAGAAAGTCTCGGGGGACTTCAAACAACAGCTAGCGCAGACCTCCACCAACATCTACGACTACGGCCAGATCAAGTCGCCAGCCACCGAGATCCTGATGATCGCCGCCGAGGACTGGGCCCACCGCACCTCATGGACCCCTCCCGCATTCAGCGGGCTGAGCGTGGTAACCGGCTCCTGATAACCACGCTCAGCCCGCTGAATGCAGGGATGCGGCGGCGATGGCGACTTGGCCTAGGGCGATGCCGCCGTCGTTGGGGGGGACTCGGGAGTGGGTGAGCACCTGGAAGCCGGAGTGTTCCAGGCCGGCTACGGTGCGCTCTAGCAGCAGGACGTTCTGGAATACTCCGCCGGATAGGGCGGCGACGCTCACCCCGGTGGTCTCGCGCAGCATCAGGCAGACTCGGACGATCGCGTCGGCGACGCCGTGGTGGAACCGGGTGGAGATCACCTCAAGGGCCACCCCCGCCCGTTGGTCGGCTACCACGGCGCGCACCAGGTCAGCGCCCTGTAATTGCAGCGCGGGCCCCTTGGTGACCGCGGCCGGGTAGCTGCCCCGCTCGGTCAGGTCAGCCCGCTGCTCCAGCTCCACGGCGGCCTGGCCTTCGTAGTTGATCGAGTCCCGGATCCCGAGGATCGCCGCGACAGCGTCGAACAGCCGCCCGGCGCTGGAGGTCAGCGGGGCGTTCACCCCTCGGGAGACCATCGCCAGCACCGAGTCCCACTGCTCGGCGTTGCGCTCCGCCAGCTCCTCCGGCGCGTCGACACCAAGGTAGGCGGCGGCCATCCGCCAGGGTTGCCGGATGGCCGCGGCGCCGCCGGGCAGCGGGACCGGGACCAGGTGCGCCAACCGCTCGAACCCGACCAGATCAGCCAGCAGGAACTCCCCGCCCCACAAGGTGCCGTCGGTGCCGTAGCCCAACCCGTCGAAGGCCACCCCGATCACCGGGCCGGTGGCACCGTTGTCGGCCAGGCAGGACGCGATGTGCGCGTGGTGATGCTGCACTCCGATGAGTTCCACGTCGACCAGGTCCAGGGCGTACTTGGTGGACAGGTACTCCGGGTGCAGGTCGTGCGCGACCACTTCGGGCACCACGTCAAAGAGCCGGCCGAAGTGCGTGATGCCCTCGGTGAACGAGCGCAGGGTCTCGTAGTTCTCCAGGTCCCCGATGTGGTGGGACAGGAACGCGCGGCGGCCCCGCGCCAGGCAGAAGGTGCTCTTGAGCTCGGCGCCACAGCCGAGAATCGGTCGGGACGCCGGCCGGGTGAGGGTCAGTGGCTCGGGTGCGTAGCCCCGCGCGCGGCGCACCGGGAGCTCAGCGCCGCGGAACACCCGCACCACCGAGTCGTCGGTGCGCATGTGGATCGCCCGGTCGTGGGTCAGGAACGCGTCCGCGATCCCCTTCAGCCGGCTGAGCGCGTCGTCGTCCTGGTAGGCGATCGGCTCGTCGGAGACGTTGCCGCTGGTCAGCACGATGGGCCCAGCGGTGTCCCGGAGCAGCAGGTGATGCAGCGGGGTGTAGGGCAACATCAGCCCCAGGCTGCGGTTGCCGGGCGCGACGGCCGGCGCGACGGGGGCGTCCGGGCGGCGCGGCAGCAGCACCACCGGTCGCCGCCGCCCGGTCAGCGCCCGCTCCCCCACCGGGTCGAGCACGCAGAACTCGCGGGCGGTGTCCAGATCGGCCACCATGACCGCGAACGGCTTGTCCTCGCGGTGCTTGCGCGCGCGCAACAGCGCGGTCGCGGCGGCG
>JBDTAX010000201.1:0-31909 GCA_039924425.1 Pseudonocardiaceae bacterium
GGCGTCGCCCAGGTGGGGGAGGTCGAAGTCTGGATCAA
The DNA here is from genome assembly GCA_039924425.1 of Pseudonocardiaceae bacterium. Lineage (GTDB taxonomy): Bacteria > Actinomycetota > Actinomycetes > Mycobacteriales > Pseudonocardiaceae. Next base: position 39 of record JBDTAX010000201.1, read on the forward strand.
CCCCAAGCTGCCGATTGATCGCCTGCTTTTCCTCGTCGGCTACGCCGCGCACTCGGGCGGCTGGCGAGACGAGGACGTGGGGCTCGATGTCGCCGAGGGGCTTGTGCCCGCGATCGCGCAGGCGTTGTGTCGCCAGACCGAACGTGCCCTGCGACCCGGCCTGCTGCAGGGCTACCGCACCGTCGAGGAGTCCGCCACGGTGCTGCGCGGTCGAGTCCGGGAAGCCGACCAGCTGCGCAGGCATCACGGGCGGGCGATCCCGATGGAGGTCCGGTACGACGATTTCACCGTCGACGTGCCGGAGAACCAGATCCTGCTGGCCGCGATAACCCGGATGGCCGGCGTGCCACGAGTGGACACAGAGTCCGGACGTCGCCTTACCACCCTGCGGGCCCGGCTGGCCGGCGTCACCACACCGGCGCGAGGTACCTGCCTGCCGTCATGGCAGCCGAACCGGCTCAACCAGCGTTATCACACCGCGCTGCGCCTTGCCGAGGTCATCTGGCAGGCCACCTCCCCGGAGCACACACCCGGATCGCTGCTCGCCAATGGGTTCCTGTTCAACCTGGAGAAAATCTTCGAGGACTTCGTCGTCGGTGCGCTGTCGGATGAGTTGCGGGCCCGCGACAGCGGAGTGGCCACCCACCACTACCCGTGCCACTTCGACGAGGAGTACCGGGTGCAGATGAAACCCGACCTGGTGTGGCACGTAGGTGGGCGGCCGGTCGCGGTTGTCGACGCCAAGTACAAGCAGGAACAGCCGGTCGCGGATCTCTATCAGGTGCTGGCCTACTGCACCGCGCTGCGCCTACAGCGGGGTCATCTCGTGTACGCCCGGGGCAATGCCCAGCCGATCCGGCACGCCGTACGGCATGCGGATATCGAGATCGTCTGTCATGCGCTGGACCTCAGGCTCCCGCCCGCGAAGCTGCTGGCGCAGGTCGGGGGCATCGCAGACGAACTGGTGGCGAGCTAGCCGGCGGCATCAGGCGACGTCGAACAGGTGCTCCGGGCGCTTCCCCCGGCCCACACCGGTGTCGTGCCACCAGCGGCGCAGGCAGTGGCCGCACTGCACCCAGAGCAGGTTGACGTCACTATCAAGGAGGTACAGCGCGGTGTTGTCACCGCAATGGCGGCAAGGCAGCCACACCCGGCGGCCAGGGTCTGCTTGTGGGTCGAGCATCATCTCGCTACTCCGGGGTGTCAGGCAGCACACCGCCCGCAGTGAGCGCGTCGTAGGCGGCTTGCTGGTCAGAGTCAAGATCGGTGTAAAGCATGCGACGCGCCTGCGCTTCGCCGGTGTAGATCTCGGCGGGGTCCCAGGACGAGCCGAGGGCACCCAGGACGGCGGCGAGGCGGGCGGCTTCGTGCGCGGTGAGATCAATGTTGAACGGGACGTGACTGGCCACAGCACACCTCCGGAGGAGCTGATCGAGTACGGGCTTCTGGTGTCGACACCGGTCTCTGCTCAGGCCGCCGGCCGCGCGGCGTCGGTCGCGGCCAGCGGGAAGATGACCGGTTCAGACCGGGTGGCGTTGAAGGCGTAGGTGCCGGCCGCGTGACGCAGGCATCGGGTGGCGTCGGTGACGAGGGCCTCGGCCTGCCGCAGGTGCGGTGTGACGGTGCCCCAGGTCGCCCAGCGATCCCGCGCGGCCGCGGTGAGCTCGCTGAGGTGGTGGGCGATCCGCGCCAAGTCCCGGACCAGGGTCAGGGTCTCCTCGCCGGTAACGGTCATCGGCGCGGCAGCCGCGGCAGCCAGCGCCGTCACTGCCGCCTCAATCGGATCATTGATCGTAGTATCCATGACGTATCACCGTCCGAAGTTCGACTGAAAACCGTGCACACAATAGAGTCGCTTGTCAGGTCGTCTGATACACCCACCAGTCGGTGAACGTCAGATGTAGAGCGCTAGAGGGCTCTTGGCGACAGGGAAGATCAGGCCGGTAGGTTCAGGCCCGTGCGCGCACCGATCGCTGTGCGGCGAGCGAGGATCGGGGACGTCCGCCGGATCAAGGATCTGGTGGACTGCTACGCCGGCGCGGTGCTGCTGACCAAACAGCTCGTGACGCTCTACGAGGACGTCCAGGAGTTCTGGGTGGCCGAACGGGACGCCACGGTGCTGGGCTGCGGCGCGCTGCACGTGCTCTGGGAAGACCTGGCCGAGATCCGCACCCTGGCCGTGCACCCAGATGCGGTGGGGCAAGGGGTGGGCCACGCGCTGGTCGCGCGACTGGTGGATCACGGACGGGCGCTGGGGTTGCGCCGATTGTTCGTGCTGACCTTCGAGGAAGCCTTCTTCGCTGGGCACGGCTTCCAGCCCATCCACGGAACCCCGGTGAGCGCGGAGGTCTACGATGAGATGCGCCGCTCGCACGACGAGGGGGTCGCGGAGTTCCTTGATCTACCCTACGTCAAACCCAACACCCTGGGCAACACCCGGATGCTCCTGGAGCTGTAGCCAGCTCAGTCTTCCTGGTCACCCCCAGCGTCGCCGCCACGCATCAAGTACAGCAACCCAGCGAGCTCCTCGGGTTTGGCCAGCACATCGCGGGCCTTGGATCCCTCCGAGGGACCTACCACACCCCGGCTCTCCAGCAGGTCCATCAGCCGGCCCGCCTTGGCGAAGCCGACCCGCAGCTTGCGCTGCAGCATGGACGTGGAGCCGAACTGCGACGTCACCACGAGCTCGGCGGCTTGTAGCAGCACATCGAGATCGTCGCCGATGTCCGAATCGACCTCCTTGCGCTCTCCCGGTTTGGACGCGGTGACTCCGTCGGTGTACTCCGGGTTGGCCTGCTCCTTGGCGAAGGCGACGACCTTGGCGATCTCGGCGTCATCGACGTAGGCGCCCTGGACCCGGACCGGCTTAGACGCGCCCATCGGCAGGTAGAGCGCGTCGCCCATGCCAATCAGCTTCTCCGCGCCAGGCTGGTCCAGGATCACCCGGCTGTCCGTGAGCGAGGAGGTCGCGAAGGCCAGCCGGGAGGGCACATTGGTCTTGATCAGCCCGGTGACCACATCGACGCTGGGACGCTGGGTGGCCAGCACGAGATGAATCCCGGCCGCCCGAGCCTTCTGCGTGATGCGGACGATGGCGTCCTCGACGTCGCGCGGGGCGGTCATCATCAGGTCAGCCAGCTCGTCGACAATCGCCATGATGTACGGGTAGGGGCGGTACTCCCGCTGCGATCCCGGTGGCGCCGCGATCTCCCCGCTGCGCACCTTGGCATTGAAGTCGTCGACATGGCGCACCTTGGCGGCCTGCATGTCCTGGTAGCGCTGCTCCATCTCCTCCACCAGCCAGGCCAGCGCCGAGGCCGCCTTCTTCGGCTGGGTGATGATAGGCGTGATCAGGTGCGGGATGCCCTCGTAGGGGGTGAGCTCCACCATCTTCGGGTCGATCAGGATCATCCTGACCTCATCGGGGGTGGCCCGGGCGAGCAGCGAGACGAGCATCGAGTTGACGAAACTCGACTTGCCCGATCCGGTGGAACCGGCCACCAGCAGGTGGGGCATCTTGGTCAGGTTCGCGGTGACGAAGTGGCCCTCGATGTCCTTGCCCAGCCCGATCACCATGGGATGCCGATCGCGGCTGGAGGTCGGCGCGCGCAGCACATCACCCAGTCGCACCATCTCGCGGTCGCTGTTGGGGACCTCGATCCCGACCGCGGACTTGCCCGGGATCGGTGCGAGCAACCGCACGTTGTCGGTGGCCACCGCGTAGGCGATGTTTCGAGTCAGCTGCGTGATCTTCTCGACCTTGACGCCGAGCCCCACCTCCACCTCGTAGCGGGTGACGGTCGGCCCTCGGGCGAACCCGGTGACCTGCGCGTCCACCGAGAACTGGTCGAGCACCCCGGTGATTGCCTCGATCATCACGTCGTTGGCCTTGCTGCGGGCTTTCGGCGGGTCGCCCTTGACGAGCAGATCCGGCGGAGGCAGCTGGTAGGCACCCTCGACCAACCGGTCAGCAGCTGTGCCCTGAGCGGGCTTGCCGTCAACCGGGCCCTGGGTCGGTCCCCCGGCCGGCTCCTGAACCGGCCCCTGAACCGGCACTGCGGGCTTCGGGCGCGCCGGGAGCCGGGCCGGTGCCGCAGCGGCAGCGGCAGCGCTCTGATCGTCCTCTTCGGTGATCTTCGCGGTCTGGGTGGCCTGCCTGCGCCGCGCCGGGCGGCGTAACCGGGCGGCAGCCGGATCGGCGGTGGTTACCGCAGCTGGATCGGCATCGGCATCGGCGGGATCAGCGCTAGCCGGATCAGCATCCGGCGGCGCTCCGCACAACCGGCGCAGCCGCCCGGGCACCGCTCGCACCGGGGTACCCGTGAGCACCAACAGTCCGTAACCGGCCAGCAGCGCCAGCAGGGGCGCCGCCACCCAGATGGTGAACCCGCCAACCAGCGGATCCGCGACCAGGAAACCGACCGCGCCAGCGGCTCGGGACCGCCCCACCGCGTCCGTCGGCGAGCCGGCCGCGAGATGCCACAAACCGAGCGTTCCCACCGTCAGCGCCACGGTGCCGACGGTGCGGCGGGGCCGCGCCGCCACATCGGGTTCGGTGCGCATCAGCGTCACCCCGACCCCGGCGAGCACCACCGGCAATGCCACCGACACGGTGCCGAACAAGGCGCGAAGCGTGTGCTGGAGGCCGGCACCGACCGGTCCCCCGGCGGTCCACCACAGCGCGGCGGCGGCGACCACGGCGAGGGCGACCAAGCCGAGCGCGAGGCCGTCCCGGCGATGTGCGGGCTCAAGCTCGCGAGTCCGCCCCAGCGCCCTGGCCAGCCCACCGACGCCACGAGCCAGCAGCGACCACCCGCCGAGCAGACTCGGGCCGACAATGCCGCTCGACATTCTTCGGGGCACCCGTCGGGACTGCGCTCGACGGGACTGCGCTCGGCGAGGCGAGGGCCGGCGGGGAGACGACCGCGGGGTGGCCCCCGAGCTCCGGGACCGCACAGTCCTGGTCTCGGAGTTCGTGGTCTTCGCGAATCTCCCCCCTGTCATTCCCCACACGCTAGCCCATCAGACCGACAGTTCCCGGCAGCAAACACCGCCCGGCGGCGAATCCACTCACCGACGGGCTTCAGCCGACGGGCAGTACCGTGGGCACGATCATCGGCCGGCGCCGGTAGGTGTCGGCGACCCATTTGCCCACCACGCGGCGCACCGCCTGGGCGATCCGGTGCGGATCGGTGATCCCCTCCGCTTCGGTGCGGGCCAATTCCATCTCCACCAGCGGCACGACCCCGTCGAGCGCCTTGGGGTCATCGGAGAAGCCCCGGCCCGAGATCGTCGGTGGCGCCACCGCCCGGCCGGTCGTCGACACGATCATCACAGTGATCGCGATGAACCCACCTTCGCCGAGGACGAGCCGGTCGGACAGGGTGGAGTCCCCCACGTCACCGACCGACAACCCGTCCACATAGACCTGCCCCACCTCAACCCGGCCGGTGATCTCCGCCCGGCCGTCCACCAGATCCACGACCACCCCGTCCTCGGCGATCACCACCCGCTCCTCGGGCACCCCGGTGCGGACCGCCAGGGCGGCGTTGGCCCGCAGGTGCCGCCACTCACCGTGCACCGGCATGACGTTGGACGGACGGATCGCGTTATAGAGGAACAGCAGCTCTCCCGCCGGGGCGTGCCCGGACACATGGACCTTCGCGGTGCCTTGGTGCACCACCAAGGCACCCAGCCGAGTCAGCGCGTTGACCACCCGGAACACCGAGGTCTCGTTACCGGGGATGAGGGAACTGGCCAGCACAACGGTGTCCCCAGAGCGGATCCGGATCTGCCGGTGATCGCCGCGAGCCATCCGGGACAGCGCCGACAGGGGCTCGCCCTGCGAGCCGGTGGAGACGAACATCACCATGTGCTCGGGCATCGCCATCGCCTCGTCGAGGTCCACCAGCAGACCGGGCGGAACCCGGAGCAGCCCGAGGTCGGCGGCAAGACCCATGTTGCGCACCATCGACCTGCCCACCAGCGCCACCTTGCGACCACGCGCCGCCGCGACGTCCAGCACCTGCTGGACCCGGTGCACATGGCTGGCGAAGCAGGCCACGATGACCCGCTGTGTGGCCTTGCCGATCACTGAGTCCAGCACCGGGCCGATGTCCCGCTCCGCGGTGACGAACCCGGGCACCTCGGCGTTGGTGGAGTCGATCAGGAGCAGGTCCACCCCCTCGTCGCCGAGCCTGGAGAACCCAGCCAGATCAGTCAGCCGCCCGTCCAGTGGCAGCTGGTCCAGCTTGACGTCACCGGTGTGCAGCACGAGTCCGGCCGGGGTACGGATGGCCACCGCGAGCGCATCGGGGATGGAGTGGTTCACCGCGAAAAACTCGCACTCGAACGGCCCGCAGCGGTGCCGGTCACCCGCCGCGACCTGCACCAGCTGAGGTTTCTGGCGGTGCTCGCGGCACTTCTCCCGGACCAGGGCGAGGGTGAACTCGGAGCCCACCACCGGCAGGTCAGGACGCAGCCTGAGCAAGAACGGCACGGCACCGATGTGATCTTCGTGCCCATGGGTGAGCACCAGCGCCGTGATGTCGTCCAGCCGGTGCTCGATCGCCCGGAAATCGGGCAGGATCAGATCGACCCCGGGCGCGTCGTCATCCGGGAACAACACCCCGCAATCCACCACGAGCAGCGCCTTGGCGTGCTCGAATACCGTCATGTTACGGCCGATCTCCCCGATGCCACCGAGGGCGACCGTGCGCAGGCCGCCGACGGGCAACGGCGGCGGCGGCGTGGTGGGCACACCCGGCACGGGCAGCGGGGTGCCGGTGGGGACGGCGCTCACGCGAGCACCCCGGCCTGCGCCAGCGCCGAAGCGATCGCGATGACCTGGTCGGGCTCGGCGGCCACCTGCGGCAACCGGGGCTCACCGACCTCAAGGCCGGTCAGCCGCAGGGCCGCCTTGCCGAAGGCCACCCCGCCCGCCATCCGGACGGCTCGGATCAAGCTGAGGGTGCGGGCGTGCACCTGCCGTGCGGTGTGCACCTCGCCGGCATCGAATGCGGTGATCATGGCTCGCAGCCGGTCGGGCACCACATTGCCGATGACGCTGACGAAACCCACCGCACCCACCGACAGCCACGGCAGGTTGAGCTCGTCGTCGCCGCAGTAGTAGGCCAGTTCGGTGCTGGAGATGATCTCCGCGCCGACGCCGAGGTCCCCGCTGGCGTCCTTGACCGCAACGATCCGCGGGTGTTCAGCCAATCGGTAGAGACTCTCCCGCGCGATCGGCACCACCGAGCGCGGCGGGATGTCATAGAGCATCACCGGCAGCTCGGTTGCGTCCGCGACCGCGGTGAAGTGCGCAAGGATCCCGGCCTGCGGCGGGCGGGAGTAGTACGGGGTCACCACCAGCAGGCCGTGCGCACCGGCCCGCGCCGCCTGCCGGGCCAGCCGCACGCTGTGCGCCGTGTCGTAGGTTCCGGCACCGGCCACCACCGCGGCCCGGTCCCCCACCGCCTGCGCCACCACCCGCACCAGGTCTCCCTTCTCGACGTCCGTGGTGGTCGGCGACTCACCGGTGGTGCCGTTCACCACCAGCCCGTCGCAACCCCGCTCCACCAGCTGGTCGGCCAGCTTTGCCGCGGTGTCCAGATCCAGCTCGCCGTCAGCGGCGAACGGGGTGACCATGGCGGTGAGCACCCGGCCGAAGGGTCGGCCGGGCGCGGATGTCGGTGCGGTACTCATAGTTGGACGCTACCGTTGCCCACCAGCCCACCGGTGGGGGCGGGTACTGGCTAGAACCCTCGACGGCTGTCCTGGAGGCGCTGGACGTCCGTCTGGTCGCCCTCAAGGTCGACCATCGCCTCGGCCCGGCCGTAGGCGTGCAGCGTCAGCTCCTCGGGCGGCCCGACGACGGTGACACTGCGCTGGCCACGCCGAGCGACGCGCTCCGTGCCGTCTGGGCGACGCAGCACGACACCGACTGGCGAACGCCGGTAGCACCCCCAGGCGAGCCGGGACAGCACCGCCCAGAGCGCCTCGGCACGGTCCGGGTCGGCCAGCCGCGGTTCCCACCCGCGTCCAACCCGCCGCACGTCCTCGTGGTGGACGAAGAACTCCACTCCGTTGATCTTCTCACCGATCGGTCCCAGGCGCATCAGCGACCACCGGGGCGGCCCAGTACGGACCAGGTCAACAAGCTCCGGCCAGGGCCGCTCGGCGACACCACGCTGCACTCGAGCGGCCAGCCCAGCCAGCGGCGACAGCAGGATGCCCGCAGCGGCGACCGGCCGGCCTTCCCGGACCACCAGATGCGCCGCCAGGTCACGGGTCGTCCACCCCCCGCACAGCGTCGGGGCGTCTGGACCAACCTGATCCATCAGATCGCACAACTCATGCCGCTCGCTGGCCGCGAGTGTCTGCCGCCCCACCGTCATTATCGCCCTTCATCGATCAGGCCCGCCGAAGTGAACTCACTACGCTACTCAGCCCTCTGGCACGAACGGGCTGGAGGCGATCTCAGTACCGTCGGGCAGCGCGCAGATCTCGAAGTCGCTGAACACGTTGGGTGCCGCCGTGCGCAGCTGGCGCAGACACTGCAGCGCCAGCGCGCGGATCTCCACGTCGGCGTGCTCGGTGGCCCGCATCGCGATGAAGTGCCGCCAGGCCCGATAATTGCCGGTGACCACGACTCGGGTCTCCGTGGCATTGGGCAGCACCGCGCGGGCTGCCTGACGGGCCTGCTTGCGGCGCAGCGTGGCGTTCGGCTCATCAGCGAAGCGCTTCTCCAACCCGGCGAGCAGTTCGTTGTAGGCCCGCTGGCTGGCTCGGGCCGCGGCGTGGAACAACTGGTGCAGCTCGGGATCCTCAGCGATGACGTCCGGCTCGACCATGGCGGCGGCCCGCTCGGGGACGTAGCGCTGAGACAGCTGCGAGTAGGAGAAGTGCCGGTGGCGGATCAGTTCGTGGGTCAACGACCGTGACACGCCGGTGATGTAGAAGCTGACCGTGCCATGTTCGAGCACTGAGAGGTGACCGACCTCGAGGATGTGGTTCAGATAGCCGGCATTGGTGGCGGTCGTCGGATTGGGCTTGCGCCACGATTGGTAGCAGGCCCTACCGGCGAACTCGGCGAGTGCCTGCCCGCCGTCGGCATCGGTGGACCACGGCACATCAGTGGGCGGGAAGAACTCGGTCTTGGCGACGAGCTGGACCCGCAACGGCACGGTGGCCCCCTCGGCACCGGTCACAGCTGCGTCAACACCGTCAGGTTGGCTCACGGCGCACCACTCCTCTCGCCCGGTCCCGGCTCTCCAGCGTTCGGAGCGTACTGCGACGCCAGTGGCGTCTTGACTGACGTCACAAACGACGCCATACTTGACATCATGGATCTCACCCCGTACATCAGCCAGCTGCGCGAAGACCTCACCGCCGCCGCGGCCGCGGGCGATGAGCGGACCCAGCACACCGCGGCCGCGCTGGGCGCCGCGCTGGAACCCGCCGCTCGACTGGCAATCATGAACGCGCTGTCCGACCTCGCCGCGGAGGTCACCGCGGCGCTGGAGGACCAGGTGGTGGAGGTACGCCTCGACGGCCGTGACGTGCGGGTCGCGGTAAGTTCGCCCGCCGACACCGGGCCTGGGCCCGGTGTCGGGCCCTCCGAGCCTGGCGCGACACCCTTCGGCGACGCTGGCGGCGATATCAGACGGATGACCCTGCGGCTGATCGACCAGGTCAAGGCCCAGGCTGAGCGTGCCGCCGCCGAGCAGGGAGTTTCCCTGAACGCCTGGGTCTCGCAAGCGGTTGCGGGCGCACTGCGCGGCGAGCCGTGGCACGAGCCGCGGTGCGCCCCGGGCGATCGCCGCGGTCGCAATCGAGTCCAGGGCTGGGTCCAGGGCTGACCAATTCTTGTTGACTTGTTGAGGAGGAACCGTGGAGCACGATGACGCCGACGCACCGGTGATCCGGCAGCAGGAATTCACCTGCGAAGGACCGATCGATATCTGGGTCGCGCTCGACAGCGGGCGGCTGGACATCACGCTGGAACAAGGCCCAGAAAAGGACACCGCCCCCCAGGTGGTGGTCACGCGGATCAGCTCCGACTCGACAGACCAGCCGCCGTGGCACGGAGGGATCGGCGGCCTGCTGACCTGGCTGGGCGAACAGACCGGGACGACCCCGCTGGGCGAGTTGGCCGCCGAGGCGGCGCGCCACACAGTAATTGACTTCACCGGGCGGCGGCTCACGGTGCGCGCTCCTCGGGAGTACCCGCTGCGCACCGTGCCGCTGACGATCCAGGTGACCGCGCCGTCGGGTTCGTCAATCAACGCTCGCGGCGGCTCCGCCGACATCGCCATCACCGGAGTGGCCGCCAACGTCGATGCCGCGACCGGCTCCGGGCAGGTCCAGGCGCAGCGCTGCACCGGTACGGCCGAGGTGCGCACCGGCACGGGCGATGTGCGGCTCGGGACGGTAGCGGGCCGGCTGCGGGTACGGACCGGCTCGGGGAGGATCGACGTGACCAGCGTCGAGGGAACGGAGAGCAGCGGCACCGTGCATACCGGTTCCGGCGACGTCCGGCTGGGTTCGGTGAACCTGGGCACTGTCAAGCGCGACGTCAGCGCCCGCACCGGCAGCGGTGACCTCACCGTGGTCGATGCCCGCGCGGGCGGGCTCGAGCTCATGACCGGCTCGGGGCAGCTGCGGGTGGGGATCCACCCCGGCGTGCTCGCCGAGCTGGATGTCAGCTCCGGCTCCGGGCACGCGCGCAGCGACCTGCCGGTCGGCGGCCCGCCCGTCGAGGGTGACGTCGCGCTGCGGGTACGGGCTCGCACCGGATCGGGTGACGCACTGGTCACCGCGGCCCCTTCCTGACCGGCGCGGGACCAGCCCCACAGCCGGTCGCGACACCGAGGGCCGCGACCAAATCCCCGCGCTGACCCATGGCGATCCCGTCCAGCTCCAGCCATCCGGCCATCTCCCGCAGCGCCCTGGCCAGCTCCGCGACCAGCCGCGAGGTGTCGCCGATCCCGGGCTCGGCGAAGGCACCCGGCACCCGCAGCAGGCCGGCGGCGCGGTCGGCCTTGAGGTCGACCCGGGCGACCAGCTCCCCATCCAGGAGGAAGGGGAACACGTAGTACCCGTGGTTGCGCCGATGCTCCGGAACGTAGATCTCGATCCGGTAGTGGAAACCGAACAGCCGCTCGGTGCGCATCCGGTCCCAGATCAGCGGATCGAACGGGCACAGCAAGGCGGCGCCGGTGATCCGCCGCGGGGTGCGGGCATCGCGGTGCCGGTAGGCCGGTGCCCGCCAGCCCCGGACCGCCACCGGTTCCAGCTCACCGGCCTCCACCAGCTCCGCGACCGCCTGCCTGCTGCGCTCCGGCCGTAGCCGGTAGTAGTCTCGCAGGTCGGGCTCGGTAGCTATCCCCAGCGCGGCGCTGGCCTGGGCAACCAGCTCGCGGGCACCCTCGTCGGCGTCAACCTGGCGCGCGAGCACCTCAGCTGGCAGCACCCGCTCGGGCAGGTCGTAGAGACGCTCGAATCCGCGCCGCGTGCCGGTGGTGAGCTCACCCATGCCGAAGAGCCACTCGCAGATCCGTTTGGTATCCGTCCGATTCCACCACGATCCCTGCGCCGCGCGGGCCCCGCTACCCAACTCCCGCTCCAGGGTGCCAGCGCTGACCGGGCCGTACTCCTTGACCGCGTCCAGCACGGCCGAGACCAGTCCTGGCGCTCGGGCCGCGAGCTCGCCGTACCGGTGCCACCAACCCGGCTTCTTGGCTCCCGAGCGCAGCAGCGGCCAGTCGCGCACCGCAACCATGCTCGCCTCATGCGCCCAACACTCCACCAACAAGCGAGGACCACGCACCGGGTACGCCCAGACGGCATCATCGAGCAGTTCTTTCGGGTAGGGGCCCAACCGGCTGAACACCGGCAGGTAGTGCGCCCGGGCCAGCACGGTGACCGAGTCAAGCTGCAGCAGCCGGATCCGACCCAGCACCCGCAGCAAGTGCCGCCGCGTCACCACCCCAGCGGGCCGCAAGTCAGCGAACCCCTGCGCACACAGCGCCGTCCGCCGCGCGACCCCCACTCCAACGACCTCCACACCCACCACGATCACCCATGCCCCGACATGGAGACATGTCGGGGTTACCACGACCCCAATAGCCCCGACATGTCTCCATGTCGGATGCCGGATAGCGTGAGTGGAATGGCGCTGGCTCGGGTTCGGGGGGCGACGCTGGAGGATGTCTCCACGCTGGCCGCCTTGCATCGGGTGACCTGGCGGGCCGCCTATTCCGAGCTGTTGGCGCCCGGGGCCCTCGACCAGCTGGACGCACCCTACGTGCGACAAGCCTGGGTCGACGCCGTCCAGGGTGGGGCGACGGTGCTGATCGCCACTGAGGGCGACGCTCCGGTCGGGTTTGTGGTGGCTGGTCCGGCACCCGAGGACGACGTGGCTGCCGCCGATGGCACGCTGCCTACGGACGCGGAGCACACGATCCTGGTGAGCACTCTGCTGGTAGAACCGAGGTGGGGGCGTCGAGGCCACGGCGGACGGCTGCTCGCCACGGTTACAGCGGTGCTGCGCAATGTCGGCGCCACCCGTGGAATCGCCTGGGTGCCCGCCAAGGACCCAGCCTCGCTGAACTTCTACCGACGCGCCGGTTGGACCCCAGACAACACCGCGCGAACCCTGGACGCCCAAGGCCACCCCCTCCGCGAACTCCGCCTAACCAGCCCCCTCACGCTCACCCTCACCTGACCCGGGCACCATTCGGAGCCGAATTGCGCTTTGAGTGCGCCCACTATCACCATTCGGAGCCGAACGACGAGTGCGGAGCAGGAGGCTGTGGACAACTGAATAACTCGGGCTGGCTGTGGATGGGCGTTTGAGTGGTGAGACGCGAAGCGGCACAGTTGCGACATGGCAAGGGAGATCACGCTGCGGGAGCCGGCGCCTGTCTTCAAGGGAACCGATGCGGTGCTGGCGGGCGCGCTGACCCGCAATCAGCTGCGCAGGCCAGCGGTGCAGCGGCGTGCAACTGGCCCGCGCCGAAGATCACGTCCAGGTCGTGGTCCCGGACAGCACCCGCGTTGCTCGGCGTGCCGGGCTGGACGTGCGGCGGACCCTCGTCCGGGCCAACGAACGCACGCCGTGGTCTGAAGTCGCCGTCGCGACCCCGCTACGAACCACCTTCGGCCTGCTGCTCGATCGGCCGCTGCCCGACTCTGTCGCCGACCTCGACGCTGTGCTGCGCGCCGGCTGGGAAATCGTCTTCGTAACAGCACAGTTACTACACAACCCCGCCCGCATGGTCAACACCGTCCGCACCGCCCTCACCCGACACAGCTAACCCACAGTCAAACCCGCCATTCGGAGCCGAATGGCGGTCTACGCGAGCCCAGAATCGCGATTCGGCTCCGAATGGCGATACTGGGCCCTACAGGTCGAGTAGGGGTTCTAGGCCTAGGGTGAGGCCGGGGCGGGTGGGGACCGCGCGGATGGCTAGCAGGACGCCGGGCATGAAGGAGCAGCGGTCCAGGGTGTCGTGGCGGATCGTCAATGTCTCGCCTTCGGTGCCCAGCAACACCTCCTGGTGCGCGACGAGCCCGGTCAACCGCACCGCATGCACGCGCACCCCGTCGACGTCGGCGCCTCGGGCGCCGGGTAGGGCACAGGTGGTGACATCAGGGGGCGGGCCCATCCCCGCCTGCGCGCGGGCGGCCGCGATGAGCGCCGCGGTCCGGGCCGCGGTGCCCGACGGCGCGTCGGCCTTGCACGAGTGATGCAGTTCCACGATCTCCACCGATTCATAGAACCGGGCGGCGGTCGTGGCGAACCGCATCGACAGGATCGCCCCGATGGCGAAGTTGGGCGCGATCAGCATCCCGAGGTCGGGCTTGGGGGCAAGCCATTCACGGACCTGGGCCAGCCGAGTCTCCGTGAAGCCTGTGGTGCCCACCACGGCGTGGATGCCCTGGTCCACGCAGAAGCGCACATTGTCCATCACCACGTCGGGATGGGTGAAGTCGACGACGACCTCCGCACCCGCGTCGGCCACGTTGAACATCCAGTCACCCGCGTCGACCATCGCGACGAGTTCCATATCCGCGGCGGCGTCCACGGCCTTGCACACCTCGGTGCCCACCCGACCACGAGCCCCGAGCACCCCGACCCGGATCGGGTTCTCCGCCGAGCGGTTCCCGACCGGGGACATGGCACGCAGCCGCTCAGCGGGGGTCATGCGATCAACTCCGCTATCTCGTCAGGCAGATCCTGCACACCAGCGTAGGGGCCCACGACCGCGGCGGTGACCGGCTGGCGCAGCAACTCGCGGGCGAGCTCACCGACCTGCTCCCCGGTCACCGCGTCAATCCGCCGCAGCTCGTCTTCGACGGTGTGATGCTCGCCGTGATCGAGTTCGGCGGTGGCGATCCGGGTCATCCGGGATCCGGCATCCTCCAGACCCAGCACCAGACCGCCCCGTAGCTGCCCTTTGCCCCGAGCCAGCTCGGTCTCGGACAGGTCGCCACGGCCCAAGTCGGCCAGTACGTCACCGATCACCGCCGCCACCTCACCCAGCCGGGCCGGGGAGCAGCCAGCGTAGATCGACAGACTGCCGAGGTCAGCGTAGGCGTCCACCGCGGAATACACCGAATAGGCCAGCCCGCGCTGCTCACGGACCTGCTGGAACAACCGAGAGCTCATCCCACCGCCCAGGGCGGCGTTGAGGACGCCTAGCGCGTAGCGCCGGTCGTCGTACCGGTCGATGGCTCGCACGCCCACCATGAGGTGAGCCTGTTCCGACGAATCGGGGCACAAGGCCAACGCCCGCCGGCCGGTGATCTCGGCTCGACCGCGGCGCGGCTGCACGGGACGGGCGCACCCGGTCAAGTGGGATCCGAAACAGCGGGCCAGCGCGGTAAGCACCGCGCCGTGCGTGACGTTGCCGATCACCGTCAGCACCATCCGCTCCGGTGTGTAGCGCTGCCGGTAGAAGCGGTGCAGCGCCTCGCGGCTCATCCCGGTGACCGACTCCTCAGTGCCCAGCACCGGGCGAGCAAGGGGGTGCGAGCCGAACAACGCGGCGCAGAACTCATCGTGCAGCAGATCCTCCGGGTCGTCGTCGCGCATCGCGATCTCCTCGAGCACCACTCCACGCTCGAGGTCCACGTCGGACTCCGCGAGCAGGGCCTCCCCCAGCACGTCGCACACCAGATCGATGGCGAGATCCAGGTCACAGTCGAGCACGTGCGCGTGGTAGCAGGTGTGCTCCTTGGTGGTGAACGCATTGAGCTCACCACCCACCGCGTCAATCTCCTCGGCGATCGCCGCCGCGCAGCGCCGTGCGGTGCCCTTGAACAACAGGTGCTCCAGGTAGTGCGCCGCACCGGCCACCGCGGTCGGCTCATCTCGCGAGCCGACCGCCACCCACATCCCCACCAGGGCCGAGCGCGAAGCCGGCAGGTGTTCGGTGAGCACCCGCAATCCGCAGGGCAACACGCTGCGCTGGAGCGTGTTGCCCTGGAACGTGTTGACCTGGAGCCCCGTGCTCACGCTCCGGCCGGAACCTCAGCGATGTCCGCGGCAGGGTCGATAACTGGGTCGATACCTGAGGCGGGGGACGGCTCATCTCCGTTGACCGGCACCAAACTGATCTTGCCACGGTTGTCGATGTCGGCCACCTCGACGCGCAGCTTGTCGCCGACCTTCACCACGTCCTCGACCTTGCCGATACGCTTGCCGTTGCCCAGTTTGGAAATGTGCACCAGGCCATCCTTGCCGGGTACCAGTGAGACGAAGGCGCCGAAAGCCGCAGTCTTCACCACGGTGCCGAGGAATCGCTCCCCGACCTTGGGTAGCTGCGGGTTGGCGATGGCGTTGATCCGGTCGATGGCCGCCTCGGCCGACAGGCCGTCGTTGGCGCCGACGTAGATCGTGCCGTCGTCCTCGATGGAGATGTCCGCACCGGTCTCCTCGGTGATCGAATTGATCATCTTGCCCTTCGGGCCGATCACCTCGCCGATCTTGTCGATCGGGATCTTGATAGCGGTGACGCGCGGGGCATACGGGCTCATCTCGTCCGGCCCGTCGATGGCCTGGGCCATCACCGCGAGGATGGTCAGCCGAGCGTCTCGAGCCTGGGACAGCGCCCCGACCAGGACGTCCGACGGGATTCCGGTCAACTTGGTGTCAAGCTGCAACGCGGTCACGAACGCGCTGGTGCCGGCGACTTTGAAGTCCATGTCGCCAAAGGCATCCTCGGTGCCCAGGATGTCGGTGAGCGCGACAAAAATGTTCTCGCCGTCGACCTCACCCGACACCAGCCCCATGGCGATGCCCGCCACTGGCGCCTTGAGTGGAACGCCCGCGTTGAACATCGACATCGTGGAGGCGCAGACCGAACCCATTGAGGTCGATCCGTTGGACCCCAGCGCCTCAGAAACCTGGCGAATCGCGTAGGGAAACTCCTCACGGCTGGGCAGCACCGGGATCAACGCCCGCTCAGCTAGCGCACCATGGCCAATCTCGCGCCGCTTGGGCGAGCCCACCCGTCCGGTCTCACCGGTGGAGAACGGGGGGAAATTGTAATGGTGCAGATAACGCTTGGTGGTCTCAGGACCCAGTGAGTCGATCTGCT
The DNA here is from genome assembly GCA_039924425.1 of Pseudonocardiaceae bacterium. Classification (GTDB taxonomy): domain Bacteria; phylum Actinomycetota; class Actinomycetes; order Mycobacteriales; family Pseudonocardiaceae. Next base: position 16,646 of record JBDTAX010000201.1, read on the forward strand.
GCTCCATGCGCAGCATGTTCAGCGTCGTCACGCCGAGAACCTGGGTCTCGCCGCGTTCGAACAGCGCCGAGCCATGCGCCCGGGGAATCATGTCGACCTCCGCCGAGAGCGGCCGGATGTCGGTGAGACCGCGGCCGTCAATACGCACCTTATCGCGCAAGATCCGCTGGCGCACCGCTGACTTGTTCACCGCTCGGAACGCGGCGCCGATTTCTTTCTCCCGGCCCTCGAAGCGCTCAGCCAGCCGCGTCAGCGCGCCAGCCTTGAGCTCGTCGAGCCGATTTTCCCGCTCTTGCTTGCCCGCGATGGCCAAAACTCGCGCCAGTTCGTCGGCCACCTCCGCGCGGAGGGCATCCAGGACATCGGGCTGGTAAGCCGGGAAAGTGGGAAATTCCAGCTCCGGGCGGCCGGCTGCCGCGACCAGCTCGCTCTGGGCCTCGCACAGGATGCGGATGAACGGCTTGGCGGCCTCCAGCCCGGCGGCCACCACCTCCTCGGTCGGAGCCTGGGCGCCACCGGCAATCAGCTCAATGACGGTCCCCGTGGCCTCGGCCTCGACCATCATGATCGCCACATCGCTGGTGGGGCCCTCCCCCACCATTCGGCCCGCGACGACCATGTCGAACACCGCGTGGCCCAGCTGCTCATAAGTCGGGAAGGCGACCCACTGACTGGCGCCGTCGTCATTGCGCACCAGCGCCACCCGGGTAGACCCGATCGGGCCCGAGAACGGTAGTCCGGACAGCTGGGTGGACGCTGACGCGGCATTGATCGCGAGAACGTCGTAGGGATCAGCCGGGTTGAGGCTGAGCACGGTCACGACGACCTGGACCTCGTTGCGCAGCCCATCGACGAAGCAGGGGCGCAATGGGCGGTCGATCAGCCGGCAGGTGAGAATCGCGTCGGTGGACGGGCGGCCCTCACGGCGGAAGAAGGACCCCGGGATGCGCCCGGCGGCGTACATCCGCTCCTCGACGTCGACGGTCAGCGGGAAGAAGTCGAACTGGTCTTTGGGCTGTTTGGACGCTGTGGTGGCGGACAGCAGCATCGTCTCGTCGTCAAGGTATGCGACAACGGCTCCAGCGGCCTGCCGGGCCAACCGGCCGGTCTCAAATCGTACCCTGCGGGTACCGAAGATACCGTTGTCCAATAAGGCGATCGTCTCATGCACCTGGGTGGAGGTGCTTGTCGTGGGGTCGGTCAATTTTTCTCCTCCTCGCGACACTGCCACTGGTGGCACCATCAACGTGGGAGCGAAAACGACAGGCCGGTCTTCGATCGAAGCCCCCGGAGCAGGTGACCTGCTCTCGGGAGCCACTACCGAGGACCGGCGTACGACGGTCCCAACGACGGTGACGAGGCGGCGGCTCGTGCGCGATGTGTGGTTGTGTCTCGGTGCTGGCTCGCGGTCAGCGGCGCAGGCCGAGGCGCTCGATCAGGGATCGGTAGCGCGCGATGTCGACCTTGCTGAGGTAGTTCAACAAGTTTCGGCGACGACCGACCATGAGCAGCAGGCCGCGCCGGGAGTGATGGTCGTGCTTGTGTTGCTTGAGGTGCTCAGTAAGGTCCACGATGCGCTTGGTCAGCAGGGCCACCTGCGCCTCAGGGGATCCGGTGTCTCCCCCACGCAGCCCGTACTCGGCCAGGATCTCACTCTTCTGTGCGGTGGACAGCGCCACGGGTTGATCTTCTCCTGTCATCTCGTACCGTGCGAGCCGCGCCAGCGCGCGGCAGACGTTAAGAATATCGACCGCCACGGACCGCAGCCGAACCCTAGGTGAGGGTACCAGCTCACGCGTCGGCGTCCGGTACCGCCCTCGATCGCCCGAGGTCGGGGCCAGCGGCGCGCCACAACAATCCGGCGAGCGCGGGGAACCCCTCCCGCAGCAGGCGCGCCGCGGCGGCCAGCTCGGCCGGAGGCGCCAACGCGCGCAACGCCGGGACGAGCACCGCGTCACCGCGCTCCTCGACCGGCAGTGTCCCCGAACCTCTGGTCCCCGAACCGCTGGTCTCCCAGCTGAGTGTCTCGCCGCTGGCGGTGGGCCGGCTGAGCGTGGGCCGGGAGTCGCGGACCTGCTCCAGCGCGGAGCGAATCGCGGCGGGGTCACCAGAGGCGACCTCAGGAGTGAGCACTCGGTGCTCCAGCATCACCATGCGCACCAGCACGGCCGGATTGCCGATCTTCGCTCGGCGCCCGCTCATCAGCTGGCTGAGCATCGGCGCGCTCAGCCCTAGAACCTCGGCCAACTGCGCCTGGGAGACATCGAAGGCGACCACGAGTCGCCGCACCCGATCACCGAGTGGCTCCCCGTACCACTCCCGCTGCAGGGCAACGTTGCGCGCGACGGCGAGCTGCTCGTCCACCGGACTCCCCTTCCGTGCCCCTCACTGGAATCCTGCCAGCTCACCCGCGCTGGTCGAACACCGTGCGGGTGCGCGCCACGTCTTCGCCGATCTGGGCGACGAGCTGCTGAGGGTCCTCGAAACGGAGCATGCCGCGCAAGCGCTCGACGAAGTCCAGCGCCACTCGCTCGCCGTAGAAGTCCTCGTCCAGGTCCAGCACCAACGCCTCCACCCGGCGTTCCCGCCCGGAGAACGTCGGGTTGGTGCCGATCGAGACCGCCGCCGGCAGCTCCCGGCCGCGGTGCACAAAACGGCACGCGTACACACCGTCGGCGGGGATCGCGGCGTGCCGAGGGGTGGACAGGTTCGCCGTCGGGTATCCCAAGCCCCGTCCTCGCTGGTCGCCGCGGATCACGATCCCCTCCACCCGGTGTGGACGGCCCAGCGCCACGGCGGCGGCCGCCACATCGCCGGCGTTGACGCACGAGCGGATGTAGGTGGAGGAGAATGTCAGCTCGCCCTCCGAGAGCAGCCCGACGCCCTCAGCGGTGAAACCGAACCGCCGGCCCAAGGCCCGCAGCAGCTCACTGTTCCCGGCCGCTTTATGCCCGAAGGTGAAGTTGTCACCCACCACCACCTCCGCCACGTGCAGACGCTCGACGAGCACCTCGTGGACGAACTCGTCGGCCGGCATCCGGGACAGCTCCAGGGTGAACGGCAGTACCAGGAACACTTCCACCCCAAGCTGCTCGACCAGCTCGGCCCGGCGGCGCAGGGTGGTCAGCTGGGCCGGATGGCTGCCGGGCCGGACCACCTCCGATGGGTGCGGGTCAAAGGTCATCAGCACGCTCGGAACGCCCATCTCCCGGGCACGCCGCACCGCATGGCCCACCAGCTGGACGTGACCGCGGTGCATCCCGTCGAAGACACCAATGGTGACCACGCTGCGGCCCCATCCGTTCGGGACGGCCTCCGTCCCACGCCAGCGCTGCACGGGCACCGAGTTTAACTACCCCGGCACTCAGCAGCCCGCGGGTCGCAGCACCAGGACCGGGCGAGCCTGCCCATCCCGCTCAGCGAGCAGCGCGATGGCGTGCCCTTGTGGGTCGATCGCGACGTGTGTTCCGGACAGCCCTACCGCTGGCAGCGATCCGCCATGAGCGAGTACCCGGACCTGCTGGGGGTCCACAGCGCGGTGGCCGAACGCGCCAGCCACCACCTCGTCCAGCTCAGCGCAGAGCAGCGGTTGCGCCGCCAGCTGCTCAAGCGTGCGAGCAACATCCAGGCCGAAGGGGCCCACCCGAGTGCGGCGCAGCGCGGTGAGGTGTCCCCCGACTCCCAGCGCGGAGCCGAGGTCCCTGGCCAGCGCTCGGACGTAGGTGCCGCCGCCGCACCGCACCAGCACGTCGAGGTCGGTCACGGCCTCGCCCCGGCGCAGCGCGAGGAGCTCGAACCGGGACACGGTCACCGGGCGGGCAGTGAGCGCCACCGACTCACCGGAACGAGCCAGCGCGTAGGCCCGCCGGCCGCCCACCTTGACCGCGCTCACCGTGCTGGGCACCTGCTCGATGACGCCGCTCAGGTCCGCGATGGCCGCCAGGATCTCCCGCTCGTCCACCGCCGAGGCGTCGGCGCCGCCGGTGCGCTCGCCTTGAGCATCGTCGGTGCTGGTGGACGCGCCGAGCCGTACTGTGCCCCGGTAGACCTTGGGTTCCAGCGGGAGATGTCCGAGCAGCTTGGTGGCGCGCTGCACCCCGCAGACGAGCACGCCGGTGGCCATCGGGTCCAAGGTGCCGGCGTGCCCGATCCGACGGGTGTGCAGCAATCGGCGCAACCGAGCGACCACATCGTGCGAGGTCATCCCAGCGGGTTTGTCCACCACCACCAGACCGCCGAGCTCCAGCGCGGGGTTCACGTTGGTCACGTTGCCGGAGTTGACGTGACCGCCATCAGAGGAGCGCGACCCAGCGCGGCGCGCAGACCGTCCAGGACGCCCTCGGCGGTGCCCTCGGCGGCGAAACCGGCAGCGAGGCGGTGGCCGCCACCGTCGAACTCGGCCGCGGCGGCGGAGACGTCGAGGCACCGCTTGGCCCGCAGCGACACTGTCCACCGATCCGGCCCGGTCTCTTTGAGCACCGCGGCGACCTCGGCCTCGGAGGCGGTCCGCACGAGATCAACCACGCTGTGCACCTCCTCGCCGCGCAGGCCCGCCACATCGGCCAACAGCACCGTGGTGTGCACCAGCCCCAGCCCTCGTGCCGACTCGGGCTCAAGTCGCGCCCGACCGAGCACCGCGCCGAGCATGGCCAACCAGCCGAAGGGGTGGGTGTCCAGCAGCTCCCGGGCAAGCGCGTCCGGATCGACACCCGCCCCCAACAACCGGGCGGCGAGAGCGTGGGTACCCACGTCGGCCCGGCGAAAGCAGCCGGTGTCGGTGACCAAGCCGGCGTACAAGCAGCGCGCGATCGGCTCGTCGAGCACCACCTCGAGCGCGTCAAGCAGCTCGAGCACGAGCACCGCGGTGGCCTCCGCGCCGGGATCCACCAGATGGTGGGTCCCGAATCGCTCATTGGTGGCGTGGTGGTCGATCACGAGCACGGCGCTGGCGCCAGCCACCCGGTCGGACAGGCAGCCCAGCCGGCTGAGGCTCCCCGTGTCCACCGCAACGAGCAGTTCCGGTCGCGCGGGCACCCGCTCCGGCGGCACGATGAGCTCGGCGACGTCGAGCCCACGCAACGATTCCGGGGTCTGCTCCGGCGCGCCAAAGCTCACCCGCACCGTGGCGCCGCGCGCTCGAAGCGCCAGGCCGAGCGCCAGCGCGCTGCCCAGCGAGTCGGCGTCGGGGTGCACATGGGCAACCAGCGTGACGTCCCTCGCGCCGCCGACGAGTTTTGCCGCGGCCCCCAGCTCCCGGTCCCACAGTTCCCGGTCCCGGGCGCGGTCAGTCATCATCCACATCCACATCCCGGGGCGAACGGTACGGGTCAGGCTCACCAGCGGGCGACGCGCCCGCCGCGATCCTCGCGACCTGAGCGTCGGCGTCATGCGCCCGGGCCAGCAACGCATCGATCCGGCGCACCCCGTCGGGGACCTCATCGCAGCGAAAGGTCAGGGTGGGAGTGAACCGGACACCCGTGCCACGGCCCACCAGGCAACGCAACACCCCGGTCGCGCTGGCCAGGGCGGCGGCCGCGCCAGCGGTGTCAGGCGGCGTGTCGATGGTCTCGCCGAGCACCGTGTAGTAGACCGTCGCGTCCCGCAGATCCCCGGTGACCTTCGCGTCGGTGATCGTCACCATCGTCAGTCGTGGATCTTTGACCTCGTGCTCCAGCCCCGAGGCGACGATCTGAGCGATCCGCTTGGCGAGCCGACGAGCCCGTGGGGGGTCAGTCATCGCAGCTCCTCAACATTCTCACAGTCCGTCATCTTTTCGGGCATCGTTATTCTGGGTCGTCTTCTGGGCCCAGGAGCCGGTGCCGGGCGGACAACAGCTCCAGCTCGGGGCGCCCTGCCACCAGCCGCTCACACGCCTGGAGCACCTCCCGCACATGACAGGCATCGGCGGCGACGGCGGCCACCCCGATCAGCGACCGGCGGTGCAACCCCGCGTGCCCAGCCTCGGCTACCGCGACCTCAAAACGCCGCCGCAGCTCCGCGAGCACGGGCCGGATCAGCGACCGCTTCTGTTTCAGGGAATGAACATCGCCGAACAGGACGTCCAATTCCACAGCACCGACGTACACCGATCACCACCGGGGTTGGTAGCCGTCGAAGGCCAACTGTCTCTGGGGTTGGTGGCCCTTGAAGGGCACCAACCCCAGAGACTTGTCAGGCGCGGGGCTTCTCGCGCATCTCGTACGTCTCGATCTCATCGCCGACCCGGAGATCGTGGAAGGACGAGAGCGTAACTCCGCACTCGAAGCCTTCGCGGACCGACGATGCGTCATCCTTGAATCGCTTCAGCGATGACACCGTGAAGTCTTCGCGGACGACCACATTGTCCCGAAGCAGCCGGGCCTTGGAGTTTCGCCGGATCTCACCTGAGGTGACCATACAGCCGGCGATAGTGCCGATCTTGGAGGACCGGAACACATCGCGGACCTCGGCGCGGCCGAGTGCCACCTCCTCGTACTCCGGCTTGAGCATGCCCTTGAGCGCCTGCTCAATCTCGTCGATCGCCTGGTAGATCACCGAGTAGTAGCGGATCTCCACACCCTCGCGGTTTGCCAAGGCGGTGGCCTTGCCGTCGGCCCGGACGTTGAACCCGAGCACGATGGTGTTGTCCGCGATAGCGAGGTTGATGTCACTCTCGGTGATGCCCCCGACACCCCGGGAGATCACCCGCAGCTCGACCTCCTCGCCAACATCGATCTTCAGCAGGGCATCCTCCAGCGCCTCGACCGTGCCGGAGTTGTCGCCTTTGAGGATCAGGTTGAGCTCGCTGGTCTCCTTGAGCGCCTGGTCCAGGTCCTCCAGGCTGACCCGGCGCCGACGGGAAGCGAGGTCGGCGTTGCGCTCCCGGGTGCGTCGGCGGTCGGCGATCTGACGGGCGATGCGGTCCTCGTCGACGACGAGGAAGTTGTCGCCCGCACCCGGTACCGAGGTGAACCCGATGACCTGCACCGGGCGCGAGGGCAGTGCCTCAATGATGTCCTCGCCGTGCTCATCGACCATCCTGCGGACCCGGCCGTAGGCGTCGCCGGCAACCACAGAGTCGCCGACCCGGAGCGTGCCCCGTTGCACCAGCACGGTGGCCACCGGACCGCGGCCGCGGTCCAGATGCGCCTCGATCGCCACCCCCTGGGCCTCCATCTCCGGGTTGGCGCGCAGGTCCAGCGAGGCGTCCGCGGTGAGCAGGACCGCCGCAAGGAGCGAGTCGATGTTGGTGCCCTCCTTGGCGGAGATGTCGACGAACATGGTGTCGCCGCCGTACTCCTCGGCCACCAGCCCGTACTCCGTGAGCTGGCCGCGGATCCGGGTCGGATCCGCGTTCTCTTTGTCAATCTTGTTCACCGCGACCACGACCGGCACGCCGGCCGCCTTCGCGTGATTGATCGCCTCCACCGTCTGCGGCATGACGCCGTCATCGGCGGCCACCACCAGCACCGCGATGTCGGTCGAGCGCGCGCCGCGGGCCCGCATGGCGGTGAACGCCTCGTGGCCCGGGGTGTCGATGAAGGTGATCAGCCGCTCCACGCCCTCGAGCTCGGTGGCGACCTGGTAAGCGCCGATGTGCTGGGTGATCCCACCGGCCTCACCACCCATCACGTTGGCCTTGCGGATGGAGTCCAGCAGGCGGGTCTTGCCGTGGTCGACGTGGCCCATGACGGTGACCACCGGCGGCCGGGACTCGAGATCCTCTTCGCCGCCGGAGTCCTCGCCGTAGGACAGATCGAAAGACTGCAGCAGTTCGCGGTCCTCGTCCTCGGGGCTGACGACCAGGATCTTGTAGTTCATCTCCTGGCCGAGCAACTCCAGCACGTCATCCGAGACGGACTGGGTTGCCGTCACCATCTCGCCCAGATGGAACAGCGCCTGCACCAGTGCGGCTGGGTTGGCGTCGATCTTCTCGGCGAAATCGGTGAGCGAGGAGCCACGACGGAGCCGGACGGTCTCGCCGGTGCCGCGCGGCAACCGGACGCCGCCGACCGACGGCGCCTGCATGTTGTCGAACTCCTGGCGCTTCTGCCGCTTGGACTTGCGGCCTTTGCGCGCGGGGCCGCCAGGCCGGCCGAAGGCGCCAGCCGCACCACCACCACGGCCACGACCGCCAGCACTGCTACCGCCACCACCACCGGGCCGCGCCGGTCCGCCTCGGAAGCCACCAGCGCCAGCTCCCCCGGGAGCTCCGGCGCTCCCAGGAGCACCGCCACCACCACCACCGCGGAAACCACCACCACCACCGCCACCGCCCGGACGCCCGCCCGGCCCACCACGGCCACCACTCGGGCCGCCAGGACCGCCGCGCCCAGCATCGCCGGGACCGGGCCGGCCCGGGCGGCTCGGTCCGGCCCCCGGGCCGGGCGGCCGCGGCGGCATCATGCCCGGATTGGGCCGAGATCCACCGCTGCCGGGCGGGCCGCCGCGACTGGTGCTCGGGCGGTTGCCGCCACCCGGACGGGGTGGCATGTTGCTCGGCCCGGCTGGACTCGCCGACGGGCCGGGTCGCTGCCCCGAGGAACGCGACGGCGTCGAGCCCCCCAAAGAACCACCCGAAGAACCCCCAGGAGCCCCAGAACCCGTCGAACCACCGACACCAAAGGGGTTGTTGCCGACCCGGGGCGAGCGCGGACCCGGCTTCGGCGACCGAGGCCGCGGGTGTCCGGAAGCTCCGGGGGCACCGCCCTCATCAGGCCGAGGGCCCGGGCGCTGCTCGGCAGGCGGACGTTGCGGAACCGTCCGCTGCTCCCCCGCGGCGGAAAAGGGTGCCGCCGGGCTGTTCGTCGCCGCCGGGCGGTCACCGACTGACGGCGAGGCACCGACTGACGGCGAGGCATCGACCGGCGGGCGGTCGACAACGGACGGGGGCGCGCCAGCGGCCGGGGGCGCGCCAGCGGCCGGGCGAGCCGGCGGCAGCCGGCGCTCCCCTGGTGTCGCGCGCTGCGGGACCCCCAGCGGGGAAGCCACCGGAGATGCCTCGCCAGGCGCGGGCATCGGGCGACGGAAGGGCGCGGGGGCGGGACCAGGCTTAGCCGTCGCCCCACCAGTGCCGGGGCGGTTCCCGCCGGAGTCCGCGCCGCTGACGCGACCACCGAGGGATGCGCCATTGGTGTGGGACTGCCTGCCGCCAGCGGGAGCACCCGAAGGAAACGAGTCACGAAGCTTGCGGGCGACCGGCGCTTCCACGGTTGAGGAAGCGGACTTCACATACTCACCGAGGTCGGCGAGTTTCTTGAGTACGTCTTTACTCGTGACACCTAGCTCTTTCGCGAGCTCGTGCACGCGGGCCTTGCCTGCCACTGCTCTCCTCACTCTGGAGCCGGCGGCAAACCCCGCTGACCCCGTTACTAGTGCATGTTCATCGCTGTCAGAGCTTCACGACTGCGGGTACATTTCGGAATCGACCTGCTCTCTGCGTTGACCGCGCACCGGGGCTGTCCCGGGCATCGGTGGTGTCCCCGGCGAACTGAGGACCTCAAACGTCTCCGAACGGCTACGTGAGAAAGGCGTGCACCGCAGCGGTGTCGAGCGCACCCGGGGCGCGCAACGCCCGCGGGAAGGCCCGGCGCCGCTCGGCCAGACGCAGGCATCCGAGGTCGGGATGCAACCACGCACCTCGACCGGGACACCGGCGCCGCGGGTCGGGGACCAAGATCCCTTCCACCGCCACCACACGCAACAAACCGGAAGCCGCCGCTCTGGTCCGGCAACCCACGCAGGTCCGGATCGGCTCGGCGAGCCGCGCAAGGCGACAGCGCCGGACCTGGTCCGGGCAGGCGTGGACCGTCCCCCGACGGCGGGCCATCACGATTCTAGCGCGTCGGCGCGGCGGGCGGAGAACTGGTGTTGGTCACCGGCACCTCAGTTCGCCCGGTGGGGGCCGGCGGGGACGCCAGCGGGTCGGCGTCGCTTCGAATATCGATCTTCCACCCGGTCAACCGGGCGGCCAGTCTGGCATTCTGTCCTTCTTTGCCAATCGCCAGCGACAGCTGGAAATCGGGGACGACAACCCGGGCCGTCTTGGCCCTGGCATCGATCACCTGCACCGAGATGACCTTCGCTGGGGACAGCGCATTGCCCACGAACCTCGCGGGGTCCTCCGCGTGGTCGATGATATCGATCTTCTCGCCGCCCAGCTCGCTCATCACATTGCGGACCCGCTGGCCCATCGGTCCGATGCAGGCGCCCTTGGCGTTGACTCCCGCGACAGTTGACCGGACAGCGATCTTCGACCGATGTCCCGCCTCCCTGGCCACCGCGGGGATCTCCACGGTTCCATCGGCGATCTCCGGAACCTCCAGGGCGAACAACCGGCGGACCAGGTTGGGATGGGTGCGGGACAGGGTGATCTGCGGTCCGCGCATTCCCCGGGACACCCCCACGACGTAACACTTGATCCGCTCGCCGTGCCGGTAAGTCTCCCTCGGCACCTGCTCCACCGGCGGAATCACGCCCTCGGTCTCACCGATCTGCACCACCACCACCCCACGGGCATTGGCCCGAGCGTCGCGTTGCACGACACCGGCGACGATCTCGCCCTCCTTGGCCGAGAACTCGCCGAAGGTGCGCTCGTGCTCAGCGTCGCGCAGTCGCTGCAGGATGACCTGGCGAGCCGTGGTGGCCGCGATCCGACCAAACCCTTCGGGGGTGTCGTCCCACTCCTGACGAACGGCGCCGTCGTCGTCGAGCTCCTGCGCCAGCACCCGGACCAGGCCGGTCTTGCGGTCGACGTCAATGCGCACGTTCGGTTGGTGACCCTCGGTGTGTTTGTAGGCGGTGAGCAACGCCGTCTCGATGGCCTCGAGGGCCGTCTCGAAAGAGATGTCCTTGTCTCGCTCGATGGCGCGCAGCGCAGCGATGTCGACGTTCACCGTTCCTCCACATCCTGCCGGCTCGCGCTGCCCAGCTCGGCGAGCTCGGCGGCGGGCGGCGGTCGGAATTCCACTTCCACCACCGCGCGGCGCAGCTCCGCGTAGCGCATTCGGCGCAGCCGGCCCGACGCCAGCAGCGTGACGCCCTCGTCATCGCAGTCACCGATCCGGCCGACCAGTTCGTCTCCGGAAGTCAAAGCGGCCCGAACCAGCCGCAGCCGGTTGCGCCGCCAATGCCGTGGCTGGGTCAGCGGCCGGTCCACTCCCGGCGAGGTCACTTCCAGGGTGTAGGGCTCAGAGATCAGCTCATCGCGCTGGTCCAGGGCCAGTGACACCGCGCGGCTCACCGTGGCGATGTCGTCCAGCCCGACGCCAGCGTCCGAATCGATGATCACTCGAAGCAACCAGCGCTGCCCGGTGCGGATCTCCTCCAGACTCTCGAGATCGAACCCGGCGCCGGCCACCGCGTCGCGCACCACCGACTCGGTTGCTGAGCCGGGACTCGCGGGCTGCGCGGTCACAATGGCCTCCTGACGATAAGTGACTGTCTGACGACGATCCAGCGGTGCGGGCGAGCACCGGTGCGGGGTGCCCCGGTCGGGATTACCTAGGGTATCGCGTCACGGGATCGACCCGCGTCGAGCGAATCACGGTGCTGGCCGCCCAGCTAACGCCGCTCCTGGCAAGATGGTCCACCGTGCCAGGAGCCGGACCTCACCGTCGTCATGTGCTGGCCGCCGGAGCCATCCTGTTCCTAGCCGGGCCGACGGTACTTGCCGGCTGCACCATACCGGCACGCGCACCACAGGGACCCGACCCGCTGGCGGCACCAGCCCGACACGCCGAGGCCGACGTGGCCCTGGCGACGGGAGTGGCCCAGCTGGCGGCGCAGGCCGACCCGGGGTTGGCCGCCGCGGCCAGGACACTCGCCAGGGACCGGCTGGCACACGCGGCGGCGCTGCGCGCCGAACTGCGCCGGGCTCGGCCCACACCGGCGCCCCACGGTGGCTCCTCACCGATTGCGCCCCCACCGATTGCACTCCCACCGATTGCACTCCCACCGACTGCACTCCCACCGACTGCGAACCCGCAGATTGCGAACCCGGCCGCCAATCCCGACCTTGCCGGCGCCCGATCGGCGCTGACCCAGGCAACCCACGCGGCACAGGACGAAGCGACCGCCCTAGTCATGACCCTCCCCGGCTACCGCGCCGCCCTCCTAGCCTCCATAGCCGCCTGCTGCGCGAGCCACCTACCCCGCCCCGATATGGAGACATATCGGGGCGATCGGACCCCCGCTGGGCCCGACATGTCTCCATATCGGGGCGGGAACCGGGGGACGGTGGATTCCTTGCAACGGGCGTTGGGCGCGGAGCATGCGGCGATCTGGGTGTACGGGGTGGTGGGCGCCTTCGCGCCGAGGGCGTGGGGCGGGCAGCTCGTTGCGGCCGCGACCGCGCACCGGGCTCGGCGTAACGCCACTGAGCGGATGCTCATCGACGCGGGCGCGCGGCCCGTGCCACCCGAACCGGGCTACCTCACGCCGGAACCGGTGGCCGACGCCGCCTCGGCGCTGCGGTTGGCGATCACCGCAGAGACCGACGCGGCGGCGGCGTGGCGCTCGGTGATCGAGCGCAGCACGGCTGACTCGGACCCGCGCAGCGCAGCTGATCCAAACCTGCGCAGCGCAGCTGATCCAGACCTGCGCAACGTCGCGTTGGACGCCCTGACCGCAGCGGCCGTGCAAGCCACCCGCTGGCGGGAGACCGTCGGCAGCACCCCGCTGACGGTGCCGTTTCCGGGGGCACCATTCAGTTAATCTTGATTAGCGGCTGGGACCTATTTGCGGCACAGCTCCCGCAAGTGCGCCACCACGCTGTCCACCGGCACCTCGGTGCGCTCTCCGCTGAGCCGGTCCTTGACCTCCACGACACCGCGGGACAGACCGCGCCCCACCACGAGGATGGTCGGCACACCGAGCAGCTCGGCGTCGGCGAACTTCACCCCAGGGGTGGCCGAGCGGTCGTCAAGGATCACCCGCAGGTCGCTGGCAGTCAGCTCAGCGGCCAGCCGCTCGCCGGCCGCGCCGACCGTGTCGTCTTTACCCGCGATCACCAGGTGCACGTCGGCCGGGGCGATGTTGCGCGGCCAGATCAGCCCGTGCGTGTCATGGCTCTGCTCGGCGATCGCACCGACCAGCCGGGAGACCCCGATGCCGTAGGAACCCATGGTGATCCGAATCGGCTTGCCGTCGGACCCCAGTGCGTCCAACCCGAAGGCATCGGTGTACTTGCGGCCGAGCTGGAAGATGTGCCCGATCTCGATGCCCCGCGCGGCGACCAGAGTGCCGACCCCGTCGGGTGAGGGGTCACCGGCGCGCACCTGCGCGGCCTCAATGGTGCCATCGGGGGTGAAGTCGCGCCCACACACCAGGCCGACGACGTGATGCTCGGGCCGGTCGGCTCCGGTGGCCCATGCGGTGCCCCGGACCACCCGGGGATCCACGAGGTAGCGCACCCCGTTCGCGTCGAGCCCGCCCGGCCCGATGTATCCCTTGACCAGGAACGGGTTCGCGGCGAAGTCCGCGTCGTCAAGGAGCGCGACCTCGGCCGGGGCCAGCGAGGCCGCCAGCCGTTTCATGTCGACTTCGCGGTCGCCGGGGATCCCGACGCCGAGTATCTCCCAGCGTTGCGCGCCCGGTTGGCGAGTCTTGACCATGACGTTCTTCAGAGTGTCCCTGGCGCTGAAGCCACGACCCAGACCCGCCGCGTTGAGGTGTGCCACCAGCGTGTCGATGGTCGGGGTGTCCGGGGTCTGCAACACCTGGGCCAGCGGCAATCCGTCTGTCGACAACTCCGGGGGCGCCGGGGTGGTCACCGCCTCCACGTTGGCCGCGTACCCGGACTGGAGGCTGCGCACGAAGGTGTCCTCGCCGGTCTCCGCTTCGGCGAGGAACTCCTCGCTGGCCGAGCCACCCATCGCGCCGGAATGTGCTGACACGATCACGTAACGCAGCCCGAGCCGGTCAAAGATTTTGATGTAGGCCTCGCGATGCGCCCGGTAGGATCGCGCCAGGCCCTCGTCGGAGAGGTCGAAGGAGTAGGAGTCCTTCATCAGGAACTCCCGGCCGCGCAGGATCCCGGCGCGGGGGCGCTCCTCGTCCCGGTACTTGTTCTGCACCTGGTAGAGGATCACCGGGTAGTCCTTGTAGGAGCTGAGCTCACCCTTGACGGTGAGCGTGAACAGTTCCTCGTGGGTGGGGCCGAGCAGGTAGTCGCCACCCTTGCGGTCGCGCAGCCGGAACAGGTTCGCGCCGTATTCGCTCCAACGACCGGTGACCTGGTAGGGCTCCCTCGGCAGCAACGCCGGAAACTGGATCTCCTGTCCGCCGATCGCGTCCATCTCCTGGCGCACCACGGACTCGATGTTGCGCAGCACCCGCAAACCCAGCGGCAGCCACGAGTAGATCCCCGGGGCGACCCGACGGACGTACCCGGCGCGCACCAGCAGCTTGTGACTAGGGACCTCGGCGTCCGCCGGATCCTCGCGCAGGGTGCGCAGGAACAGCGTCGACAACCTGGTGATCATGCTTCGAGCACTCCTCGGACGGCGGACTAGCAAGGTTCGCAGCTTATCGGGCTTGAGAGGACTCGGTCCCCACGGTTACCTTCTGCGGCATGGATCTCTCGATCGGCATGGTGACCATCGACTGCTCGGATCCGCAGTCGCTGGCGGAGTTCTGGACGGCGGCGCTGGGTGTCGCGGTGGCCGGCGATTATGGCGGGTTCGTGCTACTGGCCGGGGCGCCAGCGCTCGGCCTCCAGAAGGTGCCCGAGCCGCAGACCGGCAAGAACCGGGTGCATCTGGACCTATACACCGAGGACCGAGCGGCGGAAGTCACCCGGCTCACCGGGCTGGGCGCGTCGGTGCTGGCCGAGTGCAACGCGCCAGGGCTGCGGTGGACGGTGCTGGCCGATCCGGAAGGCAACGAATTCTGTGTCTGCCGCCATCACGGGTAACGGAGCGGGCAGGGCGACACCTCAGTCTCGACCGATCACCTCTGAGACATCGACCACCACCGGCACATCGGAGGTCTGGGCGCGCTCCGAGGCGACGGTCAGGGCGTCGACGAGCCGCTGGAGATCCTCCCCGCCGAGGACCCGGCTCGCGACCAGCACGCCCTCGGCGTTCTCCAGGTCCAGGGTGGTGAGCCGAGTCGCCAGGTCGGTCCGCACGATGATCGTCAACCCGTTCAAAGCGTGGATCCGAACACCCGGATCGTCCGAGGAGTCGGTGGGGAACTCGTTCTCGTCGTCCACGAGCCCATCGTCGCCTACCACCGCCGCCGGGTCCACGCCGGGTTCCTGTGGATAACCCGTGAGTGGCGGTG
>JBDTAX010000202.1:0-7134 GCA_039924425.1 Pseudonocardiaceae bacterium
CCGGGTGAACCTGCCCATGACCACGCCCGATGTTCACCGGGCGATGCTGGCCTTCAGCCGCGCCGCCGAGGACTCGCTCGACCCGGTCATCGCCGCGCTGGTGAAAATCCGCGCCTCGCAGCTGAACGGCTGCGCGTTCTGCCTGGACCTGCACACCAAGGAGGCCCGGGCGGCGGGGGAGCGCGAGCCGCGCCTGGACGCGCTGGCGGCGTGGCGGGCGACGCCGTTGTTCACCGACCGGGAACAGGCCGCGCTCGCGCTCACCGAGGCGGTCACGTTCCTCACCGACGGCCATGTTCCCGACGACGTCTACGACGTGGCTGCCCAGCGGTTCGACGAGATCGAGCTCGCCCATCTGCTGTGGACCATCGCGATGATCAACGTCTGGAACCGGATGGCGGTGGCCACCCGCCTGCGGCCAGCCGCCAGCGTCGATGACGGACCACGACGATGACCGCCGCTGAGCTGCGCCTGAGCCTGCCCGAGGACGGGCGCCACCCACTGGGCGTCGACTGCGCGATCGAGTGGGCCGGCCCCGTCGACATGGCGCTGGAGGATGAAACGGGCGTCCAGGCCGCCTGCGGGATCATGCATGTGCACGGGCGCAAGTCCGGCGTCCCGGAGCCCCTCGGTGTCGACTACGCCTGCGCCGCGGCCAGAGTGCTGGCCGGGCAAGGCGCGCTGGCCGCGCTGGTGGGCCGCCTGCGCGGCCTGGACCTGCACCACGTCAGCACTTCGGTGGCCCAGGCGGCGCTGCTGAGCGTGATGCAGTACCTGGCGGCGGCCACAACGGACGACGACTGGACCGAGCCGATGCGTCCCGGTGGGCCGCCGTTCACCTCGAGTGACGGCGCGCGCTTCGAGATCGAGGTGTTCGACGCCGCCGGGTGGCAGCGCTTCTGGGCACTCCTCGACGCTGACGAGACGGCGGCGCGACGGGGTTGGCAGCCCTTTCAGCACCGCTACGCCACCGCGACCTGCCCGCTGCCCGAGGAGCTGCACCAGACCGCCGGTCGCCGCCGGTTCGCCGCGTTGGCCGCCGCCGCGGCAGCGGCGAGTGTCAGCATCCTGCGACTGCGCGACGTGGCCGAGCGCAGCGTCGAACCCTCAGCCAGCCTCCCACCCTGGCGGCTCACCCCGACACCGGGCGCTGCGCCGGCGGTGCCCCTGCCGAGCCCGCCGAGCGGGGCGCAGCTGCCGCTCGCGGGCCTGGTGGTCATCGAGGCCGGCCGGCGCCTGCAAGGACCGCTCGCTGGCCACGTCCTCGGGCTGCTCGGCGCCCGGGTCGTCCGCATCGAGCCGCCCGGTGGTGACCTGCTGCGCGGCATGCCCCCGATGGCCGGCGACTGCTCGGCGCGCTTCCTGGCCCTCAACCGCGGCAAGGACGTCGTCGAGATCGACCCCAAATCCGCGGCCGGTCGACACGCGGTGCGGGAGCTGGTGGCAGGCGCCGAGGTGTTCCTGCACAACTGGGCACCGGGCAAGGCGGCGGCGCTGGAGCTGGACGCCGAGCACCTCGCCGCCGTGCGCCCGGGGCTGGTCTACGCCCATGCCTCGGGGTGGGGAGACACCCTCGGCGCCGCGCCTCCGTTGGGCACCGACTTCATGGTCCAGGCGCACAGCGGCCTGGCCGCCATGGTCAGGCCGGGCGACGAGCCCCCAGCGCCGTCGTTGATGACGCTCACCGACGTGCTCGGCGGCCTGATCTGCGCGCAGGGCGTGCTGGCCGGGCTGGTTGCCCGGATCCGCGGTGGGTCGGGGTAGCGGGTGGACTCCTCGCTGCTGTCCGCCGCCACCCTGCTCCAGCAGCCCGTGCTCGATGCGATCGCGGCCGCCGGGGACACCGGGCCGCACGCCGGCCGACCGGTCTGGACCTCGCTGCACCGGCCCCTGCCCACCGCCGACGGGTACCTCGCGCTGTCCACGCACACCCGGATGCAGCCCGATCGAGTGGCCGCGGTCTGCGGCGCCGGGCACCAGCCGAGCGCTGAGTCCATTACCGCGCGTTTCCGGCGGGAACGCAGCGGCACCTGGGTCGAGCGGCTCGCCGAGGCCGGTCTGTCCGGTGTCCCGGTGTGCACGTCGCTGGCCGCACTGGCCAGGGACCCCCGATTCGCGCCGGCCCTGCAGCACGACATGTGCACCTTCATCCGTCCTCCCTGGGAGTTCTCCTGATGACCCGGACCGCCACCACCGCGACGTGGATCTCGACCAACGGGATCGTGCTGGGCGACCTGGTGCCCGCGGCGCTGCGGCGCGGCTGGGTCGAGCAGGGCCACTGCCCCGACCGCGATCTCTACACACTGTTCAGCGAGCACGTGCGTGCCCATCCCCGGCAGACCGCAGTGATCGACGCGGCCGGCGCGATCGACTACGCCACCCTCGATATCCGGGTGCGCCGCATTGCCGCCGCGCTGGCCGGCGCGGGGCTCGGCGCGGGCGACATCATCGGCATCCAGGTACCCAACGGCTGGCGCGCCGTCGCCGCGGAGCTGGCCGTCGCGGCCATCGGCGCCGTGGCGCTGCCCTACCCCGCCGGGCGAGGACGCCGGGACTCCGCCAGCCTGCTCGGCCGCTCCAAGGCGAGTGCGGCGATCGTCGCCGACGCCGCGGGGCGGGTGCCCCTCGCCGCGAACCTCGCCGATCTGCGCCCCGCCCTGCCCAACCTGCGTGCGGTGTTCGTGTTCGGCGCCGCTCCGGAGGGCTGCGAGCCGCTGGACCGGTGGCTGGCCGAGGACGGTGCCGAACAGCGATGGTCCCGCGCGCCGATCGACCCGGAGGCGCCAGCCCGGATCCTGGTCTCGTCCGGGTCGGAAGCCGAACCCAAAATGGTCGCCTACACCCACAACGCGATGGCCGGTGGTCGTGGCAACTACATCGGTGCTCTGCACGGTCGCATAGGTGCAGGGCACGGTCACATAGGTGCAGGGCACGGTGACACACGTGCGCAGCACGGTGGCTCGGAGCCGATGCGCTGCCTCATCCTGGTGCCGCTGGCCTCCTCATACGGCTCGTGCGGCATCGTCATCCTGGCCCGCCTCGGCGGCACCCTGCTGCTCCTGGACGCCTTCGATCCCGCCGCGGCGATGCGCATGATCACAGCTCACCAGCCCACGCATGTCTTCGGTGTGCCCATTATGCTGCGCCGGATCACCGACCGGCGCCGAGCCTCCGGCGAGGACGCGTTCCGCCTGCGCACCCTCGTGTCCAGCAGCGCCGCGCTGCCCGCGGCCACTATTGAGGCCTGCCTGACTCGCTTCGGCGCTCCTGTCGTCAACATCTACGGGTCGGCGGACGGCGTGAACTGCCACACCGGCCGGGGAGACTGCGCTGCGGCGGCCGGGTGCGCGGGCCGGCCCGACCCGACCGTCGCGGACATCCGCATCGTCGACCCGCACGGGCAGCCGGTGCCGGCCGGCGAGTCGGGAGAGATCTGGTCGCTCGGTCCGATGACCCCGCTGTGCTACGTCAACGCACCTGAGCTCGACGCCCGCTACCGGGTACTGGGCGGCTGGGTCCGCACTGGGGACCGGGGCGTGATCGGCGAGGACGGCTGCCTGCGCGTGGTCGACCGCCTCAAGCAGATCGTCATCCGCGGCGGGTACCACATCAGCCCGGCTGAGGTAGAGCGGCAGCTGTCCGCTCACCCGGCGATCGCCGACGTCGCCTGCGTCGCCGTCCCCGATCCCGAGTTCGGTGAGCGGCTGTGCGCCTGCATCACCCAGCGGCCGGACACCGCGCAGCTCACGCTGACCCAGCTCAACGCTTTCCTGGAGGGTGAGCGCGGTCTGGAGCGCCGGAAGCTGCCCGAGCTGCTCCTCGCCCTGCCCGAGCTGCCGCTGGGCCCCACCGACAAGGTCTGCCGCCAGACCCTCACCCGGCTCGCGAGTGCCCAGTGCGTCGGCCCTGCACCGAGTAGATCGCATACGACGACGCTCTGAAGCGCGGATCGGTGAGCAGTCGCCGCAGCTGCGCGAGCTGCTGGTCGGTCATGCCCGCGTCGATGAGCTGTTCCCGCAGGTGGAAGGTGTGGCTGATCAGTAGGTGCACGCCGGCCGATCCGGCGTGCCACAGCTCGAGACGGGGTTGCGGGTCGATGTCGACCAGTCCGGCGTCGCGCATCGCCGCGGCGGCATGCCGCCCCCAGGCTCCATCGGCGCCCGCCGTGGCGAACAGTCTGGCCTTGGTCGCCATGAACGCCTCGTACAGCTCGCGCGCGTGCGGGTCCGGCATGAGCAGGGCGGGTCCGTAGGTGATGTCGAACTCGTCGAGCTGCACCCACCCGCCTGGCCGGAGTGCGCGGACCAGCCGGCCCAGCACCGCGCGCCGCTCCGGGAGGTTCCGCAGGACCAGCCGGGCGCAGATCAGGTCGAACGCGGCCTCGGGCAGCGGATCGTGGACGATGTCGTGTTGGGCCACCTCCAACCCGGCGCGGGCGGGAATGCGGCTGGGCTTGATGTCGGTGGCCAGCACCCGGCCCGAGGGTGCGACCCGGTCCGCGAGCCAGGTGGCGACGCTGCCCTCACCCGCGCCGACATCGAGACAGTGCCAGCCCTCGGCGACACCCGTCTGGGCGAGCCGCGCGGTGGTCATCGGGTCGAGCATCTCGGCCAGGCATCGATGCTGGTCCTGAGCGTAATCACTGGCGTTGTCGAAAACGTACCCGAGCCCGTTTTTCTGGTTCACAGTCATAAGTGAACGTTACTGGCATGTCTTCCGCATCGCCCTGGTTGTACCGGTTCTGGAAATTGCGTAATGGGCCGAGCTGGTACTTTCGGCACTGCGCACTGGTACCGAAGGTACGAATTGGCCCACCAGGACATAGTCAAGATCGGTACCACATGGGTAATGATCGTTGCCGACGATGCTGATATGTTCGATTCACGGCCGGGTTTGACAATGGTGGGCGGGGCACCGGTCTGACAGGAGAAAAAGGGGGAGTCGTGAGACCCAAACTGCGCGGTGACACGAAGTATGTTCCGGTGCCCGACGGTGTCTATCTGCAGAACAACCGCCGTGTGCTGAGGATCCCTGGTAAGCAGGTGTACCAGTGGGTCGACCGGTTGGCGCCTTATCTCGACGGCAACCACAGTCTGGCTGAGTTGACCGACGGGCTGTCAGCCGACCGGGTGGAAATGGTGGACCAGCTCGTCGAGAAGTTGACGGCGGCCGGGTTCGTCAAAGACGTCGAAGCGGATTGCGCGCACACCCTGAGCCCCGCCGAGACCGACGCCTACGCCGCGGAGATCGCGTTCATCGACTATTTCTGTGACTCCGCCGCGGCGCGCTTCCAGGCGTTGCGCGACACCCGGGTCGCCGCGGTCGGGTCTGGTCAGACCGTGACCGCGTTGGTGGCGGCCAACCTGGCCGTGGGACTGCGTACCGTCGAGGTGCTGCTCACCAGCGAGTGCCCCACCGACCTCGACCGCTGCTACCAGACTCTCGAGACGGCGCGCCAGCGGGACCCCGACCAAACGTTGACCATCGAGGTGGCAACGGGCTGGGACAGCGAGGAGGCCATCCGAGTGGCGTTGGCGCCATTCGACGCGGTTGTGCACCTCTGCGACCGGCCGATGCTGGCGCGAGCCGCGATGCTGGACCGGGTCTGCCGGCTGGCGGGAACGGTGCTCATCCAGGCGGTAGTCATGGGTGACCAGGTGTGGATCGGTCCGCTGACCGGCCCGGACGACGAGCTGGCCGCGGGGTGGGAGAGCGCCTGGCGTCGGCTGCAAGCCACCCGCACCGGCCCGGCGCTCCAGCGCCAGGGTTTCGCGTTCACCGATGACCGCGACGCACCGGTCAGTGCGTACCTGACGTCGACGACGGCGGCGTTGGTGGCCAACCACGCGAGCTTCGAGGTGTTCAAGCACCTGGCCGGGGTCCCGGTGCCTGAGACGCGGGGGCAGCTGCTGCGCGTGGACCTGGAGACCCTGCGCACTACGGCCCACCGGTTCCAGGGGCACCCGGCCAGCGCGGCGGCGGCTGCGCTCGCACCGCCGGGCCCGGAAGCGCTGGCCGAGACCGTCGCGGAGTTGGCTCGGCGCGCGCCGGTGGACGAGCAGGTCTTCTCCGAACAGGTGCGTGACTGCTTCGACAGCGAGCTGGGGCTGTTCACGGCCATCGACGAGGGTGAGCTCCAGCAGCTGCCTGTGAACGTCTGTCGGGTCACGATTTCGAACCCGGCGTTGCTGCCTCAGCTTGACGAGCCGCTCACCACCGTCGGCGTCGGCATCGACATGGGCATGGCGCGCCGGCGGGCGGCGCAACGGGCCTGCGAGCTCTACGCGGCCAGCGTCGTGGACGAGCGGCGGCTGATCGATGGCATGTGGGTGTGGGGTTATGACCTGGCCGACAAGCAGCCGAGGAGGGTGACGGCGGAGGCGGTCTTTCCCACCCTGCGGGGCCTGGTGCCGTCGCTGGAGGCTGCCCCGTGGCTGGCCTCTGGGTTCAGTTGGGCGCAGGCGGTTGCCACCGCGCTGGCGTCGGTGTGCCAGCGGTTGACCGTGGCCGAGCTGGACGGTATCGGTGAGCTGGACTGGGCTGGCGAACCGTTCCCGCTGGTCGATCTCGATGCCGGGGTGCTCGACGAGCACGGGGCCCGCTACCTGCGAATCCTGCGCACCTGGGGAGTTCCGGTCGCGGTGTACGAGGTCACCGGGACACTTCGGATCCCCAGTTTCGTGTTCTGCGCGGGCGACCGGACGGTGGCCTACCGAACCGCCCTCGACCCGCGCGACGGCTTGCGCCGCGGGCTCGAGCAGGTCGTAGCGCATGAGCAGGCGCGGGCCAACCGCCAGTCGGATTATGCGCCCCCCGCCGTGGCCGACTTGCCGAATCGGGCCCGCGGTGTGCGCCCGACCTTGCTCCAACCAGGCGGCTCAGGTGACTGGATCCACCAGCAGCACCAGCTCTGTGACGCTCTGGCGCAGCGGGGACACCGGGTCGTGGTGGTCCCTCTGGACCACGACCCGGCCGTCACGGAGGTCCTGCCCCACATCGTCAACCTGGTCGTGGAGTTGAGTGGAGGCGAGACAGTCACATGACGACTGCATCCATCATTGCGCCCGAGCGCGCGGTCACTGTCGGGCTGGCGGGCCACGGTCTGCTGCACCGGACGCTGGCCCGTCAGTTGGC
>JBDTAX010000203.1:0-37170 GCA_039924425.1 Pseudonocardiaceae bacterium
GGCCCGGCTCGCCGTCCACGATCCAGTCGGCCATCACCCGCCCGACTCCACCGGCCCCGGCGATGCCGTGCGCGCAGAACCCAGCGGCCACGAAGAACCCGCCGACCTCGGTCTCACCGAGGCAGAACTCGTTGTCCGGGGTGAACGCCTCGGGCCCGTTGATCAGCGTCCGGATCCCGACGTCGGCCAGCGCAGGCACCCGCAGCTGTGCATTCTCGGCAAGCTGTGCGAAGCGTTCCCAGTCCGCTGGCAGCAGCCGTCCGTTGAAGTCGGCCGGTATCGCATCGAGCTTGCCAGCGGGCACCATCCAGGGCGCGGCGCACCGCTCGTAACCGCCCATCACCAGGCCGCCGAGCTCTTGGCGGTAGTAGACGAGCAGGTCGGGATCCCGCAGCGTCGGCAGCGAACCGAGGGTGGTCGGGAACGGTTGGGTGACCACGTACTGGTGCGCCATCGGCACCACCGGCACCCGGACTCCCACCAGGCGCCCGATCTCGGCGGCGAACATCCCGCCGCAGTTGACGACGACCTCGCACTCGACGTCACCGCGGTCGGTCCGGACCCGGTGCACCCGGCCGCGCGCCACGTCGATGCCCAGCACCCGAGTCCGTTGCTGGATTGTCGCCCCACCGGCGCGGGCCAGCGCCGCCAGCGCGTGGCACAGCCGCGCCGGGTCGACGTAGCCGTCGGTCGGTGACCACGCCGCACCCAGCACGCCCTCGATGGAGATCAGCGGGAACAGCTCGCGGGCCTGCGCGGCGGAGATCTCCACCAGCTCAAGCCCACCGTGGCGGGCCCAACCGAGCTGCCGGCGGATCTCCGCCAGCCGCGCGGGCGAGGACGCCAGCCGCAGGCCCCCGCACTCCACCCAGCCCGGGGCGTGCTCGGTGCGCTCCAACCGGCGATAGAGCTCGACGGAGTAGGTGTTCAGCCGGGTCAGCGTCGGGTCGGCGCGCAACTGGCCGACCAGCCCGGCGGAGTGGAACGTCGAGCCGCTGGTCAGCTCGGCACGCTCCAAGACCAGCACGTCGCGCTCACCGCGCTCGGTCAGGTGGTAGGCGACGCTGGCGCCACCCACCCCGCCACCGATCACCACGACCCGGGCCGACGCGGGGAGGGACACCTGCGAGGCTAACATCGACCGGAGGCGAGGAGAACGCCGATCGACCCCGAATTGATCGAACCCGAGCTGGCCGCGCTGCTGGACCGGATGCCGTGCACCGCGGCCCGCCCGCGCACCGTCGAGGATCTCCCCGGTGGGCTGACCAACCGCAACCTCAAGGTGAGCACTCCGAACGGGGCGGTGGTGGTGCGGCTCTCAGCGGGCGCGACCAGCCTGCTGGCCATCGACCGGGACCACGAGCACGCCAACACCCTGGCCGCCGCGGCCACCGGGGTGGGAGCGCCGGTGCGGGATTACCTGCCGGGTGAGGGGGTGCTGGTGGTGGGTTTCCTGCCCGGCCGCACTCTGACCAGCGACGACCTGGGCGACCCCGCCGTGCTGGGCCGGGTTGCCCGGGCCTGCCGGACACTGCACGCCGGCCCGCGCTTCGTCGCCGATTTCGACATGTTCGACGTCCAGCGGCGCTACCTGCGGATCGTGCAGTCGCACGGCTTCCGGCTGCCACCGCGCTACCTGGAGTTCGCGCCGGCCATCGAGCGCATCGAGCGCGCCCTGCGCCTGAGCCGCGAGCCCACCGTGCCCTGTCACAACGATCTGCTGGCGGCCAACCTGATCGACGACGGCGCGCGGGTCTGGCTGATCGACTACGAGTACTCGGGGAACAACGACGCCTGCTTCGAGCTGGGCAACCTCTGGAGCGAGGCCGGCCTGTCGCTGGACCATCTGGCGGAGCTGGTCGGGCAGTACTACGGTCGGACCTCACAGAACAAGCTCGCCCGAGCACGGCTGTGGGGGTTGATGTCGCAGTACGGTTGGACGCTGTGGGCCTCTATCCAGCACAGTGCCTCGATCCAACACAGCGCCGCCACCTCGGACTTCGACTTCTGGTCCTGGGGCATGGAGAAGTACGACCGAGCCGTCGCCGAGTTCACCAGCCCCGACTTCGAGCGCTTGCTCCAGGACGTCCAGCGAGCTGACTGAGAGGGGACGTGCATGGGGTCTGGACACGGGCTTCTGACGGTTGAGGAGCTTCGGGTACTGGTCGACGAGCGTCTGGTGGACACGGTGCTGGTCGCGCTGACCGACATGCAGGGCCGGCTGCAGGGCAAGCGGTACGCCGCCGCGCACTTCCTCGACGAGGTGGTCCCGAACGCCGCCGAGGCGTGCGGCTACCTGTTGGCCGTCGACGTGGATATGAACACCGTGGCGGGCTACGCGACATCGTCCTGGGAACACGGCTACGGTGATTTCGTGCTCGCGCCCGACCTGGCGACGCTGCGCCTGGTGCCCTGGCACGAGGCGACCGCGCTGGTGCTCTGCGACGCGCGGTGGGCCGACGGCGCCCCGGTGGCCGTCTCGCCACGTGAGATCCTGCGCAGCCAGCTGGCGCGCCTCGCCGAGCGCGGGCTGAGCGCGCAGGTCGGCACCGAGCTGGAGTTCCTCGTCTTCACCGACTCCTACGACTCCGCCTGGCGCAAGGGCTACCGCGAGCTGGAGCCGGCGAACCGCTACAACGTCGACTACTCGCTGCTCGGCACCGGGCGTATCGAGCCGCTGCTGCGCGCGATACGCAACGGCATGACCGGCGCCGGCATGATCGTCGAATCAGCCAAGGGCGAATGCAACCTGGGCCAGCACGAGATCACCTTCCGCTACGCCGACGCGCTCACCACCTGCGACAACCACAGCATCTACAAAACCGGCGCCAAGGAGATCGCGGCGGCGGCCGGGATGAGCCTGACCTTCATGGCCAAGTACGACCAGCGGGAGGGCAACTCCTGCCACATCCACCTCTCGCTGCGCGGCACCGATGGCGAGCCGGCGCTGCCCGGCGAGGGCCCGCACGGCTTCTCCCCACTGATGGAGCACTTCCTGGCCGGCCAGTTGGCGTGTCTTCAAGAGCTCACATGCCTGCTCGCGCCGAACGTTAACAGCTACAAACGTTTCGTGGTGGGCAGTTTCGCCCCGACCGCGCTGGTCTGGGGGCTGGACAACCGCACCTGCGCGCTGCGGGTGGTCGGGCACGGCCCGTCGCTGCGGATGGAGAACCGAGTTCCAGGCGGCGACGCCAACCCGTATCTCGCGGTGGCTGCGCTGATCGCGGCGGGGCTGCACGGCATCGAGCGCGAGCTGGAGCTGCCCGCGCCGTTCGCTGGCAATGCCTACAGTTGCGACGCGCCGCGAGTGCCGGGCACGCTGCGCGAGGCCGCCCAGCTGTGGGCGGACAGCCCAGTCGCGCTCGCCGCGTTCGGTGTCGACGTCGTTGAGCACTACCGCAACGCCGCGCGCGTCGAGCTGAGCGCCTTCGACGCCGAGGTGACCGACTGGGAGCGCCAGCGTGGCTTCGAACGGCTCTAGATCTTCGATCGGCACCGAACAGCTCTGAGAACCGAGAGGTGGCCAGGTGGGCGGACGGCTTGAAGGCCGGGTCGCTGTGGTGACCGGCGGCGGCAGCGGGATCGGCTTGGCCGCGGTGCGCCGGCTGGCCGCTGACGGCGCCTCGGTGGTGGTCGCGGACATCGACCCCACCACCGGAGCCGCCGCGGCGGCGCAGGTGCACGGGCTGTTCGTCCGCACCGACGTGACCAGCGAGTCTGAGGTGGAAGCGCTGTTCACCGCGGCGATCGAGCGTTACGGTGCGGTGGACGTCTCCTTCCACAACGCCGGCATCTCCCCACCGGAGGATGACTCGATCCTGACCACCGGGCTGGAGGCCTGGCGGCGGGTGCAGGAGGTCAACCTCACCTCGGTGTACCTGTGCTGCCGGGCGGTGCTGCCGCAGATGCGGCGCCAGGGCCGTGGGTCGATCATCAACACCGCGTCGTTCGTGGCGGTGATGGGCTCGGCCACCTCGCAGATCTCCTACACCGCGTCCAAGGGCGGGGTGGTCGCGTTGTCCCGGGAGCTGGGTGTGCAGTTCGCCCGCGAGGGCATCCGGGTCAACGCGCTGTGCCCGGGGCCGGTGAACACCCCGCTGTTGCGGGAGCTGTTCGCCGCGGACCCCGAGCGCGCGCAGCGCCGCCTGGTGCACGTCCCGATGGGCCGCTTCGGCGAACCGGAGGAGATCGCCGCCGCGGTCGCCTTCCTGGCCAGCGACGACGCCGCCTTCATCACCGCCTCGACGTTCCTGGTGGACGGCGGCATCTCCGCGGCCTACGTCACGCCGCAGTAGCAGCCCCGTAGTAGCAGCCCCGTAATAACAGCGGAGTCTTCCACACTCGATTACCGATCGCGTACATGCGGCATGCAGACGTCATTCAGGTGCTGAACGATCCACTGGCGCATGAGCTCATGCACTCCGCGAACACGCAGCCGTCCTGACGGGAAGCGATCCCACCAACCTGGGACAATGGGCGGAGAGCAAGGAGGATGCCAGCGTGAATGAGCACGGGGTGCGCTCGCTGACCAGCCAGGTCGAGGCCGCTGTCTCCGGCGCCATCGACCGCGCATTGCCGGCGGCGGCGGGTGCCGATCCGGTCGTGCGGCGATCCGAGCACGCGGATTTCCAGTCCAACGCGGCCCTGGTACTCGCCAAACGCGCCCGTGCAAGGCCCACCGAGTTGGCCGGCGCGATGTCGGAGGTGTTGCGTTACTGTGGTCCTCGGCCCCGACGGCAGGCCTTTCAAGACCCGCTCCGGCGACACCGTCAAGCTCATGGACCTGCTGGACGCGGCGGTTGACAAGGCGTGGGCCACTGTCACCGAAAAAGGGCACGACCCCACCGACGATGAGCTGAATCAGATCGCCAAACAAGCCGGAATTGGCGCGGTCAAATACGCCGACCTGTCCACCAACCGCACCAAGGACTACGTTTTCGACGTCGAGCGCATGGTGTCCTTCGCCGGCAACACCGGGGTCTACCTCCAGTACGCGCACACCCGCATCCGCTCCATTCTCCGCAAGGCCGGCGAGGCCGCCTCCAAGGTCGATCCGACCCTGTCCCTGCACCCGACGGAACGGGCACTCGTGCTGGAGCTGGACGCCTTCGGCGATACCCTGGCTGACGTCGGCCGTTTCCTGGAACCGCACCGGCTCTGTGGTTACCTGTACGAGCTGGCCAAGGCGTTCACCGACTTCTACGAGGCCTGCCCCGTCCTGTCGGTTGGCCCATCAGTCCGAGCCAATCGCCTCGCGCTGTGCCACCTCGCCGCCAGCACTCTGCACCAGGGTCTCTACCTGCTCGGCATCGCCGCACCAGAACGGATGTAGCGACAGCCTCGCGGGTTTTCATGTGGGCAATGTTGCGCGCAGATGGTCGGCGACTGGCTCGTACAGGTGGGGCAACATCGCTTCGGCCGTGGTCCAGGGGTACCAGCCGACTTCGGAGTGCTCGTCGGGGTCGGCGACTCGCACTGCGGTGCCGTTGATCGGATCAGCGGCAATGTAGACCATGTGTCGCCCGGTTTGTGGGTGGGTTCGCTCTCCGATCTGGTCGCGGGCGACGACACCGAGACCGGTCTCTTCGAGGGTTTCTCGTACGGCGGTGTCGGTGTAGATCTCGCCCGCCTCGTGGGCACCGCTGGGGAAGGTCCACTCGGGCTTGCCGTCATGACGTCGGGCTAGCAGCACCCCGTGGGGGCTGGTGACGATGGCGGCCACGATGGTTGGCTGGTCAGGCATGGGCTGCTCCTAGCGCGTCGAGAATCGGCGGATAGATGTGCTTGGCCGGGATGAAGTCGGTGAGGCGTTCGATGGGCGCCCAGGGGAGCGCGGTGTTCTCCACCTGATCGCGGTTCTCCGGCTCACCGGCGAGGTGGTCACACAGGTAGTAGGCGCACAGTGCCCCGGTCATCGGGTGGATGCGGGTCCCCAGCGCGCTGCGTACGATGCAGTGCACCCCGGTTTCGGCGAGGGTCTCGGTTACGGCGACATGCGCTGGGTCACGACCAGGTTTGACCACGCCGGTCGGCCATCCCCAGAACACGCCCTCGGTGTTGTCGCGGCGGCACACGAGCAGCACCTGTTCGGCGTGGAGCACAACGGCCAGTGACACAGACAGGAGCTGCACGCTGCTGGCCCCATCGTGTGCGGCCGGGTCGAGGTGGCTGTAGTCCTCCCCACCGAGCAGCACGCCAGCACTACAGCGGTAGAGGAAGGCGAGCTTGTTGAGTGAGTCCCGGCCTGGTTGCCGCTCTCCCGTCTCCCAGTAGCTGATCTGCTTGTGGCTCTTCGGCCGTTCAGGGTCGGGCCAGAGTTCGTTCCACCGGTCGGCGACCTGCTGTTGCGTGAGGCCGTGCGCAAGGCGGGCAGCGGTGAGCGGGCTGATGCCGTGCTGACGGCTCCAGGTGACGATGATCTTCCCGTAGGTGGCCCCGTCTGCGTGCAGGCGTGCGGCTTCATCGGCATAGCTGCGAGCGCTGCGCATCGTGTGACCACCCCAGACAGCCGGAGAATAGTCCATCCCCCCGTTTCGCGGGGTGTACAGCGCTGCCAGTTTTGCTCGCTCCAGTGGGTCTCGTTGCGGCGGCGGCGCGCATAGCCTCTTCAGGCAGGCGCTGGTCGTCCTGCGTTGCTCCCGAGTCAGGACGGCCAGCGTCACCCATCACCTGAGGAGGAGGAATGATGCTCAACAGCACTCTGCCACCCGCGCAATCCGATACGGACGACGCGTTGATCGAGCTGGCACGGTTCTTCGCCATTGCCGCTGACAGTACCCAGATGTGCCCGATGTTCTCCACCTGCATTGACCAGGCGTGGCACATCCTGCTCGCTACATCCGACTCATATGCACGGTTCAGCCGGGACGCCTGCGGGCAGGTTCTCGGTCACCAGGCGAGCCTTGGCGACAGCCGGATCTCTTGGGTCCCTGCCTATGAGGCCCGCTTCGGGAAAATTCCTCCGCTGTGGTTCGCCGACGCGGCTGGAACGGTCGACCAGACCGCGTACACCACCTATCGCGAAGCCGGAGAGGTCTTTCATTCCTGGGACTGCGGCCCAACCACCAACGATGACGACTAAACCAACTCCGGGGCCCGTGCCACATCAGAGCATGGACGGTGTGACACGGCCACTCCTGTTACGGAGATGCTGATGTTGTACTTATCCGTCGACTACACCACCGAGCCCGACAACATCGCGCCTGGGTTCAGTGCCTACGTGGACGCCATGACCGGCCATTGCCCTTTCCTGAGACCCTCTCTCCAGCGCGGTCTCACCCGCTGGCTCCGCTATGAGACATACGAGCAACCCCATCAACTTTCTGATCTTCAGCGTGAGATCTTCGCCGCTGCGGTCGAGCACATGGAGGTTCTCCGCGACCAGCGCCGCTCTCGGCCTTCCTCGGACGGCGTCCTGCTCTGCGACAACCTCGCCGTCGGGTGGGCCGGAGTTCAGGATGCGACCGCGCATCGCCATGCGCTGGTATGGCCACATTGGATGCTCAAGACCATCTACACGCCGCTGGGTTACATGGTCGGCAAGTTCGCCCTTCACGCCCAAGGTGCTGACCGGCGTGGCACGCGGGTGCCCCCGGTGCCGCTCAGCTTCCTGTCACTCCGGGTCACCGTACGGCGTACGGACCCGCAGTTTCTGCACGAGACCCCGCACATCGCCGAGCAGCTCGCTGCCGCACACGACTATGGGCAACACCCCTTCGCCCGTGTCCCTGAGCTCGCTGGCATCCCGCTGAACCGCTGCGCACTGCGGATACCCGAGTGCTACCAACGAGTGCACGCTTGGGCGCGAGCCCAAATCCCTCCGGAGGCAGGTTGCTCGTGTTAGCCACACTTGAGGCTATGAATCCTCCAGTCCCAGAGGTCGTCAACCTCGCTGAACGCGTGGGGAACTGCCTCGGGCAACCATGCGGCGGTGCCGAGGTCATTGCTGATCGGCGCGGATCCCGCGTCTACCGGCTTCGGTTCCCCACCGGAGACGTGGCGCTCAAACTCGCCTCGTATAACACCGAGGAACAAGGCGTCCGCGAGGCCGAGCATCTCGCTCGCCGAGAAGCCGCCGTCCTCACCCAACTGCACGGTTTCACTCCCGGTTACCTCATCGACTCCGGTGACCTGGATGGCGGCGGTTCCTGGCTGGCGCTGCGCTGGCTCGAGGGCTGCACCCCTCACCGGCTGTTCGCGCTGGCTCGGCAGGGCGATGACTCACCCGCCCGACGCGACAGCATCCTGCACGCCGCCATCGCCATCACCGACTGGCTGCGCTGCACGCTCTGGGCTGGCGGCACGCCGACCTCCAACCCGCTCACATCCTCATCGGGCACACCACTGTCCACCTCATCGACTTCGCTCTCGCTCAAGGCCCCTACCCGCTCGAACCAGATGTCACCTACCGGGGCGGAATGGTCCACTTCACCGCTCCCGAGATCGCCGCTCGCATCCTCGCCACCCCCGATGAGCAGTCCATCGCCATCGACGAACCCGCTGAGGTCTACGCCCTCGCGGCCGTCCTGCACCTGGCCTGGACCGGCCTGCCCCCCACCCCCTATACCCACGACCAAACACCCTGGCGAGACAAGCTCAAAGACGTCGCCCAGGCCCGCCAACACGATCTCGGGGTGATAAGACCCTGGCCCTGGCTCGCGTTCGAGAACGCGCTGCGCCAGGCGCTCAATCCTGAACCCGAGGCCAGGACCCCCTCCATGACGCGATTCCGCGACATGATCATGGCGGGCGGCCGGTTACGCTGAGCCGGTGCCAGACTCCTCGCGATCCCCCCGAGCCGCCCTGCTCACGCTGGGCTGTGCCCGAAACGAGGTCGACTCCGAGGAGCTGGCCGGCCGGCTGACCGAGGACGGCTGGGAGCTGGTCGACCCCGACGACGGGGTGGCCGACGTGGTGGTGGTCAACACCTGTGGTTTCGTCGCCGCGGCCAAGAAGGACTCCATCGACACCCTGCTGGCCGCCACGGACACCGGAGCCAAGGTCGTCGCGGTCGGGTGCCTGGCCGAGCGCTACGGCGCCGAGCTGGCGGCGAGCCTGCCGGAGGCCGACGCGGTGCTGGGTTTCGACGCCTACCCGGAGCTGGGTGCCCGGCTGCGCGAGGTTCTCGCCGGCCAGGTGGTGCCCGCGCACCAGCCGGTGGATCGCCGCACCCTGCTGCCGCTCACCCCGGCGTCCCGACCCGCCGCGCTCGCCGACGGTCCTGTGCTGCCCGGGCACGGCTGGGGCCCCCGAGTGCCGCGGCGGCGACTGGATGACTCCCCGGTCGCCCCACTGAAGATCGCGTCAGGCTGCGACCGGCGCTGCGCGTTCTGCGCGATCCCCACCTTCCGCGGCGCGTTCGTCTCCCGCCCGGTCGACGACGTGCTGGCTGAGGCGGTGTGGCTGGCCGGCTCGGGGGTGCGGGAGCTGGTGTTGGTCAGCGAGAACTCCACGTCATATGGCAAGGATTTGGGCCGTCAAGGTGCCCTGGAGGAACTGCTGCGCCGGCTGGCCGCCATTCCCGGGATCGTGCGCACCCGGGTGTCCTACCTGCAACCGGCTGAGACCCGCCCCTCGCTGGTGGCAGCAATCGCCGGCACGCCAGGCGTGGCCAGCTACTTCGACCTGTCCTTCCAGCACGCCAGCGAACCGGTGCTGCGCCGGATGCGCCGGTTCGGCTCGCGCGAAGCCTTCCTGACCCTGCTGGAGCAGATCCGGCGCCACGCGCCCTCGGCGGGAGCGCGCAGCAACGTGATCGTCGGGTTCCCGGGGGAGACCGAGGCCGACCTCGTGGAGCTGGAGCGTTTTCTCACCGAGGCGCGGCTGGACGCGGTCGGGGTGTTCGGCTACTCCGACGAGGACGGCACCGAGGCCGCTGGCCTGCCCGGGCAGCACGACGAGGCCACCGTCGCGGCCCGGGTGGCGCGGATCAGCGGGCTGGTCGAGCAGCTCACCGCGCAGCGCGCCGAGGAGCGGGTGGGGGAGACCGTGGACGTGTTGGTCGAGGCCGTTGCCGGGTCCGATCCGGCGGCGCAGGTTCTTGGGCGTGCGGAACACCAAGCCCCCGAGGTGGATAGCGAGTGCATGCTCACCGGCTCGGGCGCGGACTCCTTCGCGCTCGGTGACCTGGTGCGCTGCCGGGTGCTCGCTACTGAGGGTGTCGACCTGGTCGTCGAGCCGATAGAGTTGATCTCCCCGGCCGGCGGCGGGCCGTGAGGCCGCCACCGGCCACCCCACCGCCGGTAACCCCACCGCCGGCAACCCGAGTCCCGCTGTGGAACCTGGCCAATCTGCTGACCATGTCCCGCATGGTGCTGGTGCCGGTGTTCGTGCTCGCGTTGTTCGCCAAGGGTGGAAGCGACCCGGCGTGGCGGGTCACGGCGGCGGTGGTGTTCGGCGTCGCCGCGCTCACCGACCGGCTGGACGGTGACCTGGCTCGGCGCCGCGGCCTGATCACCAAGTTCGGCACGATCGCTGATCCGATCGCGGACAAGGTGCTCATCGGAGCGGCCCTGGTGGGCCTGAACATACTGGGCGAACTGGCTTGGTGGATCACCATCCTGATCACCGTGCGCGAGCTGGGCGTCACCGCGCTGCGCTTCTGGGTCTTGCGATACGGGGTGATCCCGGCCAGCCGCGGTGGCAAGACGAAGGCGTTCGCGCAGGCCGTCGCGATCGAGCTCTACGTCCTGCCGCTCCCGCTGGTGGCCCATCCGGCGCGCTGGGCGGTGCTGGGCATCGCGGTGGTGCTCACCGTGCTCACCGGCATCGACTACGTGGTGCGGGCGCTGCGGCTGCGCGCCTCCGGCCGTCGCGCCGTCGCGATGCCGTGACCGCTGGCACCCGCACCCGCTGGGTGCGCCGGCTGAGTGGGACCGCTGGGCGGGTCGCTGGGGTGGGCCGACTGGGTCGTTCGCCCACGGCGGAGAGCCGGCCCGCCTTCTGGTGAGTACGGTAGGGAGCAAGCGCGTCGGTACACAGTGGGCCGGCCACACACCTGGGAGGAAACGCGATGCCGCTGCTGCGGGAGGCCATCGGCGATCGGCTGCGCCGGACGCGGACCTCGCAGCACCGCACGCTGCGTGAGGTGTCTCGGGTGGCCCGGGTGAGCCTGGGTTATCTCTCCGAGGTGGAGCGGGGCCGCAAGGAGCCATCCAGCGAACTGCTCGCCTCGATCTGTGACGCGCTCGACCTACCACTGGACGTGCTGTTGCGGCGGGTGGCCGACGATCTCGGTCCGGTGTACCTGCCCGAGGTGCCCGACACCCTCGCGGCCGAGCTGGTCGCGGCCTGAGCTGTCGCGGTGGGCTTGGAACCAGGGGTAACCCCTAGTTCTCCCCGGGGTCGGTGCCCTAGTTCTCCTGGGGTCGGTGGAAGCGTCGCCGCGTACCTGACACCATGGAGCCAGTACGTGGTTCCATGGTCGGGTTGGGGGGCTGGTCGGACGCGGTGACGCCGGGCCCGACTGGTCACGAGGAGAGGCAGCGGAAGAGATGGCCAACCCGTTTGTGAAGTCCTGGAAGTATCTGATGGCGGCGTTC
Source organism: Pseudonocardiaceae bacterium (assembly GCA_039924425.1). Lineage (GTDB taxonomy): Bacteria > Actinomycetota > Actinomycetes > Mycobacteriales > Pseudonocardiaceae. The sequence continues at coordinate 11,541 of JBDTAX010000203.1, forward strand.
TCGTCCAAGATCGACGAGCATGCCGATCCCAAGATACAGATCTCACAGGCCATTGAGGAGGAGCAGCTCAAGCACCAGAAGCTGTCCCAACAGGCCGCCGCCGTCATCGGCAACCAACGCCAGCTGGAGATGAAGCTCAGCCGGCAGCTCGGTCAGATCGAGGATCTGCAATCCAAGGCCCGGCAGGCACTGGTGCTCGCGGACGATTCGCGAGGCAGGGGCGATGAGGTCAAGGCGCAGCAGTACGAGCAGACCGCTGAGCTCTTCGCCACCCAGCTGGTGACGGCGGAGCAGTCCGTGGACGATCTCAAGACAATGCACGATCAGGCCCTGCAGGCGGCCGGCCAGGCCAAGCAGGCGGTCGAGCGCAATGCGGTGGTGCTGCAGCAGAAGCTCACCGAGCGGACCAAGCTGCTCTCCCAGCTGGAGCAGGCGAAGATGCAGGAGCAGGTGTCCGCCTCGCTGCAGTCGATGAGCGAGCTGACCGCGCCCGGCAACACGCCCTCCCTTGACCAGGTCCGGGACAAGATCGAGCGCCGCTACGCCACTGCCCTCGGGTCCGCTGAGCTGGCCCAGAACTCCGTGCAGGGGCGGATGCTGGAGGTGCAGCAGTCCACGCTGGACATGGCGGGCCGGGCCCGGCTGGACCAGATCCGCGCCTCGGTTCGGGGGGCGCCGATCGCGGGTGAGGTGACCGCCGGCGAGCCGACGCCGCAAGCCTCGCCGCAGCAGATCCTGCCACCGAACAGCCAGTCACCGCGCGGGCAGAGCTGATTGGCGCAATCGCTGGGGCCTCTAAGGTGCTGGCCATGCGAGCCGTAGCTGTGCACCGAGCGCTGGAGGCTGAAGTCGCCGCCGCACGTCGACGGCTGGGTGTGGCCCCCCGGGTGCTGGACGTGGGTGGTGGCAGCGGCGTCTGGGCGGTGGCGCTGGCCCGATCGGGTTGCCTGGTGACCGTGGTGGAGCCGAACCCCAATGCGCTGGCCACGCTGCACCGCCGGATCGCCGACGCCGGAGTCCAGCGGCTGGTGAGCCCGGTGCAGGGCGATATCGACTCGCTGGCTGACGTTGTTGCGGCGGCCAGCGCCGACCTCGTGCTCGGGCACGGTGTCCTCGAGGTGGTCGAGGATCCCGCCAGGGCGGTGCGGGCGCTGGCCGAGGCCACCGCCCCCGGTGGCGCGGTGTCGGTCCTGGTGGCCAACCGGTACGCGGCGGTGCTGGCCCGCGCGCTGGCCGGACGGTTGGCCCAGGCCCGCCGGGTGCTTGACGATCCCGAGGGCCAGTTCGGCGCGAGCGACCCCCTGCTGCGCCGTTTCGACACCGATGGTCTCAGCGCGCTGCTCACGGCCAGCGGGTTGAGCGTCGAGCTGGTGCAGGGTGATGGAGTGGTGGCCGATCTGGTGCCTGGCGGCGCCCTGGAGGCCCATCCCGGGGCAGTCGAGGCGCTCGCCGAGCTGGAGCTGGCCGCGGCGCGGCGAGCACCTCTGCGGGACATCGCCAGCCGAGTGCACGCGCTGGCCCGGCGTCCGGCGATAACCTGTTAGCGTGAACGACCGAGGCTGCCCCGTGTTGCACGTCGACATGGATGCCTTCTATGCCTCGGTCGAGATTCGCGAACGGCCTGAGCTGGCCGGGCGGCCCGTCGTGGTGGCGGGTGGCAGCAACCCCGCCGGGGACCGCGGCGTCGTGCTCTCGGCGAGTTACCCGGCGCGGGCGTTCGGGGTCCGCTCGGCCATGCCGGTTGCCCAGGCCCGCCGGCTGTGCCCGCAAGCGGAGTTCGTGGCGCCGCATTTCCCCCGCTACGCGGAGGTCTCCCGTGGGGTGATGGCCCTGTTCGCCGAGATCACCCCGCTGGTCGAGCCGCTGAGCCTGGACGAGGCATTCCTGGACGTCGGCGGGTCCGTGCGCCGGCTGGGGATGAGCCCGGCCGGGATCGGAGAGTGGATTCGTGGCCAGGTCTATGACGCGCACCGGGTGAGCTGCTCAGTGGGGGTGGCGCCGAGTAAGTCGCTCGCCAAGCTCGCCTCCGGATTGTGCAAGCCGGATGGGCTGCTCGTGGTGCCCGCCGACGGGGTGCTGGAGTTCCTGCATCCGCTGCCGCTGACCGCGTTGTGGGGAGTGGGCCAGCGCACCGCGCAGGCGCTGCGCCGGCTGGGTTGCGCCACCGTGGCCGACGTGGCGAGCACACCGCTGCCCGCCTTGCGCCGTGCCGTGGGCCTCGCGTGCGCTGCGCACCTGCACGAGCTGGCCAACGGCAGGGACGAGCGGCCAGTGGTGCCCGACCTGCCGGAGAAGTCGGTGGGGGCGGAGGAGACCTTCGCCCAGGATGTGACGGACCGGGTGGTGTTGCGGCGCGAGCTGCTCCGGCTGGTTCATCGCGCCACGGCCGCGCTGCGTCGCCGCGGCCTGCGCGGGCGCACCATCGCGCTGAAGATCCGCTACCCCGATTTCACCACCGTCACCCGCTCCCGAACCCTGGCCGAGCCGACTGACTCCGCGCACGGGGTGTTCGCGGTGGCCACCGAACTGCTGGCCGGCAACCTGCCCTGCGGCGCGGCGGTCCGGTTGCTGGGAGTGCGGGTGGAACAGTTGGTCCGGGGGGCGGCGACCGAGCAACTCACCCTGGACGGTGCTGGGGCGAACTGGGGCGGGGCAAACTGGGGCGGGGCAAACTGGCCGGACGCCGAACGTGCGGCGGACACCGCGCGGTCCCGGTTCGGCGCCGACGCCGTGCGGCCGGCCACCCTTCTGGAGGCGCCAGTGCAGTCCGGTAGAGGGGAAAGTCACCCGGAAACGCGACTCTCCCCTAAATCGGGTAACCAGATCCGCTAGGCCATACCGCCGCGGGATCGTATCCTCGACGGTAGGAGCCCACGGTGTGCACTCGGTGGCCGCAGGTACTACCGTCGGGGTCAGACACTACATCGGCAACCCCTATCCACGACGGAGTGCCGGAGGAGGAGCGATGCCACTCTCCGAGCACGAGCAGCGGCTGCTCGACCAGATCGAGCGCGCGCTCTATGCAGAGGATCCCAAGTTCGCGTCAAACGTCCGGGGCGCCCGGATGCGCAGCCGGTCGCACCGCCGCCGGATCCAGGGAACCGTCCTGTTCGCGCTGGGTCTGGTGCTTCTTGTCGTGGGTGTGGTGATCCCGTTCCGCCCGGTCGGGATCCCGGTCATCAGCGTTCTTGGCTTCTTGGTGATGTTCGCCGGCGCCGTCGTCGCGATCTTCTCCCGGCGCGCCGCCGGGGCGGGTCGGGGCGCGCGGTCAGCGGATCCCTCGGCCACCGGGCCAGGTGGCAGCACGTTGGCCCAGCGGATGGAGCAGCGGTTCCGCCGCCGCTTCGAGGAGCACTAGCCGCAGGTCACTGGCCGCTGTCGAGCTTTGTGCCCAGTACGGACCTACCCAGTACCGAGCCGCGCCCTACAGAGCCGCGCAGTATCGAGCCTGGCCACAGCCGCGACATTCCACTCAGCGGTGAGCACCGATCAAGGCCGGCGAGCACGGCGTCCACCGCGGCGCGGAGCTCACGATCGCTGCTGCGGGTCGCGGCGCAACTGGGGCCCCCGACTCCGGGCCCCCCGACTCGGGGTTGCGCGACTCCTGCGTACCAGGATCTTTCCACCGCATCGACCACGATGCGCAGCCCGGCTCGCCCTGGCTCATCCAAGGCGTGCGCTTGGGCCAACCGTTGCGCGCTCGCCCGCACTGTCTCACCACCGGGGTGCACCGCCCCGCGGTCCATGGACTCCGCCAACACCTCCTCCCACGCGGCGCGGACCGCCGCGGGGCCGCCGGCCTCGACCAGGCGCAGTCGCTGTCGACGACGGCCGCTGCGTACCCCCAATGGGGTGAGCCCCGCCAGCACCGCGAACCCGAGCAGTCCGGCGACGTCGTGCCCGATGCTGGCACCGACGCCGATGCTGGCGCCGATCCCGGCATCAGCGGCCGGCGCTACACCGTCGGGATGCGCCGTCGCCGCGTCCGGCATCGGCGCGGCGGTGCCGGACGCCGGTGGTGCGGGCGGTGGCGGTGGGTTTGCCGGGATGGTCGGCGTGGTCGGGATGGCTGGGGTGGCCGGGGTGGGGCGAGCAGTCAGGTAATCCGGTGTCACGGTGTGACCGTCGGACCGTGGCGTCGGGTCGAAAGGCAGCCACCCAACGCCTGGGAACCAGGTCTCCACCCACGCGTGAGCGTCGTCAGTGGTGATCAGCCGGGAGCCACCGGTGACGGTGCCGGGCGTGAAGCCGATCGCGACTCGGGCCGGCACGCCCAGCGTCCGCAGCATGATCGCCATCGCGGAGGCGAACTGCTCGCAGTAGCCCCGGCGGCCGGTGAACAGGAAATCCACCAGGGCGTCCCCGCTGTTGCCCGGAGCGGTCCGCAAGTCGTAGCGGAACCCGTTGCTGGGCTGGGTGAACCACTGGTTGAGGGCGACCGTGGCGTCGAACGCGGTACGGGTGCCCGCGGTGACCCGGGCGGCCAGCTGGTGCACCCGCTGGTCCACCCCGGTGGCGTCGAGGTAGCGCGGATCGACGGTGTGAAAGGGTGCGCCACCCGCGGGACCCGCCGCGCGGAGCAGCTGGGGATCGGGCGTGGGGAGCAACCCGAACTCGGTGTACGGCTGCGCGCGCTGGCGATGGTCGGAGAAGATGGTGATCGCGTCGGGGGAGTAGTTCCAGTCCGGGCTGACGCCAGCCAGCGCCAGCGGGTAGCCGAAGGACGGCAGCCAGTTGTCCACATAGTTGATCGGTTCGATCCGCACGCGCAGGGTGGGCCCGGGCACTGGGGTGCGCACCCCGGTTGGCAGTGGCAACCGCTCGTTGCGCTCGTCGCCCGCCGCCACCGCGCCGTCCAGCCCGCCACGCTGCCAGCCCTGCCCGGCGCTGAACCGGCTCAGGGTCAGCGCCCGCAGGTAGGCTGGTTTGCCCAGTCCCCGGATCCGGAACAGCGCCACGACGTCCCCGCTGATCAGCTGCCCACGCAACGAGGTGAAGGGGTTCAACCCGATCCCGCTGCCCGGCCGGCCGGTGCGGGCGCTGGCCGAGCGGCCAGTGCCCACCGCGGTCACCGTCGCTCCGACGAGCAGCGCCACCACCATGGCGCCGACGGTCACCGCGACCGCGGCGGGCGCGGCGGCAAGGTGCCTGCCAGAGCCGACGGATGGCCCCCAGGTCAGCTGCCGGCGCTTGCTGTCCACGGCGAGCAGCAACGCGAAGCCCAGGGCGCTCAGCGCGAAGCTCCACCAGGGCAGCAGGTGCTCCGACACCGCAGCGGGCACGGTGATCAGGAACAACAGCACCAGCCCGGACGCGGCGGGCGCGGCGGCGCTGACGGTCAGGGTGTCCACCGCAACGGCGATCAGACCGGTGGCGAGCACCACCAGGCAGAGCAGTCCGGCGCTTTCTGGCATTGGGGGCACCCCGACTCGGATCTGCTGTGCGGCTTGTGCCAGCAGCGCGCTCAGCTCTGCCGCCGAGGCTGGTCCGGGAAGCACCACCAGAGCGCCGCTGGTGGTGAACACCGCGGTGGCCAGCCCGGTCAGCGCGGTGAGCTGACCGGCCACGACCACTAGCGGTCGCAGCCGCAGCCAGCGCAGCAACACTCCGGCCACGACCACGACAGCGGTGCTCAGCGCCACGAAGGCCCACCAGTGCGGCCCGGTGAGCACGCCGGTCAACGACGTCGAGGTGAGCGTGACAGCCAGCCCGGCGGCCGCGGCGGGCAGCACCCGGTTTCGGATCATGTGCGCGACCAGGTGCGGGACCAGGTGCGGGACCAGGTGCGGGAACTGATGCACAACTGGTCCCACACCGCCGAGAGTGGCTGGTCTGGGCGGGCCACCGTGACCGACCAGCCCGCCGCGACGAGCAGACGGGCGGCCCGCACCGGATCCGGTGCGGTAGCGACCCGTGAGTGGCGATGCGACCCACGACTCGCATCGCCACTCACGGGTTGTCCACAGCCCTCTGCCGCGGTGGCCCAAGCGGCGACGTCCAGCAGCACGGCGTGGCTGCGCAGGCCGCGGGAGCGGTGTGCCAGCAGCTGTTCGGCGTCCACTGGCCCCAGCGACCCGAGTACGGCGATCACCTCCTGGCGCTCGGTCATCGCCGGGCGCCAGGTGAGGTCGCGGTGCTCGGTTGCCCGCAGCGCGGCGAGGGCGTCGAGCGCGGTGTCGATGGTGTGATTCGCCCCGCGACCGGCCCCGCGACCGGCCCCATAACCGGCCAGCAGCAGGCCGTCGCCGGTGGCCAGCCGCACCCGCTGACCACGCTGGCGCAGATGCACATACACACTGGCGGCCAGCGACACCGCGTACTCCAGGCTCGAGGTCGCTCCGCTGCCGCGATGCGCGTCGTCGCGGTGGTCCAGCAGCACGGTGACACCGCCGCGTTCCCGCCATTCCTCGACCCGGACCATCAGCTCGTCTCGCCGCGCGCTCGTGCGCCAGTGCACCTTGCGCAAGTCATCACCCTGCCGGTAGCCGCGCACCACCACCGCGTCCTGACCCGGCCCGATCCCCACCCGACCGTCGTTGGCTTCGCGACCACCCGGTTCACTTCCGGCGGCCAACCTGGCCAGCGGTACCACGGTGGGGGTCACGACCAGCCGGCTGGGCACGGCTAGCAGGCGGCTGTATTCCGCCAGGCCGAGTGGGTCGGTGATCCGCGCGATCAGCGGACCCAGCGAGTGCACCCCGCGCTGCGCCGCATGCAATGGGTAGCTCAGCGTGACCGGCAGTCGCGCCACCACGGTTCGGCGCGGGCCGCCCAGCGCCGGGGGCAGCACGTCCTCGAGCAGCAGCCGGCCGCTCAGCGCGCCGGTGCCGCGCAGTCTCAGGTGCGCCTGGCACTCGCCGCCGACCGTGATCCGAGCTGGCGCCAGGTCTCGGTCCGCCCGCAGCTTGAGCTGGGTGAACCCGACAATCACGCTGGCCAGCAGTGGCAGCGTCACCGCGAAGGCGGCCACCCGAAGCAGGTCCCGTTCGTTGACCAGCACCGCGCACAGCCCCGCCGCGAGCCCGGCGGCGAGCAGGCACCGGCCGCGGGTGGTCAGGCTGGCGAGTCGCCCGGACACCTAGCGCACCTGGGACAGTGGTCCGGCTGGTGCGTGCGGCACCGGCACGCGTGCCAGCACATCCCGCACCAGATCCTCCGGCTCACGCCGGTCGACCTGCGCCCGCGGCGTGAGCACCAGCCGGTGGGACAGCACTGGCTGCGCCATGGCCTGCACATCGTCGGGCACCACGAAGTCCCGGCCGGCCAGTGCGGCGGCCGCTCGGCTGGCGCGGATCAGCTGCAGCGTGGCGCGTGGTGAGGCGCCCAGCGCGAGCTCGGGTAGCCGCCGCGTTGCCCTGACCACCTCCACTACGTAGCGGCGCAGGCCGGTGGACACGTGGATCAGGCGAACCGCCTGGCACAGCGCGCTCACTTCGGCCGCGGTGGACACCGGCTCCAGGGTGGCGAACGGGTCGGCGGCCGCGTGCTCATCGACCATCGCGAGCTCCGCGGTGAGATCCGGGTAGCCCAGCGAGATCCGGGCGCTGAAGCGGTCCCGCTGGGCTTCGGGCAAGGGGTAGGTGCCTTCCATCTCCACCGGGTTCTGAGTCGCGATCACCATGAACGGCCCGCTCAGCGGGTAGCTGTGCCCATCGACGGTGACCTGGCGTTCTTCCATGCACTCCAACAGTGCGGACTGGGTCTTGGGGGAGGCCCGGTTGATCTCGTCGCCGACCACCACGTTGGCGAAGACCGGACCTGGCCGGAAGTCGAAGTCCCCGGTGCCCCGATTGAAGACGGACACCCCGGTGATGTCGCTGGGCAGCAAATCCGGAGTGAACTGGATCCGGGTGACCGTGCAGTCGATGGACCGGGCCAACGCCTTGGCCAGCGACGTCTTGCCCACTCCCGGCACGTCTTCGACCAGCAGGTGTCCCTCGGCCAGCAGGGTGATCAACGCGGTCCGGACCGCGTCGCGTTTGCCCACCAAGATCCGCTCGATGTTGCCCATGATCCGCCGGGAGGCGGCGTGCACGTCCACCGTGTGCGGCCAGATGGTCGAACTCACGGGAGCTCCTGGGGTCGGTGGTGCCTGGCGTCGCTACAGCACCGGGGCTGACCGCGGCCCAGCGCGGGCGCAGTCAGGGCCCAGTGAAGGCGCAGTGAGTCTGTCAAACCGCTCCGAACGGACCAACATGCGGCGAACGCCGTCCCCCCACTTCCCCCCACCCGGGCGCCCCGCCCGCCGCGGGAAGCGCCCGTGATGCCGTGGCGGGCGTCTTTTCCTGGCACATGGCGGGTGCGCGCCGGGCATCCGCCCCACTGCCGGGCGCCAGCGCTGAGCTGCCTTGATTACTCCCTGTCGGCAACACGGAGCGTGGTTGCGCGTTGACAGTGGTGGAAAGTGGGGTACGGTGGTGGGCAGTGGAGCGCAGGGGTGCGCCACTGTCGGTTCAACGGGCTGGACGGGTGAGCTGGGTGGGTTGCCGGAGAGGTGGGTGGCGTGTTCCTGGGCACGCACACGCCCCGGCTTGACGACAAGGGCCGGCTGACGTTGCCGGCGAAGTTCCGCGACGCGCTCGCAGGGGGGTTGATGGTTACCAAGGGACAGGACCACTGCCTTTACATCTTTCCGCGTGCCGAGTTCGAGGAGATGGCCCGCAAGGTGGCGGCCGCGCCGTTCACCAACGAGGCGGTGCGGGCCTACCAGCGGTACCTGTTCGCCGGCACCGACGAGCAACGCCCGGATGGGCAGGGCCGCATCTCGATCGCGGCCGAGCTGCGGCGCTACGCCGGGCTGAGCAAGGACTGCGCGGTGATCGGCGCGATCAACCGCTTGGAGATCTGGGATGGCGCGGCATGGCAGCGCTACCTGGAGGAACACGAGGAGTCGTACTCGCAGGCGCACGAGGAGGTGCTGCCTGGCGTGATGTGAAACCGGTGTCACTGTGAACCGGTGCCATGAGGCCTCCGCCCGGAGGCGCATCGACTCTGCTCAACGGCAGCAACCGATGCGTCACGACACGGACCAGCACGGACCAGCAGCGCCCTGACGCCCCTTCCCCGGCGCCAGGATCTGGTACCGGGCGGAGACCTGGCGGCACCGCCCATGGGAAAAGCATGCGGCGCACGAAGTATTTCGGATGGCACAGCGGTGATGAACGGCCGCGGCGATGAACGGCCTCGGCGATGCACGGCCGTGTCAGGCAAGGGTCGGGCAAGGAGACCACGCGAGTGAGCGGAGGGGGGCTGTCGGTGGCCGATCACCCGCCCGGTGACCCCGGGGCAGCTGCTGGCCCTCCCCGGCATGCTCCGGTTCTGCTGGACCGGTGTCGTGAACTGCTCGGCCCGGCGTTGGCGGACCGGCCGGCCGTGCTGCTCGACGCCACGGTGGGTCTCGGTGGCCACGCGATCGCGCTGCTCGACGCCCACCCCGCGCTCATTCTGGTCGGCCTTGACCGCGACCCGCAAGCGCTCGCGGCGGCCAGTGACCGGTTGCATCGATACTCCAGGCGCACCCATCTGGTGCACGCCGTCTACGACGAGCTGCCCCAGGTGCTGGAGCGTCTGGGCATCCCGCGCCTGGATGGTGTGCTGTTCGACCTGGGGGTGTCGTCACTCCAACTCGACGCCGTCGAGCGCGGCTTTTCCTACGCCCGCGACGCCGCGCTGGACATGCGGATGGATTCCAGTGGCGGGCTCACTGCGGCTGACGTGCTCAATGGCTACCCGCAGGCTCAGCTCACCCGGGTGTTCCGGGAGTACGGCGAAGAGCGCTTCGCCAGTCGGATCGCCGCCGCGGTCGTGGCGCGACGGGCCCAGCGGCCGCTGGGCACCACCGCCGAGCTGGTCGAGATCGTGTATCAGAGTGTCCCGGCGGCCACCCGACGCCACGGTGGCCATCCCGCCAAGCGGACCTTCCAAGCGCTGCGGATCGAGGTCAACGGCGAGCTGGCGGCGCTGCGCTCGGCAATGCCCTCGGCGTTGGGTGCGCTGGGCCTCGGCGGTCGGCTGGTGGTGATGTCCTACCACTCGTTGGAGGACCGGATAGTCAAACGCGCGCTGGCGCAGTTGAGCATCTCCCGCACCCCGGCTGGCCTGCCGGTCGAGCTGCCGGACCATGGTCCCCAACTGCGCGCGTTGACCCGTGGCGCCGAGCACGCCGGCCTGGCCGAGGCCGGGGCCAATCCGCGGTCAGCGTCGGTACGGCTGCGGGCCGTAGAACGCATCGCGCCGGTTGTGCCTGGGCTGGAGTCGACTCCGTGACGGCCCCCGCCCGCACCGCGACCCCGCCGCGCGGGCCGCGAGGCCGTTCCCCAGCCGTCGCCCGCGCCTACGCCCGGCGTGCCCAGCGCACCGGGGCCCACCACCGTGACCCCGCGAGCGCGGACGCCGGCCGGACGCCTTTCGTGCTGCTGGTGATGGCGCTGCTGGGGGTGAGCCTGGTGTCCACGCTGTGGTTGTCCACGGCCGCCACCGCTGATTCCTACCACCTGGAGAGCGCCCGCAAGGTTGCCCGGAACTTGACCGAGCGTTCCGAGAGCCTCAGCCGCGAAGTGGCCACTCTGGAGACCGCGCCCGAGCTGGCTCGCCGGGCTCGTGAACTGGGCATGGTCCCGGCCGGGGACCCGGCCAGGCTGCTCGTTCGCCCGGACGGCACCGTCGTGCTGATCGGCCACCCGCAGCGGGCCGTCGCCCCCCCACCGCCCGCCCCCCCACCGCCACCCACCCTGCCGCTGCCGGCACCCGCCTCACCGCCGCGACCAGCAGCACCTGTCCCACCGGTCGCGCGGTGAACACCGCGCGGGCAACCGAAAAGCCCCGGCATCGCCGCGGGCGTGGCCTGTCATCGGCCAGCCCGCGCGGTCGGTTGGGGCGGGGGCTGGGTCGGCTGGCGCTGGGCCGGGTGGTGCTCGTGCTTGCGCTGGTGGCCGCCGGGCTCAGGCTGGTCGCGGTGCAGGGATTGCAGGCGGCTGAGCTGTCCGCGCAGGCCGCGAGCCAGCGCACCACGGTGCAGATGCTGCCCGCGCAGCGCGGCACGATCACTGACCGTAACGGCACGCCGCTGGCGTTCAGCGTGGCGGCCGATGCTTTGTACGCCCAGCCGAAGCGGATCACCGCTGAGCAGCGCGCGGTCCGGGCCGATCCGGACGCGCACAAGCAGGCGATGGCCCGCCGGGTCGCTCAGGTACTCGGGGCGTCGGTGTCCGAGCAGGAGATTCTGAACCAACTGCGCAGCGATGACACCACAGTGCTGCTGGCACCGTTGGTGACACCGGCCCAGGCGAGGGCGATCCAGCGGGATTTCCCCGAGATCAGCGCGGAGCACCGGGAGATCCGGCAGTACCCCGGCGGTGAGCTCGCGTCCAACGTGCTGGGGGTGGCGAACTGGCGGGCCGATGAGCGCAAAGTGCGCGGACTGGTCGGTCTGGAAAACTATGACGACACCCTGCTGGCCGGTCGAGACGGTCGCCGGGTGGTGGACACCGCTGAGGGCTCGGACGCGATCATCCCGGGCAGCGAGCGCGCCGAGCGCCCGGCGGTACCGGGTTCGGGGCTGGAACTCACCCTGGATTCCGACCTGCAGTTCACGGTGGCGCAGATGCTCCGCGACTATTCGCGGAAATATCACGCCAAGGGGGCCAGCGTGGTGGTGCTCGACGCGCGCACCGCCGAGGTGTACGCGATGGCCAATGATGTCACTTTCGACCCGAACAACCTCGCGGCGGCGACTCCGGAGTCGCTGGGCAACCCGGCGGTCTCGGCTCCCTTCGAGCCCGGTTCGGTGAACAAGGTGATCACCGCCGCCGCGGCTGTCGAGAGTGGCGCCCTCACGCCGGACACCGTGCTGCAAGTCCCCGGCGAGCTGCGGATCGCCGACCGAGAGATTCACGACGCGTGGTCGCACGGCACCGTCAACCTCACGTTCACCGGGGTGCTGGCCCGCTCGTCCAACATCGGCACGCTGCTCGCCGCGCAGCGCGTCGGTGAAGACCGCTTCGTGGACATGCTCACCCGAATGGGTCTGGGGCAGCGCACCGATGTGGGGCTGCCAGGGGAGAGCGCGGGCCAGGTGCCGCCACGGGGGCGCTGGTCGGGCAGCACGTTCGCCAACCTGCCCATTGGCCAAGGCCTGTCGGTGACCGTCCTGCAACTCGCCGGCATGTACCAGGCGATCGCCAACGACGGGGTGCGCATCCCGCCGCGGATCGTCAGCGCCGAGATCGCCCCGGACGGCACCCGGACCGCGACCTCGCGACCAGCCGGTGTCCGGGTGGTCAGCCCGCGGACCGCCGTCGCGGTGCGCGACATGCTGCGAGCGGTCGTGCAGAGCGAACCGGGCCAGCGTGGCACCGGCCCGGAAGCCGCGCTCGACGGATACCAGATCTCCGCCAAGACCGGCACCGCGCAGCAGGTCAACCCCGCCTGTGGCTGCTACAGCAACTCCAGCTACTGGATCACCTTCGCCGGCATCCTGCCCGCTGACGCTCCACGCTTCGTGGTGGCGATCATGCTCGACAACCCGGCTGTCGGCAGCGCCGCGCCGTTGTTCCACGACATCGCCTCCTACCTGGCGGGGCGCTACCAGATCCCGCTGTCCCCCGGGCCCAGTCCAGTCGCCACCCTCACCCTGCCCTAATGCCGCATCCCCTCACGCTGGGTCCGCCCCCCATCACGCAGCGCCGCGCCGGTAGCCTTCGTTCCCGCTGGGCTTGCGCCCCACCCGCACCCGACCTCAGATCGTGACTGCCCCTGTGACTCCCTCGTTGGTCGAGACCCCGCTGCGGCCTTCGCGCCCCGTGTCAACGCCGGTGACCGCACTCGCCGCGCTGGCGGGCGCGACGCTCTCGGCACCTTATGATCGGACTCCGGCAGATCGGAGCCTGGCGGATCGGACCCTGGTCACGGGCATCGCGTTGCGGGCCCAACAAGTGCTTGCCGGTGACCTGTTCGCGGCACTGCCCAGCCTGACCCCTGGCCGGGCGCATGGTGCCGATTTCGCAGCCACGGCGTTGCGCGCTGGCGCGGTCGCGGTGCTCACCGACCCAGACGGCGCGCGCCGTCTCGCGTTGGCCGGCGGCGCCATCCCGGTGCTGGTGCACCCGGATCCCCGATCGGTACTGGGTACCCTGTCCGCCCGCATCTTCGGTGACCCTTCCACTCGGCTCGCGGTGCTCGGGATCACCGGCACCGCGGGCAAGACCACCACGGCGTACCTTCTGGAGGCGGGGTTGCGCGCGGCGGGCGCGCGCACCGGCCTGCTCGGCACCGTGGCGGCTCGGATCGGCGAGGCGCAGGTGCCCAGCACGTTCACCACGCCGGAGGCTCCGGAGCTGCAGGCGCTGCTGGCGTTGATGGTCGAGCGTGGCGTCACGCACGTGCCTATCGAGGTCTCCAGCCATGCGCTGGCGCTGGGCCGGGTGAGCGCCACCGCCTTCGCGGTCGGCGCGTTCACCAACCTGTCCCAGGATCATTTGGACTTCCACACGGATCTTGAGGACTACTTCGCCGCCAAGGCGATGCTGTTCGACGGGCGGGCCCGCGCCGAGGCGGTGTGCATCGACGACACCTGGGGCCGGCGGCTGGTCACCGGCGCGACGACGACCGTCTCGCGTGGCGGCGAGGCCACCTGGCACGCTGGAGACGTCACCTCCCAGGTGTCCGGTAGCCAGGTCTCCGGCAGTCAGACGTTCCGCGTCCTGGGGCCAGAGGGGTTCGACCGACCCGTGGTGACGCGATTGCCCGGGGCGTTCAATGTGGCCAATGTGCTGCTCGCGTTGGCCGTTGGCCACCTCGCGGGGGCCGACCCGGTGCTGCTGGCTCGGGGCATCGCCACCGCCGAGGTGCCCGGTCGGATGCAACGGGTGGACCGCGGCCAGAGTTTCCTCGCGCTGGTCGACTACGCGCACAAGCCCGCCGCGGTGGCCGCGCTGCTCGACGCGGTGCGGACCCAGGTTCTTGGACGGATCTTGGTGGTCCTGGGCTGTGGTGGGGACCGGGACACGGCCAAGCGCGCGCTGATGGGTGCCGAGGCGGCTCGCCGGGCCGATCTGCTGGTGGTCACCGACGACAACCCGCGCACCGAGAACCCGGCGGCGATCCGGGCGGCCATCCTCGCCGGGGCGCGGGCAGTGGCGGGGGCAACGGTCGTGGAGATCGGTGACCGGGCGGAGGCGATCGCCTCCGCCCTCACCCGGGCCCGCCCGGGGGATGCCGTGGTCGTCGCCGGCAAGGGCCACGAGACCGCGCAAGAAGTGCATGGCGTCAAACGCCCGTTCGTGGACGCGGACGTGCTCGCCGACCTGCTCGAGCGGCTGCTCGGTTCACCCCCGGCGGAGCCGGTAATCAGACCGGGGCACTCCAGGTGAGCACCATCCTGGTCGCCGCCGGAGTCGCGCTGCTCGCCTCCATCCTGTTCACGCCGTACCTCATCCGACTGTTCACCCGGCAGGGCTTCGGCCAGGAGATCCGGCAGGAAGGGCCGCAGACTCACCAATGCAAGCGGGGCACGCCCACCATGGGTGGAGTGGCCATCCTGCTGGCGACGTGGAGCGGTTACCTGGTCGCGCATCTCATCGCGACCAGGCATGTCATCACCGCGTCGGCTCTGCTGGTCCTGCTGCTCATGACGGTGCTGGGGGTGGTCGGCTTCCTGGACGACCTGATCAAGGTTCGCCTGCAGCGCAACCTGGGCCTGAACAAGACCGCCAAGCTGGTCGGGCAGCTGGTCGCCGCCGTGTTGTTCGGCATCCTGGCGATGGGTTTCCGGGACTCCGATGGCATCTCCCCGGCCTCGACGCACCTGTCCTTCGTGCGGGATGTCACCGTGGTGTCCTTCGGTGTCGTCGGGTTCGTGGTCTTCAGCTACCTGCTGGTGTCGGCCTGGTCGAACGCGGTGAACCTGGCTGATGGTTTGGACGGGCTGGCCGCGGGGGCGGCGGCGATGGTGCTGGTGACCTACGTGATCGTCTCGTTCTGGCAGTACACCCAGGACTGCACCATCCAGGCCGTGCCCGGCTGCTACACCGTGCGCGACCCGCTCGACGTGGCCGTGGTGGCCGCCGCCGCGGTGGGCGGGTGCATCGGGTTCCTGTGGTGGAACGCCCCCCCGGCGAAGATCTTCATGGGCGACACCGGATCGTTGGCCATCGGGGGGTTGCTGGCCGGGCTGTCCGTGGTCACTCGAACCGAGCTGCTGCTCGTCGTGATCGGTGGGCTGTTCGTCGTCGAGGCACTGTCGGTGGTCATCCAGGTGGTGGTGTTTCGGACCACCCGGCGCCGGCCGTTCCGGATGGCGCCGTTTCACCACCACTTCGAGCTCGCCGGATGGCCCGAGACCACGGTCATCATCCGGTTCTGGCTGCTCGCCGCCATCTGCTGCGCGCTGGGCGCCGGTGTGTTCTACGGCGAGTGGCTGACCGCGGCCGGGGGGTGACGTGGATACCGAGTCCTTTTTTGGGGGGATCGCCGGGGCTCGGGTGCTGGTCGCCGGGGCCCGGGTCACCGGAGTCTCAGCGGCCCGGGTGCTGACCGAGCTGGGTGCTCAGGTCACCATCACCGACTCTTCGCCCGCCCAGTTAGCAGCGCTGGCGGCCACCTCGCTCACCAGCGGGGTCCGGCTGGCCGCCGAGCTGGCCGCACCGCCGCCCGGCACCGACCTGATCGTGACCAGCCCGGGTTTGCGGCCGGCCCATCCGTTGTTGGTGGCGGCGCGACGCACTGGCGTGCCAGTGATCGGCGACGTGATGCTGGCGCACTGGATTGACAGCGCGCGATCCAGGCCGGCTGAGTGGTTGGTGGTCACCGGAACTAACGGCAAGACCACCACCGTGGGAATGCTCGAATCGATCCTGCGCGCCGCCGGGGTGGACGCCGTCGCGTGTGGAAACATCGGATTTCCCCTGCTGGACGCGGTGCGCGCCGGCCACCGGGTGCTCGCCGTGGAGCTGTCGTCCTTCCAGTTGCACTGGTCGCCCGAGCTGAGTCCACGGGCCGCCGTGGTGCTCAACGTCTCCGCCGATCACCTGGACTGGCACGGCTGCCTGGCGGACTATGCCGGCGCCAAGGGCAACGTGTACGCGCGGTGCACCACGGCGGTGGTCAACGCCGACGATGCGTGGTCCACCCGGCTGGCCGCCGGGCGCGGCGGGGTCGCGTTCACCACCAGCGAACCGAAAGCCGGCCAGCTGGGTGTGGTGGGCAACCGGCTGGTTGACCGAGCTTGTGGCGAGCACACGGGTTGTGAGGACACGGGTTGTCAGGACACCGTGCTGGCCAGCGTCACCGATGTCCGCCCGCCCGGCCCGCACAACCTGGCCAACGCGCTGGCCGCCGCGGCACTGGCCCGCTGCATCGGGGTTCCTGGGCCAGCCGTCGCAGATGGATTGCGCGCCTTCACCCCGGGTGCGCACCGCGGCGTGGCGGTCGGCGAGCACGCTGGGGTGTGCTACGTCGACGATTCCAAGGCCACCAACCCGCATGCGGCGCGAGCCTCACTGCTAGCCCGACACCGGGTGGTGTGGGTGGCCGGGGGCCTGCTCAAGGGTGTGGCGGTGGACTCACTCGTCATCGACACCCGCGATCGGCTCCTCGGCGCGGTGCTCCTCGGCGCCGACCGCGCGGTGATCGCCGCCGCGCTGGCGCGACACGCACCCAACCTCCCAGTGCGGGTGGTGGATTCGGGAGACGATGGCGCCATGACGGAGGTGGTGGCCGCGGCAGCTGAGCTGGCCAGCCCGGGCAGCGTCGTGCTTCTTGCCCCGGCGGCGGCGTCGATGGACATGTTCACTGACTACGCGCAGCGTGGCCGGGCGTTCGCCGCCGCTGTCGCGGCGCTGGGCGCCGCCCGGTGAGTGCCGCCCGGTCAACGCAGGGTCAGTTGGCGCGAGGTCGGTTGATGGTGATGAAGGATCGGGTGGTGGCGCTCCGCGAGTGGCTCACCGAATGGTTGGCCCGGCCGCTCACCTCGCTGCATCTGGTGCTGGCCGTGTTCGGCCTGTTGACCTTGGTCGGTCTGGTGATGGTGCTCTCCGCGTCTAATGTGGAGTCCTACACCAGGGCTGGTTCGTCTTATGCGGTGTTCGTCCAGCAACTGGTGTACTGCGGACTCGGACTGGTGTTGTTCTGGCTGGGTCTGCGCACACCGGTCCGGATTTTGCGCGGCACCAGTGGGTTATTTCTGCTGGTGTGCGTGGCGCTGCTGGCGATGGTGCTCAGCCCGTTGGGCACCGAGATCAACGGCGCGCAGAAATGGTTACGGCTGGGCTCGCTGTCCCTGCAACCTTCGGAGCCCGCGAAGCTCGCGCTGGCCATGTGGGGCGCGCACGTGTTGATCACTAAGCGCGCGCTGCTGCGCCAGTGGCGGCATCTGCTGGTGCCGCTGGTGCCGATGGCCGTCACGATTTTCGCGCTGGTGATGCTGCAGCCCGATCTGGGTACCACGATCACGCTGGCCGTCGTGCTGCTCGCGCTGCTCTGGTTCGGCGGTGCGCCCGGCGAGCTGTTCGGCGCGATCGCGATCGCCGCCGTCGTTGGGGCCGTCGCGATGGCCGGTATCGCCGGCTACCGGTCGGCCAGGATCGTGTCTTTCCTGCACCCGGGTGCTGACCCGCAAGGCGCGGCGTACCAGGCCCGTCAGGCGATGTTCTCGCTGGCCGACGGCGGCTGGTGGGGGGTGGGCCTGGGGCAGGGCAGCGCCAAGTGGGACTACCTGCCCAACGCGTACAACGACTTCATCTTCGCGATCATCGGCGAGGAGTTGGGCTTCCTGGGCTGCCTGGTGGTGCTGCTGCTGTTCGGCACGCTGGCCTACGTGGGGATTCGGATCGCTGCCCGCAACACCGATCCGTGGATCAAGCTGGTGGCCGCCACCGTGACCACCTGGCTGGTCGGTCAGGCGGCGATCAACATCGGGTACGTGGTCGGCCTGCTGCCGGTCACCGGGATCCCGTTGCCGCTGATCTCTTCGGGGGGCACCTCCATCGTGCTGACGATGCTGGCTTTCGGGCTGCTGGCGAACTTTGCCCGGCATGAACCTCAGGCGGTCTCCGCGTTGCGCCACGAGGGCACTCGCTGCGGTCGCCCGGGTGCCCTCACCCGAGCGCTGCGGCTGCACCCACCCGTGCCCCACGTTCCCGAGCCCCGGTCACGCGCCGGAGCGCGGCCGGCCCCGTCCGGTCACGGTGGCCGAGGCGGGCGATGACAACAGCGGTACCTCCAGTGCTGCCGCCGCGGCTGGCCCGCACCCACTTGATCGGTATCGGCGGTGCCGGGATGAGCGGGGTGGCCCGGATCGTGCTGGCTCGCGGTGGGGCGGTGTCCGGTTCGGACGCCAAGGATTCGCGTGCCCTGCTCGCGCTGCGGGCGCTGGGTGCCAAGGTGGCCGTGGGGCACGCCGCGGCGAACCTCGACCAGCTCGGCGCCGACCCCACTGTGCTCATCAGCACCAGAGCGGTGCACCAGGCCGACCCGCGCAATCCGGAACTCCTCGAAGCCACCCGGCGCGGCATCCCCGTGATCCATCGTTCCGCGGCGCTGGCCTTGCTGATGACCGGCTACCGGGTCGCCTGCATCACCGGCACCGCGGGCAAGACCTCCACCACGTCGATGCTCACCGTCGCGCTGCGCCACTGTGGCGCTGACCCGTCTTTTCTCATCGGCGGCGACCTCACCACCCCGGGGTCGGGTGCCCATCATGGCGGTGGCGAGGTCTTCGTGGCCGAGGCCGACGAGAGTGACGGCAGCTTCCTGGCCTACGCACCCGAGCTCGCCGTGGTCACCAATGTCGAGGCCGACCACCTGGACCACCACGGCACGCTCGCGGCCTACACCGCCAGCTTCGACGCCTTCGTGGCCCGGTTGGCGCCCGGCGGGCTCTTGATCGCCAACGCCGACGACCCCGGCTCGGCCGCGCTGGCGGACCGGGCCGCCGCCGCGGGGGTGCGGGTGCGCCGCTACGGCCGGCTCGCCACCGCGGTCGCCGACGCCCACCTGGTGCGGTACACCCCCGATGGCGAGCGCGGCGTCGGCGCCGTGACGCTGATCGGCCCGGATGGGGCGCCGCACCAGGTGGCGCTCACGGTCCCCGCACCCGGGGAGCACGTGGTGAGCAACGCCCTCGCGGCCCTGCTGGCGGGCCTGGAACTCGGGGCGCCGCTGCCCGGTCTGCTGGCGGGGCTGGCCGGGTTCGGGGGAGTGCGCCGCCGGTTCGAGTTCCGGGGACAGGCGGCGGGGGTGCGGGTCTATGACGACTATGCCCACCACCCGAGGAAGGTGACCGCCGCGCTGCGCGGTGCCCGGCAGGTGCTGCGCCAGGGTCGATTGGTGGGGCAGGGTCGGTTGGTGGTGGCCTTCCAGCCGCACCTGTACTCGCGCACTCGGGACTTCACCGCTGAGTTCGGTGTGGCGCTGGCACTGGCCGACGTGGTACTGCTGCTGGACGTCTACGGAGCCCGGGAGCAGCCGTTGCCCGGCGTCACCGGGGAGTTGATCGCGCACACGGTGCCGTTGCCAGCGGAGTGTGTGCACTACGAGCCGTGCTGGGCCGAGGTGCCCGCGCGGCTGGCTGAGCTGGTGTGTCCCGGTGACGTCGTGGTCACAATGGGCGCCGGGGACGTCACGGCACTCGCCCCGTTGCTCCTCGCTGAGTTGGCGCGCCGCCGCATCGATGTGGCGGGACAGTGTGGAAGAGAACAGTGCGGAAGAGAGCAGGCCGGGTGAGAACCGACGGTCCGGGAGCGTCGGGGCGACAGTCGGGCGCGGGCGGCCAGTCCGGGCGCGATGCTAACCGGCCGCTGGCGGCCCTGCGGGCGCGCCGTGCCGCGAGCCGCGGCCGCAGCGCCGCACAGGTGGCGTCCCGTTCCCGACCGGCGCCTCGGCACGCCGCCGCATCCCGCGTGTCGCGGGGCACAGCGGCGTCTGCCGCTGTCGCGGCGCAGCCGGCTGGGCCGCCCCGTTCCTGGTGGCCCCGAACCTGGTGGCCCTGGCTGGTCGCTGGGCTGGCGATGCTGACCCTGCTCGGCGGCTTGGCCTGGGTGCTGCTGGGCAGCGCACTGTTCGCTGCCCGCTCCGTGCAGGTGGTGGGCACCGGAGAGCTTCCCGCTGAGGTGGTGCGGGTGGCGGCGGCGGTGCGGCTGGGCACGCCGATGATGCGCCTGGACACCAAGGCGATCGAGACTCGGGTAGCCGCGCTGCCGCGGGTGGCGAGTGTTCAGGTGCGGTGCGACGTGGATGGCACGGTGCGCATCGAGGTCACCGAACGCACCCCGGTCGCGGTCGTGCGTCGCGGCGATGGCGTGCATCTGGTGGACGACATCGGAACCGACTACGCGGTGGTTCCGGTCGGACCGCCTGGCCTGCCGGAGCTGCGGGTGGCCCGACTCGGGCCCCGGGACGCCGCGACGGTGGCTGCGCTGACGGTGCTGCGGGAGCTGCCCGAGTGGCTGCGGGTCCAGGTCCGCTCGCTAGCCGCGCGGTCGCCAGCCGCCGTCGTGCTGAAACTGGGCACCGAGCGATTGGGCTCGGGTCGACCGGAGGCGAGCCGGCGAGGCGACACACGCGAGGTGCGCTGGGGCGGCGCAGAGCAAAGTGACCGCAAAGCAGCCGTCCTAGCCGCCCTACTCAGCCAACCGGGCACCCTCTACGACGTCTCCACCCTCACCCTGCCCACCATCACCTGACGTGCGACCGACAATCGCCCTCTCAGGCCTGCCGAAACCCAACAACAGAGCGCGGCCTGGTGCTCGGGGCTAACCGGGCACCAGGCGCCTGTGACATGTGATAATCCTGTCATGATCGGCGCCGACAAGGCTGAGCAGGGCAAGGAGCCGGAGCTGCCACTCGCCCTGCCGTCAGTGGAGCCCCCCGCCGATCATGTGCGATCGAAGCCCTTCACGAGCGTGTTCCTCCTCTACGGTTGCCTGGTCGGGTTGATCTGGACGATCGTGCTTCTTGTCATCATCGCGGTCAAGACAAGCGTCGCCTCGACCGTTGTCGCGACGCTCGGGGGTGCTGTCGCCGCCATCACCGCCATCATCGGCGTCTTCCAGCCCCCAAAGCTCCCTACGATCGGCCCCAAGGCCACCCGGGGAATTGTCGCATTCATCCTTATTGTGGATTTCGTAGGCACTGTTGTGTGGGGCGGTTGGTCCCTCTACGTTGCTAGCCAACCGACCAACGTGCTCTCAGTGGTCACTCTGGGTCAGAACACCAACGTACTGCCGGGTGGCCACGCCACACTCGATGTCGCCATCACCGCACAGAAAAACACCCTTGAGCTGAGGTTCCAGGTCGCCGATCATAATGGCGAAATCGGAAGTTGCGTCCCGAGCACGTTGTTTTCGGTGGAAACTGAAATGGCAGGGAATCACGGTGGAGCGGTCCCCGCTAGCCCCGGAGCCCTGACGCTGGTGTATGTGCCCGCCGGGACCACGAAGCTTCACTTGGACATTGCCGTCATGAACACCCGCGATGATCGGAATTGTGGTGTTGATCTGTCGGTTGTGAGCGCGATGCTTCAGAACGAGTAGCGGATAATTTCCAGGGAGGACACTTGTACAGGGTACGGGCAAGGGGCGGCTGGCTTGCCGTTCTGGGCTCTGTCGTCCTGCTGGCTGGCTGTGCTCCGGAGCCGGGTCCGTCTATCCTCACAGGGACGATCATCGTCGGGGTAGTCGAGGACTCGCCGGGCTTCGGGGTGGGCGCTCTCAACCCGGCGGGTTTCGACATCGACCTGATGAACGCGGTCGGAGCCAGACTGCGCACTCCGGTGACGTCCAAGCCCTTCACCATCGCTGACCGAGAGCGCATGCTCGACAGCAGCAACGTGACGATCGTCATCGCGACGTACTCGATCACGCCGGCACGCAATCAGCGGGGCATCGACTTCGCAGGTCCCTACATGGTCGGCCCGCAGGCGTTTCTGGTCCGCGCGGACGACATGAGCATCACCAACAACAAGGACAGCTTGATAAACAAGAGTGTCTGTACCGAATCGGAGGGCACCGGCAAGGGGGTGAACATCCCCGGCGCGAACATGGCGACCAAGCCTCCCACTACCAAGGACTGTGTCGACTATCTTCTGGCGCACACCACCGACGCGGTGTTCACCGATGCTCTGGTCCTCTACGGATACACGCACGCCAATCCGGGAAAATTCAAGGTCGTCCTGCCGGGCGCCTTCGGAGAACTCCAGTACTACGGCATCGGGTTGCGCGGGCATCACCACGCGGACTGCCTCAAGCTCAACGCGGTGATCAGCGACTATCTGCGAATGCAGTGGAGGCACGACTTCCAGGCCGAGCTCCCAGACGCGGTGGCCGCCTACCCGGGTAACGACACCAGCGGCGGCGACTTCGAGAGCCAGTTCAAGCCAAAAGACAGCGACATGGCGCTGTCGTGCAAGTTGTAGTGATCTACGACGTCTCCAGTCCTGACTTGCCCACCATCGCCTGAGCCGCGAGTAGTTGTCGTGATCGTGTGGTGTCGTGGGTGAGGACGATGCTGTGGTGGGGGACGGTGGCCAAGGCCTCGCGGGTGCGTGCCCAGATCTGGTGGCGGTGGTCGGGAGTGATCCGGGTCAGGCGAAGGAAATCAGGGTAGCGGTCGTCGTGGTCAGGATCGAAGAAGTCGCTGGCGGTGACGGTGCGCGAGGAGGGGTCGAGGCGGGGTTCGCCGTCGGGGTCGAGGCGGGGGAAGACCAACGCGGCGGCGGTGCCGGAGCGGGCAAGTTTCAGGCCGAGCCAGTCGGTGAGTTGGTGCGGGAAGAGTTGCGTTTTGAGCTCGCGGCCGCGGGGGTCGTGCAGCGTGCTGGTGCGGCCGTTGAGGATGGCGGCGGTGACGGCGGGATCGACGGTGGGGTGCAGGTGCTGCCCGGCGGCCAGCCGGGCACGCACGCCGTCGAGGAGGCCATGGGCATGCAGCAACCCGAGTCCGAGCGCCGCGGCGGCGGGCCAGGGCAGTAGTGCCCGGGTGGCGGGGTGCAGGAAGACCCGGTCGTTGGCCAGAAGCTGGTGGCCCTGTAGTTGGTGGCTCTGTGTGGCGAGTAGCAGCGCCGTGGTGGTTTTGCCGGCGCCTTTGGGTCCCAGCGAGAGGGTGGCGTCGTTGTCGCGGACGGTGGCGCTGGCGTGCATGATGGCCCACCCGTCGGCTTCAAGCTGTGCCCGGATGAGTTCGCGAGTGATTCGGGCGGCGGCCAGGCACAGCCCTAGCGAACCGTTGGCGGCGAGGGTGAGTCGGGTGCGGCTAGCATCGGTGTGGTATGAGACCTGCTCAGTCGAGTCGACCGCGCAGACGGCGTCGTCGGTGACGTGGACTGGGTTGCGGGCGAACTTAACGACCCGGTGCGCCTGGGTGCTGAGGTTGTCTTGGGCAGCGACGAAGCGGTCAGGATTGATCTGACAGTGCAGCACGGGCCCGCTGGTCTCGGCGGCCGGGGTGGTTGATCGCACCGTCCACCAGGACTCGAGGTATTGAGTGATCCAGTCGGTGACGGTGGGGTCCTCGCTGGTGACGAGGACGGTGGCGGGACCGGCACTGACTCGTACGGCGTGTGGCGGGGTTGCGATAGGCACTAATCGTTCCTTTTCCGGTTCTACAGGTGGGTCTTGACGCGGCCATAGAGGATCTTGAGCCGGTGCGCGCTGGCGGCGAGGGCGGTTTGTTCAGCGGCTGAGTGTTCGGGCGGTCCTTCCAGTACCGACCGGCGACGAACCGCAGGCGCTGCCCCAGATACACGCCGCTGGAGCTGGGAGCGGAGAGTTCCTCGTGGCCGTCGGCCAATCCGAGCAGCTTGCGAACGGTCGACAGTACGGCGCCGGCGGGGCCATGCTGGGTCCGGTCCAGTTCGACGGCGTCGATTCTGATCGGGACGTGCTGAGTGGCGGCCAGGTCCGTGGCGTCGGTAGCCAGAGCAGTGCTTTCCACCAGCCGGCGGCTGTGCACCAGAACGGTGGAGACGAGCGCAGTGGCGACTACCGCGGCGGTCACGGCGCGTCCGACCCGGCCAGCCCCGATGACCCCGAGGGTGGCCGGGTTCGGACGTGAGTTCACCGGCTCTGTCCGCAGGCGAGCTCATGGCAGCCTTGCAGGGCGACAGACCAGGCGTGGGCGGGTTTGGCGATGAGGTGTGCCGCGACGTCGGTGGCCAGCAGCAGCAGTGCGCGGGCCCGGGCGGCTGCGGCCAGCAGCATCGGCGGCATCGGCAAGGGCACCTGCGGTGGTAGGGACAGCCCGGTGGCCAGGTAGTTCGACCAGTCGGCCAGCCACAAGGCCAGCAATCGCCGCAGCATGTGCATGTCGTTCGGTGAGTCGCGGCTCAGGAATTCAGTAACCAGCTGGTCCAGGGCGTCGAGGATGGTGCTGGTCCGATCCGCCGGTGGTTGGGTAGTGACGAGTAGCAGCGCGGTGCGCGACACCAGTGTGGCGAGCTCGGCGGCCGGGTCAGCGCGTTGCGGACCGGGGTCGACCCAGGTCTGCCACCCGGCTGGCTCAAGAAGAATGTGCTCGGGTTTGAGGTCACCGTAGATCACCACCGGTGAAGCGGTGGGGCCTAGCAGCACCAACAGCACGCCGCGCAACCGGTTCAGCGAGTTCTGGATCTCGCGACGTTCCGCGGGGCCGGCCCAACCATCACCCAGCGCGGTCAGGTAATCGTCGGCGTGGCGCGGGCTGAGAAACTTGCGGGCATAGGTTCCTGCGATAGAACTGTGTGGGCTGCTCAACATGACGGTGCCGAGTGCAGGGTTTCCGGTATCACCTGCGCAGTGCAGGCGCCTCGCGGTGTCGGCCACCTGGGTGAGCAATTTTCCAGGGTGCTGGTTGCCGTGGAGCAGTTCGGTCGACAAGCTGGGTGCGGCAACCTCGACCGTGATAAGCACCCCGGCCTCGTAAGTAATGATCCGCGGAACCCGCAGCGGCAGTGCGCCGCGACGGGCGGTAGCGGCCAGCGCTCTCAGCTGCGAGTGTTCCCGGGCCAGCAACCCCTGAGGGTCGGACACGTACTCCCGCTGGCTGGTCTCCACCTCCGGCCACGTTCCATGCAGTCCGCGCACCACAGACACCAGGGACGTCCCGAGCAGCGAGTACTTCGCCACGAAGGATCGTCCACCGACCCGCAGCAAGGTGACGTAGTTCGTGGCGGAGGGAAGCTGCGGGCCGACGTGCACGCTCTCACCCGCCCACAGCCGCGTAGCCACCGTCTCCACAGCGGCTTTCGCATGGTCCAGCACCCTCTCAGGAGGTACGGCCACGTCCATGACGGAGGCGGTGGTGATCATGTGCTGACCCTATGTGCACCACCAGACACCAAACCCAACGAAATCTTGGGGTATGTTCCGAACTAGGCTCGTCGCTATGCGGTTGACCGTTGAGGCGACGGTCGGTGAGCGGGTGGCGTTCTACCGGCGGCGTAAGGGCATCACCCAGGAAGTGCTGGCTGGGCTGCTAGGGCGCAGTGTGGAATGGCTTTCCCAGTTCGAGCGGGGCGCCAAGGAGCTGGACCGGTTGTCCACCATCGTCGCCATCGCCGACGCGCTGGGCATCGATCCGGTCAAGCTGCTTCCCGCCGCGTTCCTCACCCGGCGCCGGGAGCTGCGTGACACGGTGATCGGTACCGCGCCGGACTCTGTTGTCG